>VAXG01000089.1 GCA_005883355.1 Actinomycetota bacterium | reverse complement strand
GACGCGCCCGCGCTCCCCGATCAACTCGCCGGCGAACGCGACTGCAGCCGCGCGCTTGCCGACGCCGGGTGGTCCATAGAAGAGGTACGCGTGCGCGGGGCCCTCGTCTGCGAGCGCGGCGCGCAGCAACCGCTTCGCCTCGGCCTGCTCAGAGATGTTCTCGAAGACGTCCACGGATCTCCTCGTGCAGTTCAGCAGCTGGCCGCGTGCCGTCGAGCAGCAGCACGCGGTTCGGGTACTTCCGGGCGACTATGCGGTATCCGTCGAGCACGCGCTGGCGGAAGTCCCGTCCCTCCCGCTCGATGCGGTCAGGGCTCTTGCCGACACGTGCCGCGGACGTGTCGGGATCCACCTCGAGGACGAATGTGACGTCCGGCAGGAGGCCGCGCGTCGCGACACGGTTGAGCTCGTAGACCTCGTCGATGCCGAGATCGCGCGCGTGGCCCTGGTACGCGAGCGACGAGTCGACGTAGCGGTCGGAGACGACGTCGTGCCCGGCCTCGAGCGCGCGGGCGATCACGCGCTCGACGAGCTCGGCCCGGGCCGCCGCAAAGAGCGCGGCTTCGGCCCAGGCGCTCATCTCCATCCCTTCGAGGAGCAGGCGGCGCACCTCCTCCCCGAGCGGCGTGCCGCCCGGTTCCCGCGTGGCGATGACACTGTGTCCCTCCCCGCGGAGCGCTTCGGCGAGGAGCTCCGCCTGCGTGGTCTTCCCGGACCCATCCAGGCCTTCGAAGGTGACGAACACCGCCGTCCGTACGATACGGCGCGTGCGGGCGGTCGTGACAGGAGGGGCGGGCTTCATCGGCTCGCACGTGGTGGACGGGCTGCTTGCGCGCGGGGACGAGGCGCACGTGCTCGACGACTTCTCCAGCGGGAAGGCCGACAACGTCGCGACGGGCGTGCGCGTCCACGAGGCCGATATCCGCAGCGATGCCGGACGCGTCTTCGAGGAGGTGCGGCCGGAGGTCTGCTTCCATCTTGCAGCTCAGGCGGACGTCCGCCTGTCGGTCGAGCGGCCAGACTTCGACGCGGACGTGAACGTGGTCGGCACGCTGCACGTGCTCGAGGCGGCGCGCGCGCACGGGACGAAGATCGTCTTCAGCTCGACGGGCGGCGCGATCTACGGCGAATGCGAGGGCCCCGCGCGCGAGGACCATCCGCGCGTGCCGCTCGCGCCCTACGGGGTGTCGAAGCTCGCGGGCGAGGAGTACATCGCCGCGTACAACCGTCTGTACGGGACCGCTCACGTGTCGCTGCGCTATGGGAACGTCTACGGGCCGCGTCAGGATCCGACGGGCGAAGCGGGTGTCGTCGCGATCTTCATGAGCCGGCTCCGCGACGGCGAGGCCCCCAGGATCTTCGGGGATGGAACGCAGACGCGCGACTACGTGTACGTGGGCGACGTCGTGGCAGCGACGTTGGCCGCCGTCGAGCATCCCGGCGGCGCGCTGAACATCGGCACGGGGATCGAGGCGTCGGTGCTGGAGCTGTACGAGCGGATCCAGCGCGTCGCCGGCGTGGAGCGCGAGCCGGAGTTCGCGGAGGCCCGGCCGGGAGAGCTGCAGCGCAGCGTCCTTGACGCGTCGCTCGCGAGGCGCGAGCTCGGCTGGGAGCCGGAGCATTCGCTGGACGAAGGCCTCGCGGAAACGTGGGCCTGGATCTCCTCCATCTAAGGAGCCACGTCTCGAACGGCAAGGGTCTGACCCCAGCCGGAAGGGACACGACCCTTTGAAGGAGCGCGCTCGCGCAGGCCGAACTCGCTCCGGGCGATGCAGCACGCACAGGACATCGACATCGACATCGACGCGATCCGGCCCTGGCGCCGTGCGACGATCGCCGTCAGCGCGGTCGCCGCGGTCGAGCTCGTCGCCCTCGCCGCCGTCGCGATCGTTCTGCTCGGCAATCCGATCGCGAAGCACCTGCGCGAGACGACCGCCGCCGCCGCGGGACCACCTCGCGTTCGCACCGCCCAGCCCGCGCCCGCGAAGAAGACGGCCCTTTCCCGCGGCGACACCTCCGTGATGGTCCTGAACGGCGGCGGCCAGGCCGGAGCTGCACACAGCGCCGCCGACCGGGTGAGCGCACACGGCTACCAGCTCGGCCAGATCGGCAACGCCGCCGGCGACACACCCCGCACGCTGATCATGTACCGCCCCGGCTACGCAGCCGAAGGAGCGCGGCTCGGACACGATCTGCACGTCCGCATCGTCCGGCCACTCGACGGGATGCGCACCACACAGCTGATGGGCGCGCACCTCGTCCTGATCACGGGCAGGTAGCCGGGTCGATCTTGCAGCGCGCCTGGTCGAGCGGGCCGCCCTTCAGGCTCGCCGGGCCGTAGCTGTCGAGCGTGTACGACTCATTCAGATCGCGGTACGCATCTCGCGGGCGCTTGAGGTACCTCAACTCGAACGCGCCGAGCTGGTACCAGGTCTCCGGATTCGTGGGCTCCAGATCGCGCGCGCGCCGGTAGAGCTCGAGCGCCTTCGCGTCGCTCGGCTCCAGGATCGCCTCGATAAACAGCGCATCGACCGAAAGTGGATTGAACGCCCGTGCGGACCGCGCATCGGCCAGCGCCTGCCCAGGATCGTCCCTGACGATCGCATCGTTCGCGGCGTTGATGCGGTTGACGGACAGCCACGGCGACGTCACCGAGTACAGCCCGGCCAGCGCACACACGCCGATCGCCGCGGAGACCAGCCACCGGCGCCGGCCCGGGACCGGAGTTCCTGGCCCGCACACGAGAGCTCCCAGCGTAAGGAAGAGCGTCCCCTGCACCGAGATGAAGTCCCAGTCGATGTCCACCCAGGAGTGCACGAAACAAAGTGCAGCTCCAAGAGCAAGCGCCAACCATGCGCGCGCTCGCTCGCGCCGAAGAACGGCGATCGCGGCTGACACAACGACAGCGGCGTACAACAAGAACCCGACGATCCCGGTCTCGCTGAGGAACTGCAGCGGCACGGAGTGAGGCTCGATCGTCGCAAGCGGCGAGTTGCGCTCGACGCGGTCGACGAGCTCGAACGTTCCGGCGCCGGTTCCCTGCAGCGGCTTGTCGGTGAAGGCGTTCCACGACTCCTTCCACCACCGCCACCTGTTGCTCGAGCTGCCGCTGAGGACGCGGCCCGGCGTGTTGGGCACCTGCGCGCTGACCTTGTTCGAGAGCTCGTGCCAGCGCGCGCTGACGAAGTCCGAAGGGCCGCCCGCGCGCACGACCGCCGCAGCTAGCGCAGCGACCACGAGAACGACGAGCGCCACCGCTGCCACTCGTGCGACGCGCCGATCGACCGCACGCGACAATGCGAACCGCGAAGCGAGAGCTACGACCACGGCGCCGACGACGACCACTGCGCCGAACACGAGGCCGTCCCGCACGCGGA
Source organism: Actinomycetota bacterium (assembly GCA_005883355.1). Lineage (GTDB taxonomy): Bacteria > Actinomycetota > Thermoleophilia > Gaiellales > Gaiellaceae > 3-1-20CM-4-69-9. The sequence continues at coordinate 5,003 of VAXG01000089.1, read as the reverse complement.
CGTGATGAGATTGCCCGTCCGAGCTGACGCCGGGAAGCAGCAAACCGACCCCGGCAACGGCCGCGCCGGCGATCCAGGCGAGCGCCAATGGCCCAAGCGCCGCAAGCTGGTCGCGGTCGAGCCAGAGCCACATGAGCGCCGCGACGACCGTCAGCACGATCCCGACGCGCGAGTACGTCAGGACCGTGACCACGAGCGCCGCATACAGCAACAGCGTTCCGGCCACGCGCGCGCGACGGTCATGCCGCGGGCCGACCGCCCACAATCCGAGCGGCACGGACGCGGACGCGAGCAAAGCGAGCTCGTTCCAGTACCCGACCGGATACCGCAAGCGAGCCAGCCGCCCGTAGTCCGGATACAGCCCGGGAATCACCTTCGCGACCAAGGCCCAGACGAAGAGCACGCCGAGCAGCGCGCAACCAGCCGCGGCGTACCGCCGCATGGGCACGCCGCCGAGGAGCGCCCCGACCGCCGCGAACGCGAAGTACACGAGCCCGCGATTCGTGTAGTCCCATGATCGGCTCGGCTGGATCGACCAGGCGGTCGACACGCCCTGCCACACCACGAACGCCGCCAGACAAACGAAGAACGCCGAGCCCCACGGCGGCAGCCGCGGCGGTCGCCAGGCCCAGCCGATCGCCGCCAGGAGGACCGCCGGCGCCCCGATCCAGAAGATCCGGGACTGGCTCGACCCGTCGCTGAAGAAGAGCGCCGCAAAGGCCAGCCCGCCGGCCGCGGCTCCCCAAAGGACGGGCCAGCGCATCGCGCGCGAAGCTAACAGAGCCGCAGGCCGCATCCGGAAAGCCTGCCCGACGTTCGAACGGGAATGGAGGGGAGCCGGGGAAGGAGCCGAAAGCCACTTACAAAGCGCTTACAAGTGACTCATCGCACGCATACTCCCATCCGGCAAGGTGGGCAAGATCGTCGTTAGAGTCTCGCGCAAGCCGTAGCCCGGCCCCCGCATGCCCAAGTTTTCGAAGCCCCTCATCCTCGTCATCGCCGCGCTTGCGGTGGCAGCGGCACTCGGCACCGCGCAGCCCGCCCAGGCGCGATCGATGAGCAGTTGCTCCGCCGCGCTGATCCACGACTGGTACGTCGACGGCCGCGTCGACAAGACGTATCCCGTTCATTGCTACCGCGAGGCGCTGAAGAACATCCCGGAGGACCAGGCCATCTACGGAACCCTGCGCCAGGACCTCACGCGCGCCCTGCAGTCGACCATCCGCCAGCACGGCGGCCACGTGACCGGCGACACGCTGGTCGTGCCGATCGGCGGCGGCGGTGGCGGCCCGAACGGGACCGGCTCGGGGGGCAGGGGTGGCGTCTTCCACTGGCTGGCGCAGAAGCTCGGTCCGAGCACGGCGGACTCGATTCCGATTCCGCTGCTCATCCTCGGCGGGCTCGCGTTCGCGTTGATGGCGGCCGCCGGAGTGAGCTTGATCGCCCGACGCATGCAGGCCCGTCGGGCGGCGCCTGATCCGCCGCCCGCAGGCCCCTCCTTCTAGCTAGACGCTCAGGCGCGTGCGCGTGCGGGTCGTGAGACCCGTGGCGACGAGGATCAGCCCGAGCAGGACGATGAGCAGCAAGCCGAGTCCCGTAAACGGGAGCTGGCCCAGCTTCTGCGGCCCACTGGTCGGCGTCTTCGTGGCGCCGAACGTGTTGCGGTTCGGGCGTGGCGCGCCCTCTGACGTACGCGTACCCGGCAACGGCGCTCCGGTTGCGGACGCCGGTGTCGACGCCGACGTTGCCGGAGTCGAGGCCGCCGTTGCGGTCCCCATGGCGGTCGGACCGGAAGCGAGCGACGGGGTCCCACCGACCGGGCCGGACTGAACCGTCCCGACCGAGCCGGTGGCGGTGTTCCCACCACCGACCTGTCCGGCGCCGATCGAATCGGTGGCGGAGTTCGCTCCGCCGCCGCCGACCGTCACGGGCGCCGACGTCGTCGTGTCGCCCGCACCTGCAGTCGTGCCGGCCGTCGCTGCACCGGACTGCGCTTCGAGGAACGAACGCGTGACCGTGTTACTGCCGCCGACCTGTGCTGCTCCAACGGAGTCGGCTGCACTGTTGCCACTACCTGTACCGCCCACCGGTGCCGAGGCTGAGACCGCCTCGCCGACGATGGACGCACCGGCGGCGGGAGACGCCTGCGGCGAGCCCGACTGCAGCACGCCGGACGAGCCGGTGGCCGAGTTGCCGCCGCCGATCTGAACACCGCCGGTCGAGCTCGACGCGGTGTTGGTGCCACCGCCGCCGACGGTCACCGGGACGCCTGCGCTCGCGTTCGAGCCCGAGGCGCCGCCCGATGCCGACGGTGACGCACTCACGGAGCTGACCTGCGCGCTGCCGGTAGAGCCGTTCGATGTGTTTCCACCACCGGCCTGCACAGCGCCCACGGAGTTCGTCGCGGTGTTGTTGCCCGAGCCACCCACTGCAACCGGGACGGAGGCGGCGGCAGTTGCGCCCGCCTGACTCGTGCCCGCGGTCGGTGTGACTCCGACCGGTCCGGTCTGCACTGCCCCGACCGAGCCCGTCGCATTGTTGTCGGCGAGCGCGGCTTGCGCCGTGCCGAGCGTGAGCGCCACAACTGCGGCGATCACGAGCAAGCACCTAGCTCTCATAACCCCTTCTTTCGTAGCCATCGTTCGAGTTGACCGCTCAGCGCTGTCGCACTTGCGCCGAATCACTCGATCGAGTGATGCCATGCGAGCTACGCGACATAGGCCACCGCGAGCACGAAGGAGGTCTTCGCTCCCGTCCCGGTCACACGCAGCGTGAACGTCCCCGTTGTCGATATTCCGTTCAGCTGAAGCGGGCTGCGGCCCGCAACCTGACCGAGAGGAGTGGAAAGCGTGAGCCGCTTGCCGCCGGTGAAGCGCAGCACCGCGGTGAACGGGCCCGCGCCGAGGTCGAGGCTGTAGGTACGCGAGCGAACCTGGGGGCCGACCATTCCGCGGAAGACGGCACTCTTCGCCGCGGCCGGCCGCAGCAGCGCGAGCGTCTTCCCCGCGTCGATGCGACCGTACTGCACGAACGCCGGCAGCGGAACGGCGGCGTGCGCAAGCGCGTCCTCGACCTCAGACGCTGTCGCTGCAGGCTGGGCGCTCAATTCGAGCGCAGCGAGGCCGGCGACGACGGGCGTCGCCGACGACGTGCCGCAGAAGGTGCCGTAGCCGTCGCCGAGAATCGGTGCGACATTGCAACCGGGAGCGGCGAGGCGCACCCACGAGCCGAAGTTCGACCACGAGTAGCGGTTGTCGGCCACGGTCGTCGCGGCGACACTGACCGCGTGGGGATCCGCGGCCGGGTAAAACTGCGTCGTGACCCCCGCGTTGCCGGCCGCCGCGACGACGACCACGCCCTTCGCGCTCGCATACGCCAACGCATTTGCGAGCTCGACGCTCGAGCCCGGCCCGCCGAGGCTGAGGTTGATCACCTGCGCGCCGTGGTCGACAGCCCACACGATCCCGGCTGCGATCAGCGTGTCGTCGCCGCTTCCCTTCGAGTCGAGCGCCTTGATCGGCATGACGAGACAACGCCAGCAGACTCCGGCTCCGCCAACGTGGTTGTTCGAGCGGGCCGCGATGACGCCGGCCACCGCGGTCCCGTGTCCGTGGTCGTCGGACGGATTGGCGTTGTTACCGATGAAGTTCCAGCCCGGCACGAGCGCGCCGCGCAGATCCGGATGGTTTGCGTCCACGCCGGTGTCGATTACGGCGACGACGATCTTGCTCGAGCCCTGCGTGACGTCCCAGGCCTTGGGGAAGCCTGCGACACGCAAGCCGTCCTGTTGTGGCCAGTCCGTGTCGTCTGGGCTCGTGTCGAACGCTTCGGCGATCGGCTCCTTCGAGGCGCTCGCCACCGCTGCCGACGACTGCAGCGATGCCAACACCTCGGCTCGCTGCTCCGGCTCCACCCCGACGAGGTAGGCATTGATCTTGGGAATGGCCTGCACGAGCGTCCCGCCGGCACCGGAGATCACCGCGGCGACCCGCGCGCGCGTGACCCCGGGTTTGAAGGTCACGGCCACACGGTTCGGGTCGTAGCGCACGACGGTCGAGCTCCGCGTCGCGGGCTCCGGTTCGCGGGGCGCGCCCGCCGGCTCCGAGCTTGCCGTCGGTTCCCCTCCAGCGGGCGCACCCTGTACATCGCGGCAACCAATGTCGAGGACCGGATTTATGACCACGCACACGTCGGCGCGGGCGCTTCCCCCTGCGGCCAGGGCAAGAGCGACCACCACCCACAGCGGCAGCCAACCGGTCATCGATCTGAGCCGCATTCGCGTTAGCGGAGAAGAACCGTGGCACCGCCACAACTTGCGGCGAATCACTCGTCCGAGGGACTCCCCTCCGGCGTGTCGGCGGCGCCGGAATCCGGCTTGGGAAGCGGCCTCGCGGCTACACTTGGGGTTACGTCCGGGGCTGTTTCTATGGTCCAGATCCCGATCGGCGGCGCCTCCTAGAAGACGCACCATCACACCGATCGAGACTGATATCCGTAGGACTAGCGCTCGGGAGGGACAGGATGGCGACCGCCAAGGACATAGAGACTCAGGCTCCGGCAACCCCGCTGGCTGAGAACACCGTCGTCGACGAAACGGCAAGCCTGGCCGTGCGTCGCTATTTCACGATTCCGGGCCGCGACCCGTTCGACGAGATCGAGTGGGAGATCCGGGACGCCTTCATCCCCGGCAAGGAGAAGCCGGTCTTCGATCAGAAGGACGTCGAGTTCCCGAAGTTCTGGTCGCAAACAGCGACGAATATCGTCGCCCAGAAGTACTTCCGCGGCCGCATGACCTCGCCCGAGCGCGAGCGGAGCGTCAAGCAGATGATCGGCCGCGTCGTCGACACGATCGCCGGCTGGGGCCGCGCCGACGGCTACTTCGCAACCGAGGAGGAGGCCGAGACCTTCGAGGCCGAGCTGAAGGCGATCCTCGTCAACCAGCTCGCCTCCTTCAACTCGCCCGTCTGGTTCAACGTCGGCTTCGAGGAGAAGCCGCAGTGCTC
>VAXG01000088.1 GCA_005883355.1 Actinomycetota bacterium | reverse complement strand
CAGAGCACATGGCGCGGGCGCACCGAGAAGTCCCAGCGGTCACGTGGGTGGAGGAGTGCGACTTCTCCGGCGTCGATCTGAAGCAGCTCGTCCCTAGGGTGCTGAAGGCCTGCGCCGAGTCGCTGAAGGAGTTCCCGGAGCTGAACGCGCGGCTCGAGCGAGACGAGATCGTCTTCCTCGACCGTTACGACCTCGGCGTCGCCGTGCAGACCGACGAAGGGCTCGTCGTGCCGGTCGTCCGGGACTGCTCCACACGCTCAGTGGAAGAGCTGGGCGCCGATGTCGAACGGCTCGCCGAAGCCGCCCGCATTGGAGCACTCAAGCCGGAAGAGCTGCGCGGCTCGACGTTCACCGTGACGAGCGCCGGCAAGCTCGGCGGCCTCATGCAGACGCCGATCGTGAATCATCCAGAGGTCGCAATCCTGAGCATCGGCCGTATCGGCCCGAGACCGGTGGTCCGGGACGGTGAAGTCGTCGCCGCCGACACCGGTTTCGTGTCGCTCACATTCGACCACCGCGTCGTCGACGGCGCGCGCGCGGCCGAGTTCGGTCTCGCGGTGATCCGAAGGCTCGAGCAGTCGGCGAGGGGCGGCGGCCGCGCCGCCCCTCGCCCGCGGGTCTAGCCGAGCTGTCCGCGGATCGCGCCTCCGGGAAACGCGGTCGTGTGGTAGTTGACGTAGTAGTTCGACGGGTTCGTGCAGATCGCCGCGCCGAGGGTGGTGGAGGCAGAACTTTCGCCCCGGTCCCTGATCTGCCGCGCGGTCGTCGCGGGTCCCAGATGGAGCGGCAGAACGACGGGGCCTGCGACACCAACCAGACCGACGTGAACGTGGCCGGCGAAGAAGGTTTCCCCGTCCCGGTTGAGCACGAAGACCTTCCATTGGATCGCCCCGTCGTTCTGAACCTTTATCTGAGCATGACCCTTGGCCGTCGAGGTGCTTCCGGTTGTCTCGTTTGCGGCGACAAGGCGCGTGTTGTGGACACACATGGTTCCCTGGTCGCCACCGTCGGGCCGGGCTCCGGCCGTGCCGACCGTTGCCAGCGCGGCCAGTACGGTGGCGGCAAGAAGAGATCGCCGATGCATTCGCTCTCCTTTCTCCCCAGAACTAACGGACATCCTATGCTGCCCGGATCACGAAGGCGCCCGGGCACCGGGGCAGTGGCACCCGGGCGTCACGGGACCTACGGAGAAGGCCGGGAACCGGTTTTGCCGCTACGCCGCTGCTGCGGCGGCGAGATGGGGCGCGAGCATGCCCTCGATCTTAGGAGCGCTCGCGCGTCCCTCGATCCGGTCGACAACGCGCTTGCCCTTGACGAGGACGAGCGTCGGCACGGACTCGACGAGGAAACGCTCGGCTAGCTCCGGCCGCTCCTGGATGTCGACGCGCATCACGCGGAGTCGGCTGCGCTCCTTTCGCGCAAGATGCGCGAGGAGGCTCTCCATGCGCCGCGCCGGGCCGGACCGTTCGGACCAGAAAAAGACCAGCGTCGGCTTGGTGTCGTCTCTCAAGCGGTTAGTCCTCCCGGGTGGCTCGGCGGGGAGGGAACTAACTCTTCTTTTCCCTGCAAACCGGCCGCGCAAACTACACTCGGTTACCGATGGGTAGCTGGTACTGGATCGGTGTCTGCGCAGGGCTCGGCGTCGCAGTCGGGGTGCTTCTGGCGGGAGTGCTGACACGCACGCGAGCTGCGCTGGCCGCCGCACTCGTCCTCGCCGTAGCCGCCGGTGTCGCCGTAGGATTCGCCCTCGGCCAGTGGGACGAAGCCGTCGGCGGCGGTGTCGGCGGTGCGCTCGGCTCCATCGGCGCCGCGCAACTGGTCTCCGGGACGCTCCGCCGTGGCGGCTCACGATTCGGCACCGCGATCTTCATCACCCTTGCTGCAGTTCTGATCGCCGCCGTGGCCTGGATTCCGGTCGCGGGGTATCTGGAGGCGACGCTCGTTCCCGCGTTGGCCGCCCGCCTGCGCGGCCGTGCCGGCGAGCGTTACGCCGGATTGCGTTCGCTTGCCAAAGACTAAGAGGCTCATCCTCATCGTCATCGACGGGTTGACGCCGTCGATGTTCGAGTCGGCGGTCGGTGACGGTCGAGCGCCGGCCCTTTCGTTCCTCGCCGAGCAGGGGTCCTACTCGCGCGCAATCTCCACGTTCCCCTCGCTGACACCCGTGTGTCTCTCGTCGATTGCGACCGGTTCGCACCCGGACATCCATCGCATCCCGCATCTGGTCTGGTACGACCGCGAGCGCGCGCGGCTCGTCGAGTACGGCTCCTCTTTCGGGGCGGTGCGGGCCGCGGGAGTGACGCGCTCGCTCCTCGACACGACCATCAACATGAACCGGCTTCACCTCGGCACGGAGGCGGTCACCGTCTACGAAGCGCTCGAGGACGCCGGGCTGACGGCCGCAGCGATCAACATCACCTGCTACCGCGGCCGCACCCCGCACCTGCCCACGCTGCCGGGACTGACGTTCCCGGCTTACGGGCCCAAGCGCTTCTTCTTCTACAACTTGTTCGAGTCGGATCCGACCGGCGCGCCGCTTGCGGTCTTCGGGAGGTCGCACGGCTCCATCGACGGTTACGCGGCCGCGGTCGGTCGCTGGCTCGTCACGCGCGACGGCTTCGACTTCCTCGTTTACTACCTACCGGACTACGACTTCGCCTCGCACGCTCATGGCCCCGATGGGGCTTTCGAAGCCCTGGCGCGAAGCGATGCCGCGGTCGGCGCGCTCCTCGACGCGGCCGGCGGGCCGGAGGAGTTCCTCGAGCGCTACGCGGTTGTTCTCTGCTCCGACCACGGGCAGACACATGTCGCCGAGCACGTCCGCCTGGAGTCGTCGTTCGGGGATCTCGACGACGTGCTCGTCACCGCGTCTAACCGGGCCGGAATGCTGTATCGGCTCGGCGGTGCCGCGCCCGACGCACGGGCGCTCGCAGAGCGGCTCGACGAGGAAGAGTCTGCAGAGACCGTCCTGTTCCTCGAAGGAGCGACCGCGATCGCGCGACGCGAAGGAGAGGAACTGCGCTTTGCCCGCGGGCCGGATGGGTGGAGCACGACCGGGGACGAGGTCGTGCTCGGGTATCCAGGCGGTCTGGACCGAGCATGGGCTGCGTTGCACAATCCGAACGCGGGTGAGGTGATCGTCTCCGCCGCCCCGGGATTCGAGTTCGCCGATCTGGCCGGCCGCCATCACTCCGGCGGTGGGAGTCACGGCTCCTTGCGGCGTGGCGACTCCGAGGTCCCGATGCTGACGATCGGGATCGATGCGCAACCGCAATCCATCGTGGAGATCGCCCCTGCGGTACTTCGGCACTTCGGTGTGGCGCCTCCCGCCTACGCCCAGACGCTCACGCGTGCTGCCTGATCCCGCCATCAAGGCCAGGAGGATGGTCGACGCGCAGCTGCGTGGCCGGGACGTCGTCGACGAGCGCGTGCTCGCCGCGATGGAACGGGTGCCGCGCGAGTTCTTCGTGCCGGAGAACCTGCGCGACCGCGCCTACGACGACGCCGCGCTACCGATCGGCGACGGCCAGACAATCTCGCAGCCGTACATGGTCGCGCGGATCTGCGAGGCGCTTTCGCTGACCGGCCCGGAGCATGTTCTCGACGTCGGGACGGGCTCCGGTTATCAGGCCGCCGTCATCGCCGAGCTCGCCGAGGAGGTCGACACGATCGAGCGCATTCCGGAGCTCGCGGAGCGTGCGCGGGCGAATCTCGAAGCGGCCGGCTACGGCCGGGTCAGCGTCCATGTCGGCGACGGATCGCGCGGTCTTCCCGAGCGCGCGCCCTTCGACGCGATCGCGGTCGCGGCGGCGGCACCGGAGCTGCCGCGGACTCTCTACAAGCAGCTCGAGCCACGCGGGCGTCTCGTGGTGCCGGTCGGGCGGCGCGGGATGCAGCGGCTCGAGGTGATCGTCCGCAGCCCCGAGGGCCCGGCCGTGCTGCGCTCCGTACCGTGTCGCTTCGTTCCTCTCCTTGGAGAAGAGGGGTTCTGAGGTGTTTGCGTCCGGTCGGTCTGGGCACCATTGCGGCGGGGATGAAGGAGAGGACGGGAGACGAGCTGCTGGCCCTGCCTGTGCGGCTGCACGGGATCCAGCTCGGTCGCCCGATCGACCTGCTGCTCGACCGTGATGCCCGGCGGGCAGTCGGGCTCGACGTTTTCTGCGGCGACGAGGTGCACCGCTTCCTGCCTCTGCCGACCGCAGCCGTTGGCCGTGCGGAGATTCGCATCCTGTCCCCGCTCGTTCTCCTCGAGCAGCGCGAGCTCGACTTCTACCGTTCTCGGACACTTGCCCTGAGCCGCTTGCGTGGCGCGCCGGTAGAGCGGAACGGACGGCGGCTCGGGCCTCTGCGAGATCTCGTCGTGGCGGAGGACGGGCGGGTGGTCGCCGCGATCGTGGACAAGCAGCGGATCCCGTTCGACGACGGGCTCCGGTTTGCTCTCAAACGCCGCACCGCGGCTTAACAGCTAGTTTCCCCAGCCGCATGGACGACCGGGACGCAGCCGTCGCCGCGGGACTGCGCGTCCGCGTCAAACGAGCCCTGAGTCGGCGGAGCAACTGGGAGGAGCTGGCGAAGTTCTGCCTCGTGGGGGCTTCGGGCTACATCGTCAACCTGCTCGTCTATGTCGCTCTGCTCGACGGCGCCAATCTGCATTACCGGCTGGCGGCGACCGGCTCGTTCCTCGTCGCCGTGACGAACAACTATCTGTGGAACCGGCTCTGGACCTTTCGCCGCGATCGTGGCCACTTTGGTCACCAGGGAGTGCGGTTCTTCGTGGTGTCGGTGATCGTCTACGTAGGCAACCTCGCCATCCTGACCCTGTTGGTCAGGCTGGGTGTGGGAAAGATCGTGGCGCAGGCGATCGCGATCATCACCGTCACCCCGGCGAACTTCGTCGGCAACAAGCTCTGGTCGTTCCGGAGACGGCACTGAGGCTGTACCTGCTCGCAGCCGTGGCCGTGCTGGCGGCGGCGATCCTGGTTCCCGCCGCTTCGGGTGCTGCCCAACCCCGGTTGACCAAGGAACGTGCTACAGCACTCTTCCTCGGGAACGACAAGGTTGCGGACTGGCTCGACCGCTATCCCCACGACGGACGGGTCACCGACGCGACCTACGAGCCCGACTCCTCGAAGTGTTCCGCCGGTGGGACGGGCGGCTGCTGGAACGTCACCGTCACGTGGAAGAAGAACGACAAGGTCGACGCAGGCGTGATCGCCACCGGGAAGGTGGACGACAGCACGACCCGCGTCACCGAAGCGTGGACCGGCCCGCAGGTCGCGTGGAAGATGGCCCGCGGATACGAGGGCGCATTCGGCGGCAAGAAGATCAACAGCCTCCGCTACTGGCTTCCGTTTTGCTTCGTGTTCCTGCTCGGGCTCCTGGACTTTCGCCGGCCGCTTTCGCTTCGGAACCTCGACCTCGTCGCGCTTCTCTCCTTCTCCGTGTCCCTCTGGTACTTCAACCACGGGAACGTCTTCACGAGCGTGCCGCTCGTCTATCCGCCGCTTCTGTACCTGCTCGCGCGCTGTGTGTGGATCGGCGCGCGGGGACGACCCGTTCGTGCCGCCCGCCCGCTCTGGAAGCCGACGGTGCTGCTCGCGGCCGCGGTCTTCATCATCGGCTTCCGCGTCGGCCTCAATATCGAGGACTCCAACGTGATCGATGTCGGCTATGCCGGAGTGATCGGCGCACAGCGTATCTCGAGTGGCGTGATGCCGTACGACAACTTTCCGAAGGAAGACGCCCTGAAGGCATGCGGTCCCGCCGACTCGGCGGGCGAGATCCGCGACCGCATCCAGTTCAACGGCCGCTGTGAGTCCGCGAACCCGCTGGGGGACACCTATGGTCCGGTCGCCTATGAGGCGTATCTGCCCGGCTACTGGATCCGGGGCTGGTCCGGGAAGTGGGACAAGCTCCCGGCGGTGCACCTCACCTCGATCATCTTCGACGTGCTCTGCGCGCTCGGCCTCGGCCTTGCCGGCTTACGCTACGGCGGGCGCTGGCTCGGTGCCGCGCTCGTCTTTGCCTGGGCCGCCTTCCCGTTCACGCAATACGCGTCGATGTCGAACACCAACGACACGATCGTGCCGGCGTTCCTCATCTTCGGGTTCTGGCTGGCCGGTTCTCCCTGGGCGCGCGGGATCTCCGTCGCCCTCTCGGGCTTGACGAAGTTCGCGCCCCTCATCGTCGCGCCACTCTGGTTGACGTACCCTGGCCCGGTCCGGCGACCTCGACCTGCACTTGCATTCGCTGCGGGATTCGTCGTTGCGACGGTTGTTGCCTTCTCGATTCTGCTGTTCGACGGTCACCCCGTTCAGGCTGCGCAGACATTCTACGAACGTACGCTCAAGACGCAGATCATGCGGGAGTCGCCGTTCTCACTCTGGGACTGGGCCCAGTATCACGCGCGTGGAATCCCGGATCTCCACATCGTGCAGCGAGTGCTCGAGGGGTTGCTCGTGCTCGGGGCGTTGGTCGCCGCGTTCGTGCCGCGCACGAAGACGCCGCTGCAGCTGGCCGCGTTGACGGGAGCGCTTCTGATCGGCTTCGAGCTCGTCCTCACGCACTGGTCCTGGCTGTACATCCCGTGGTTCTTCCCCTTCGTCGTGTTTGCTCTGCTCTTCGGTGCCCGGGAGCAACCCCAACAAGCAAGCGTCTGAACGCTCGGTCGTCGCGGCGGCGTTCGCGGCGATCGCGCTCTTCGTCGTCTCGTGGATGTTGCTGCACGTCGGCTTCTACAAGCACAGGCAGCTGATCGACACGCCGGTCTACCAGCGCTACGGCAATGCAATTGCAGACGGGAAGGTCCCGTACCGCGACTTCGAGCTCGAGTACCCGCCCGGTGCGTTGCCGATCTTTGCCCTGCCCGGGCTTGCGAAGCCCGGCAAGGATCAGCACGTCACAACGGGCTTCCGGCGCTCCTTCGAAACGATCATGTGGTTGTGCGGCGCAGTTGCGCTCATGGCGATGGCGGTCGTCCTGCGTGTTCTGCGACGCAGCACGGTGAACGTCTGGTCCTCCCTCTGCTTTGCGGCACTTGCTCCGCTGCTCTTGGGGTCGGTCCTTCTCAGCCGCTTCGACCTCTGGCCCGCGGCGATCGTCGCCGCTGCCCTGGCCGCGCTCGTGTCGGGAAGACTTCGCCTCGGCCACCTTCTCCTCGGCCTCGGCATCACCGCGAAGCTCTATCCGGCCGTGTTGGTGCCTCTCGGGGTCGCGTTCGTGTGGAGACGGGCCGGCCGGCGAGAGGCGCTCGCGTGCCTCGGGCTCACGTTGGCCGTCGTAGCGGTCATCTTTGCCCCTTTCGTCGTCCTCTCGCCGGGCGGCGTCTGGCAGAGCCTCAGCGTGCAGTTGCGGCGGCCGTTGCAGGTGGAGAGCCTGGGCTCGGCACTCCTCCTCGCAGCTCGCCACGTCTTCGGTCTCGGCGTGACGGCGGAGACCAGCCACGGCTCCCAGAATCTGGGGGGCGCAGCCGCCGGCGGGGTGGCGGTCGCGTCGGTCGTCGCGCAGGCGGCCCTGCTGATCTGGATCTGGGTGTCGTTCGCGCGCGGGCCGGCGAGCCGCGAGGCGCTCGTTCGCTCGAGCGCGGCGACGCTTTGCGCGTTCATCGCGTTCGGGAAGGTCCTGTCGCCCCAGTTCCCGATCTGGCTGATTCCGATCGTCCCGCTCGTGCGTGGCCGTCGAGGGCTCCTGGCGAGCGCGCTCCTCGGGGTTGCGCTCCTCCTGACGCAGACCTGGTTCCCGTTCCGCTACTTCAGGCTTGCCCTCAACTTCGAGGAGGGGCTTTCGTGGTTGCTGCTGGCGCGAGATCTCACGTTGGTCGTGCTCGTGGCCGTGCTGGTCGTCACGTTACGGCGTACAACCGCCGCTCGCGCAGGGTCCCCTTGAGCTCGGAGTTTGGAACCGGTGCTGCTACACCGGTACGCGCACGGCTTCGCAGCTCGTCGCTCGGCCGTCCTCGCGGCACTCGACCAGGACGCCCTCGATGCGCACGTCGCCGGCTGCCGTCTCGAAGCGCACGGGCATTCCCGTGCGCATCGCCCTGATGGCGAGCTCGGCCTGGACGCCGATCACGGAGTCGTGTGGCCCGGTCATCCCCGCGTCGGTGATCGCCGCCGTCCCGCCCGGTTGAACGCGTGCGTCGTTCGTCTGGATGTGCGTATGCGTTCCGAGGACGGCCGTCACCTTGCCGTCGAGCCACTTCGCCAGAGCAACCTTTTCGCTCGTTGCTTCGGCGTGCATGTCGACGACGATCACCGGCGTCCGCTTCTGGGCCTCGTCGACGAGCTCGTCGATCACCTCGAATGGACCGACGGTCGGTCCAAGGAAGAGCGAGCCGAGCAGGTTGATCACGGCGACCTCCGTCTCGTCGCGGGCCGCGACGAATGTGAGCCCTTTACCCGGAGCGCGCTTCGACATGTTCGCCGGCCTGATCACGCGCTCGCTCTCCTTCAGGTA
>VAXG01000087.1 GCA_005883355.1 Actinomycetota bacterium | reverse complement strand
GTGGGCGCACTTTTCGCGTGAGGATCGGCTTTCGTCTGCTGATGGCCGGCGATCTGCCTCTCCTGTACGAGTGGTTACAGCGCGAGCACGTCCAGCGCTGGTGGACGGACCGCGAGACCTATGACGAGGTAGTCCAGCACTACTTGCCGACGATCGAAGGAAATAGGCCGACCGACCTCTACCTGATCCTCTCGGACGATCGTCCCGCCGGATTCATCCAGACGTACCGCGTCTCCGACTATCCGGAGTACCGCGAGCTCGTCGCGGTCGAGGACAATGTGGCCGGCGTCGATCTCTTCGTCGCGGAGCTGGAGCTGACCGGCCGCGGTCTCGGTTCCAAAGCACTCAGCCGGTTCGTGGTCGACATCATCTTCTCGGACCCTGAGATTCACGCCTGCATTGCCGATCCGGACGCCGAGAACCTCGCCTCGTTGCGCGCGTTCGAAAAGGCCGGCTTTCGGGTCGTTCGACGGTTCGTCGACCCAAACGACCACGACAGGCTGCACGCGCTGGTACGACTCGATCGTTAGGGCGAGAGGCGCTCGACGACCCAGCCACCGTCCGAGCGCCGGTAGCGCAGGCGGTCGTGCATGCGGTCGTCGCGGTGCTGCCAGAACTCGTATGCATCGGGAACGAGGCGGTAGCCGCCCCAATGATCGGGCCGGCGCACGTCGCTGCCCTCATGCTCGCGCGCGAGCTCGGCGACCCGGTCGTCGATCTCCGCTCGATCGCGCAGCACCGAGCTCTGCTGTGACGCCGCAGCTGCGAGCTGAGCTCCACGTGGACGTGTTGCGAAGTAGGCATCGGACTCCTGACCGGCGACTCGCTCGACCCGACCCTCGATCCGCACCTGGCGACCGAGTGCCTCCCAGTGGAAGAGAAGGGCCGCGCGTGGATTCGCCTCGAGCTCAGCTGCCTTACGGCTGACGTAGCCGGTGAAGAAGACGAAGCCGCGCTCGTCGGCGCCCTTCAGCAGCACCATCCGGACCGACGGAGCGCCGTCAACGGCCGCGGTGGCCAGCGCCATCGCCTGCGGCGCCCTCATTCCCGTCGCTTCGGCCTCGGCGTACCAGCGGCGGAACTGCTCCAGTGGGTCCGGATCGACGGCCGATTCCCGCAGCTCCTCCACGGCGGCCAGCCTATGACAGCGGAGCAGCTAGCGGAACAGGTCTCGCTCTTCGGGAATGACGAGGTCGAGTGCGCGTCCGTCACCCGCGACCTCGAGGCCGCGAACGACTGCCGCCGGAACGCCATCGAGCTTCCCCATCACGAGCTCGGCGGCGCTCGCGATCTCGTCCGCCACCGCGATCATCGTCGAGTGGAGCTCGTAGCCGACGGGGTCGCGCGTTCCGCGTAGGTCACGCATCACCTCGAGCCCGGACGCACCGAGCGCGACGTCGATCGTTCCCTGACGCCACGGACGGCCGAACGAGTCCGTGACGAGGACGGCGACCTCACGGCCGGTCAGCTCGCGGATGCGATCGCGGATCCTTCTCGCGGACGCATCCGGATCGTGAGGAAGCAGTACGAGCATTTCTGGCTCGGGTGCGTTCGAGGCGTCGACCCCAGCTGAGGCGCAGATGAAGCCGTGTGTCGTCTCTGCGATGACGAGCGGCGGCCGAACTCGCACAACGCGTGCGGCCTCCCGCAGGATGACCTCGATGCGACGCGGATCCTCGTCGTCACCGGCGATCTCTCGCGCTTCTTCCGAGGGCTCGATGCCGGCGAGCGCAATGACTCGGCCCTCGGACTTCGACACGATCTTCTGCGCAAGCACGAGAACGTCGCCGTTCTCGAGCTCGAGCTTCGCGGCGACGAGCTCGGCCAGGTCGTCCCCTTCCTCGATCTCCGCGAGGCCCGTGACCGGGATGATGCGGAGCTCGCCGCTCAGGGCAGGCCCGTGAGGCGGATGCCGGCATGCGCCTTGTAGCGCTTGTTCACGTTGAGGATCACGGCGGTCATGCCTTCGAGCGCGCGCGAGTTCTCGAGAGGACCGACATCGATGGCGCGATCGGCCAAGCGTCCGGCGAGCTCGAGGGAGAGCTCCTTCGCGCGATCCTGGCCGCCGCAGATCAGGGCATCACCGGGATCGCCCTCGACCAGGTTCGCCGCGGCGAACGATTGCAGCCCCGAGGCGACGGGCCCTCGAACGATCCGCGCGACCTCCTCGGCCAGCGAGCCCTGATGGCGGCCGGGAAGGACGCCGTCCTTCGCGAACCTGAGATCGCTGGCGACGCACAGGACGGGCGTCGTCCCGATCGCCGCAGCGAGCTCCCTTCCGGTCTCGAGGGTGGCATCCGACTTGACGGCGAGGACAACGAGATCGGCTTCCGCGACGATGTCCTGGTTGCGGCCGCCGGCGATGCCGAGCTCCGCTGCGGTCGCCTGCGCTCTCTCGGCGTCCCTCGAGCCGACGAGGATCTCATCCTTCCCGGTCTCGTGGAGTCGTTTTGCGAGTGCGCGCCCGAACGCGCCGGTGCCGCCGACGATCGCAACCTTCATGCGAACGCGACCGCGTCGAGGGCCACTTCGGCGAGACGCCTTCGTGCAGCTGCGTCGCGCATCAGCGTGTTCGTGACGACCGGCCGGACACCGGTGCTCGAGAGTGCGTCAGCGTCGGCCGCGTCCTTCTCGTCGATGACGAGCGCGTCGATCAACCCGGAGTAACAGCTCGCCACGTGCGTGGCCGTCGTCCCTCCTTGCAGCCGCTGCAACATTCGTGCGGCCGGGCCTTTGACGGCGAGGCCGCCGATGAGAGGACTGACGGCGACGCAGGGAACACGCCGCCGCTCCAAGGCCGACCTGATCCGCTCGACGGCCAGGATGGGGCCGATCGAGACGAATGGATTGCTCGGCGCGACGAGGATCAGGTCCGCCTCGTGCAGCGCGTCGAGCACACCGGGCGCGGGCTGCGCGTCAGTCGCACCTTCAAAGCGGACGCGGTCGACAGGGTCGCGATGCGCGCGGGCGACGAACCACTCCTGGAAGGGGAAGCTCCCGTTCGTCGTGTCGAGCCACGTCCGCAGCTCTTCGTCGGTCGCAGGGAGGATCGCGGCCTCCACGCCGAGCACCGCAGCGAGCCGCGCGGTCACCGTGGAAAGCGGCGCGCCTTCGCTCAGGGCTTGCGTACGCACGATGTGCAGCCCGAGGTCGCGGTCGCCGAGGCGAAACCAGGACTCGCCGCCGAGCGATTCGACAGTGGCAAGCGCGTTCCAGGTCTCGTCCGCCCTGCCCCAGCCGCGCTCGTCGTCCCCGAGGCCGGCAAGTGCGTAGAGCACGCTATCGAGGTCGGGCGAGACCGACAGTCCGAGCACTTCGAGGTCGTCGCCGACGTTGACGATCGCGGTCACCGTCGCGGGATCGACCGCGTCGACGATGCCGCGCAGAAAGCGCGCGCCGCCGACGCCGCCGGTGAGGACGGCAACCTTCACGAAGCGATCCTGAGCTCCTGGAGCGCGGACTGCGTGTGGGGTCCTGCGCGGAGGTGCACACGGTCGAGATCCTTACGCGTGTCGACATCGTCGGCGAGGTTCGGGATCGCGACCGCGACCGCGTCAAGCCCGAGCTCGCGAGCGGCACGCTGGAAACGCTCCGCGCTGCGCGGCCCGTAGAGCGGCTCGAAGAGGTTCGGAACCGGGAGGCTCAGCGCGTTCGTCCGACCGTCCGCCGATGCCACCAGACCGATACCACCGAGCGGTGTCGCCCCCAGCAGCGCATGCAGGTCGTAGGGCAGCACGCAGGGGACGTCGGCGTTGACGATCAGCACTGCGTCGATCTCGAGCAGTCCGAGCGCGGCTGCAACGGCCGGGCTCTGCCCGCCCCCGGGATCGTCCACCAGTAGCGCGCCCGCTTCCTTCGCGAGACGCCGACCCTCGAGGTCGTTCGTCACGACCACGGTCAGCCCGACCGTCGTCGTCGCTGCGAGCACGTCGGCAAGCATCGCGAGGACGACCACCCGATGACCCTCCGGGCCGAGGCCGGTCAGCCGCTGCTTCCCTGCCAACCCGCGGAACGGCACGACGATTCTCGCCATCTGAGCAGACTATCGGGGGTGAAACGGCTTACGAATGCGGAGATTGGCGAGCAGCTGGACCTTTTCGCCGCACTGCTCGATCTTTCCGGCTCGAGCTTCTACACCTCACGTGCGTATCGCCGGGCGGCCGAGACGATCCGCGAGACGAAGGCCTCGATCGACGAGCTCGTCGCGGCGGGCCGCGTCGAAGAGCTACGGGGAATCGGACCTGGAATCGCGACGCGCCTCCGAGAGCTCGTCGAAACAGGACGAATCGTCGAGCTCGACGAGCTCCAACGCGAAGTGCAGCCTGAGCTGATCGGGCTCGGCCGCTTCCTCGGCGTCGGGCCGAAACGGATGGTCGAGATCGGCAAGGCGCTCGGCATCACGACGGCCGAGGAGTTTCGAGCGGCCGCGCGGGAAGGACGGTTGACGTCGGTGTCCGGAATCGGACCGCAGACGGAGCAGCGACTCCTCGCCGCGCTTGAGCGCGAAGGCAAGCCGCAGCCGGCGAAGGGAATGGTCTTGAATCGAGCGCGCGCCTTGCTCGAGGAGATCGCGGCCGGGGTCGGCGGCGAGGTTGCCGGCGATCCCCGCCGTTGGGCCGACGTTTCGTTCGACTTCGGAGTCGTCGCTTCGGCGCCTCGTCCCGGCCCGGTGCTCGCTGCGTTCGAGGCGTTTCCGGCGATCGTCTCCGTGGTCGAGCGAAGCAAACGCCGCGCGGTCGGGGTCACTGTCGAAGGCGTCCCCGTCGAGCTCGTTGTTGCAGAGCCGGCGCGCTTTGGCACCGAATTGCTCGTCGCAACCGGTACGGAGGCGTACGTCGCAGGCCTCGGTGAACTGCCGCCGGGACCCGACGAGGAATCCGTGTACGCGCAGCTCGGCATTCCCTGGTGCCCGCCGGAGCTCCGCGAGCAACCGTTCCGCGGTGAGCCGCCGCCGCTGTTGACGCGCGCGGAGATCCGCGGCGACCTCCACATGCACTCGACCTGGTCGGACGGCAAGGCGTCCATTCTCGAGATGGCGACCGCGGCGCTCGAGCTCGGTTACGAGTACGTCGCGATCTGCGACCACACGCCGAACGTGCGCGTCGTTCCGGGCCTGGATGCCGATGACCTCCGGCGTCAGGGCGAGGAGATCGCCGCGGTCAACGAGGCGCTCGCGCCCTTCCGCGTCCTGAGAGGCACCGAGGTGGACATCCGCGCCGACGGCATGCTCGATCTTCCCGACGACGTACTCGAGGAGCTCGACTGGGTGCAGCTCAGCCTGCACGCGGGGCAGCGGCAGCAGCGCGAGGAGTTGACGCGCAAGGTCACGGAAGCGATGCGCCATCCCGCGGTGCGCGCTTTGAGCCATCCGAAGGGCAGGATCATCAATCACCGTCCTCCGAACGCTCTCGATCTCGAGCGGACCTTCGAGGTCGCCCTCGAGACCGGCGTCGCGCTCGAGACGAACGGGCTACCGGACCGCCTCGATCTCTCAGGGCCGGAGATTCGGCTTGCGATCGAGGCCGGTGTGCCGATCGTCGTGTCCACCGATGCTCATTCGGTCCGCGGGCTCGGGAACATGCAGCTCGCCGTCCACACGGCGCGGCGTGGGTGGGCCACGGCGGCCGACGTCGTCAACACGCGGCCGCTGGACGAGATACTCCCCGGCCGGGGGTAGCTACTTGTTGCAGAACTCGGGACCGCGCATCGGACGGACTGTTCCGCCGTAGAGCCGCACGGCGCCGCGCACGTCGTCCACTCGCAACAGACGGCAGACCCACATCCCCGGAGGCGCGGCGGGGCAATGCTCGGTATGGGTGTCGACGAGGACCGAGTTCATGGTCGCGCACACGCGGTCCTCGTGGCCGAGGCCAAGCACGTGTCCCAGCTCGTGCGCCACGACGAGTGCCATCGTATAGCGCTCCTGGCCGTTCTGAATGCCGACCTTCGCGCTGACGAAGCCTCCGGTGCCGCGCTGGACGCTGGCGTCGCCGGCGGCCTTGAACCAGCGGATTCCGATCAACACGTTCGCGTTGCGGCGTGAGGTCTTGACGAACTGCACGCGCGCGCCGCTCGTGTTCCAGGCGTAGGCGGCGGAGTCGACGGCCCAGGCATAGGCCGGGATTTCGTTGTAGTACGTGATCGACCCCGTTGGCCACCGCCCGCCTTCGAGGCGGAACGCACCCGCCGAACACGGGATGGCGATCGCGACGAGCGCCAGGGCCAGGGTTAGCGCAAGTCTGACCTTCATCGCTTTCGTTTCGGCATGGGAGACTCATCCCTTGAAGGTTCTCGCCACTCGGCGGTATCCCGGTCCCGCCTTCGACGAGCTCGTGGACGTCGAGGTACGGGCCTTGTCGGAGCTGAAGTCCCCACGCCCGGACGTCGAAGCGCTCGTCGTCGCGAACGAACCGGTGCCGCTCGACCTGTTGCCCGGCCTGCGACTTGTCGCGAACTACAGCGTCGGCTACGACCGGCTCGGAATCGAGGAGCTCGCCCGGCTGGGCGTCGCTGTGAGCAACACGCCCGGTGTCCTCTCGGCGGCGACCGCTGACCTGACCTTCGCGCTGATCCTGGCTGCACGACGGCGCATCGTGGAAGGCGATGCGTACGTTCGGAGCGGCAAGTGGACGACGGACTGGACCGAAGGGTTCCTGGCGGAGGAGCTGACCGGATCGACCCTAGGCATCGTCGGGCTCGGCCGCATCGGGCAGGCGGTCGCGCGGCGGGCGCAAGGTTTCGAGCTGCGCGTGCTCTATGCGCAGCGCACGCCGGCGGAGACGGCCCTGGGCGAGTACCGCGACCTCGACACGCTGCTCGCGCAATCGGACATCGTCAGCATCCATACGCCGCTGATGCCTGAGACGCGCGGCCTCATCGATGCGCGACGTCTGGCGCTGCTGCGCGACGGAGCATGCCTGGTGAACACGGCGCGCGGTGAGATCGTGGATGAGGCGGCGCTCGTTGCAGAGCTTGTCTCGGGCCGGCTGCGTGCGGGGCTCGATGTCTTCGCGCACGAGCCAAACGTTCCAGCAGAGCTGCTGCAGCTACAGAACGTCGTCGTGACGCCGCATCTCGGCAGTGCCACGCGCCAGACGCGCGAGGCGATGACCCGGATCGTGGTCGACAACATCCTCGCCTTCGAGCGAGGCGACGCGCTAGTCACTCCCGTCACGGTTTAGGCACAGAATCCATGTCCGATACGGGCTCGTCTTGGGGTCTGACCCCAAGCCCTGCCTGAAACGACCATGTCCCGGATGCAGAAAATGCCGCACGCGTGTGAGGCGAAACGGTGTCGTGTTCGTGAACTATGTCCCGGCGTACGAGCTAAGCCGCCCGCTCCTTCCTGGATCGAGCCTGTCCGCCCGGGACCGGTCCTGGGGTCTGACCCAAAGTCTCGTCCCAAACGACCATGCCCGGAGGCATAAAAAGGCGGACGCGTGTGTGGTGAAACTGTGCCGAGTTCGAGGACTCAGCCCAGCGCGGTGCCTGGACCGCTCGACGTCCATTCGGCGAGCTCGTACCAGTGCGTGGCGCGGAGGGCCTCCGCGACCTCGGGGTCCGTGTGCGCCGCGTAGAAGACGTGTCGTTCGAGGTCGCAGCAGATCGCGACCGCTTCGAGCTTGACGTCGGGGATGTTCATCAGCGCCTCGCCCGGAAGCTTCGCCTCCGCGACCGTGTAGTGCTTGAACTGGAGATCGGGGGCGTACTCCATGAGCTTGGGCCAGTCCGGGCAGGTTCGAGAGCTCATGTCGCGACCGTTTCCGTCGGCGCTCCGATCTCCTCCCCGGACCACCGGCCTTCGAGCCGCACCACGCCGCGCTCCTCGCCGGCGGGGTAGACGACGAAGGCAAGCGCATCGTCGAGCCAGTGGTAGAGCCGCTCCCCCGTCTCGTCCGTGAGGCCAAGCCGCAGATGAAAGCGTCCGTCCGCGAGAGGAAGCTGGTCGACCTCGAAGCGGGCCGCGAGCTCCGTCGTCTCCTCCTCCCACCCCAGCTCGGCGGTCGAGTGGCCGGAGCCCGCGACCAGCAGGCCGGACGCGTCTCGCAGCTCGAGCGACAGCCTCGGCGGAGCGATCGCCTGCGCGGCGACGAGGCGGAACCGCAATGTCAGCGGCTCACCGGCCAGGAACTGCGTCCGCGGCGCGCCATCCGGACCGACGAGCTCCACCTGGTCCATGCGCACCTCGCCGCTTCCCCATTCCTTCAGGCCGGCGCCGCGCTCGGCGAGATCCGCGTCCCCGGCAAGCTGTTGCCGGTAACGGACGATCGCATCGTGCGTGGGCCCGTCGAATGCGACGCATCCGTCACGCAGGAGAACGGCACGGTCGCAGAGACGCTCGACCGCCGCCGCATCGTGCGAGACGAACACGATCGTCCCTCCGCCTTGCTTGAACTCGAAGATCTTGCCGAAGCACTTGCGCTGGAACTGTTCGTCACCGACCGCGAAGACCTCGTCCAGTAGCAGGACGTCCGCGTCGATGTGTGCGGCGATCGCGAACCCGAGGCGCATGTACATCCCCGACGAGTAGGTTCGGACCGGCAGGTCGATGAATGTCTCGAGCCCGGCGAAGGCAACGATCTCGTCCAGCTGCTCGCGCACGTAGGCGCGCTTGAGCCCGTGGATCGAACCGTTGAGGAAAACGTTCTCCCGCCCGGTCAAATCCGGATGGAACCCAGCGCCGAGCTCGAGAAGCGACCCGACGCGCCCGCCGACGTCGACATGTCCGGACGTCGGCTTGATGATCCCGGAGAGCAACCGCAAGAGCGTCGTCTTTCCGGAGCCGTTTCGACCGACGAGCCAGATTGCGCTCCCCGGTTCGACGTGGAAGGAGACGTCGCGAAGCGCTCGCACCTCTGTCGATTGCGACCGGCGACGAGCGACGACGACGTCCTTCAGCCGCCGCGCCTCGCGCGGATAAACCTTGAAGTGCCGCGAGGCGTGGTCGGCGGCGATCTCGCCCGGTTGAATCACGCTTCCGAGGGTACCGCGAGCACCCGTCGCACCAGAGCGGCGAGCACCTGTACGAACGCCGGATCGGCATTCGGCATCTCGATCCTCCGAAAGTCGAGACCGAGCTCTCCGGCCAGCTCCGCCGCCTCGTGGTCCAGGTCCCAGCGGATCTCGAGGTGGTCGGCGACGAACCCGACCGGGCAGACCAGCACGTCCCGAACGCCCCGCGCGTGAAGTTCCCGCAGGTGGTCGAGGATGTCGGGCCCGAGCCAGGGCTCACCCGTCTGGGACTCGCTCTGGAAGGAGAACGACCATGTCTCGAGCGCTGCGCGCTCTGCGACCAGCTGGGAGGTCTCGAGGAGTTGCTCTTTGTATGGGTCGCCCGAATCGAGAATGCGGGCGGGCAACGAATGAGCGGTGAAGACGACATGGGCGTCCGTTCCGCGCACGCGCTCCGCGAGCAGCTCGACGAAGCCCGGCTCGTCGTGCCAGCTCTCGATGAACGCGAGCTCGGCTCGACCGCCGAGCCCGCGTTCCAACTGCTGGCGGTAGCCCGCGATGGACATCGACGAGTAGTGGGGCGCCAGAACCAGGCCGACGACCGTGTCCGCGCCGCTGGCAACGGCGGCGTTCGCTGCCTCTGCGATGCGGGGCGTCCAGTGCTTCATGCCGGTAAATACGGGCACGTCGCCGAGCTCGCGCTCCAGCGCCCCGCGCGTCTCTTCAGTGATCGAGTTCAGCGGCGAGCTGTCCTCGATCCCGAGCCTGCGGTAGCGCTCGACGAGATCCGCCAGCAGCTCCGGCGGAATGTCACGGCCGCCTCGGATGTCCGAGTAATAGGCGGGGACGTCATCAAGCCGCTCCGGCGAGCCGTACGCCATCAGCACGACCGCGTCCTTCACACGCGCGCTTCCACCGTCGCCTCGTGCACGAATTCCGTCAAACGCCCGAGGACGGCCGGGTCTGCATTGGGTGGCACTCCGTGCCCGAGATTGAATACATGACCCGGCCGCCCTCCGGCACGCGCGAGAATAGCTCTGGTCTCGGACTCGATCCGCTCCCACGGCGCGAGGAGCACGGCCGGATCGAGATTGCCCTGCACGCCGCGGTCGTCGCCGACCTCGGCCCAGGCGCGATCGAGAGGAATGCGCCAGTCGAGCCCGATCACGTCGCCACCGGCGTCGGCCATCGAAGGGAGCAACGTGGCGGTGCCCGTCCCGAAGTG
>VAXG01000086.1 GCA_005883355.1 Actinomycetota bacterium | reverse complement strand
GCCTCTCCCACGGAGATACATTACTCCTATCTCAGCTCGTTCCTATCCGCACGAGATCGCGACGCAAGGACACGCGTGACCGCGCAGACGACGACGGGACCGTCGGCGATTCCGATCTTGGCCAGCGCCGATCATCGGAGTACGGTTAGCCGGTGACGGTGGTGGCTGATACGACCGACTCCCTCGGCCACGACATCGACCGGAGCGGCGCACCGCTCATCCGCGCCGACCGAGTCTGGAAGATCTTCGGGCGGCATGCCGCCCGCGTGATCGGAACGCCCGACGCCGACTTGCCGCGCGCCGAGCTGCGTGCCAAGCACGACTGCGTCGCGGCCGTGCGCGACGTCTCGTTCGAGGTCTGGCCGGGCGAGGTGTTCGTCGTCATGGGACTCTCCGGGTCCGGCAAGTCGACGCTCGTGCGCACCCTGATCCGGCTGATCGAGCCCAGCTCGGGTGAAATCGAGATCGACGGCAAAGAGGTGATGGCGCTGAACGGGGCCGACCTGCGGCAACTTCGACGGCACACGTCCTCGATGGTCTTCCAGCACTTCGGCCTGCTGGCGCACCGCCGCGTGATCGACAACGTCGCGTTCGGCCTCGAGGTGCAGGGCGTGGCGAAGTCCAAGCGCCTCGAACGTGCCGCGGAGGTGCTCGAGCTCGTCGGCCTCGAGGATTGCGCGAACCAGTTCCCGGACCAGCTCTCTGGCGGCATGCAGCAGCGCGTGGGCCTCGCCCGGGCCTTCGCGGTCGACCCAAAGGTGATGCTGTACGACGAACCGTTCAGCGCGCTCGATCCGCTGATCCGCCGCGACATGCAGGACGAGGTCTGCCGACTCCAGCTGGAGACCGGCAAGACCATGGTCTTCATCACGCACGACCTGCCCGAGGCGCTGCGGCTCGGCGACCGAATCGCGATCATGCGCGACGGCAAGATCGTCCAGCTCGGCACACCGGAAGAGCTCGTGGGCGCCCCG
Source organism: Actinomycetota bacterium (assembly GCA_005883355.1). GTDB lineage: Bacteria > Actinomycetota > Thermoleophilia > Gaiellales > Gaiellaceae > 3-1-20CM-4-69-9. Next base: position 9,390 of record VAXG01000086.1, on the reverse strand, counting down.
GCCGACGACTACGTACAGAACTTCGTCCGCGATATCCCGCGCAGCCACGTGCTGACGCTGCGGTGGATCATGCGTGACCCGGGACCGGGGGAGACGGACGGCCCGGCCCTTCCCGTCGACACGACCGTGCAAAACGCGGTGTCCGTCATCGCCGGCAGCGAGCACCCTGTGCGGGCCGTCGACGACGGCAAGGTCGTGGGTGTCGTCGATCGCACAGCCGTCCTCAACGCGATCGCCGACGAGGGCGACTGAGACGGTGAGTGCGGCGACCGACTATGCCGCTCCGGCCGCCACCATCCCGGCAGCGCACCCGTGGTGGCGCGGCCGCGTGGGTCTCGTGGTCGGCGTCGCCCTGGCCATGCTGGTCGGGTACCTCGGCTGGAAGAGCACGCTTCCCTGGTCGAACCGGCTCGTCTGGAATTCGCTCACGAGCTACCTCGACCGTTTTCAGACCTGGCTGAGCGACAGCCGCAACACCCCGCACCCGAACTTCGTCTTCGCAATCTTCAACGGTTTCGCGACCTTCCTCGACAACCTCGTCTCCTGGTTCACGACCTTCTTCGAGAAGCTGACCTGGGTCGGCACGGTGGCGCTCGGGACGCTGGTCGTGCTGCGCTTCGGCCGCTGGCAGCAGGCGGTCGGCGTCCTCGCCGCTTTCGCGTCGTTCGCGCTGATGGGGCTCTGGGAGCAGAGCGTGCAGACTTTCGCGCTGATCTTTGCCGCGGTCGGGCTGTCTTTGGTCGTCGGGATGCCGCTCGGGGTCATCGCCGGCCGCTCCGACCGTTTCCTCCGCTTCCTGACGCCGCTACTCGACGCGGCACAGATCGTGCCCGCGTTCGCGTATCTGATGCCGGTCGTGATCCTCTTTTCGGTCGGGCCTGGTGCGGCGGTACTCACGACGATGATCTACGCGATCCCGCCGGCGATCCGCATCACTGCGCTCGGCATCCGCGGCGTTCCCGTGAACACCGTCGAGGCGGCGGCGGCGATGGGGTCGACGCGCTGGCAGACGGTCGCGAAGGTGCAGCTCCCGCTCGCGCGGCGGATGCTGCTGCTCGCGGTGAACCAGACGATCCTGTTCGCGCTTTCGATGGTCGTCATCGCGGGCTTGATCGGTGGGGCGGGTCTTGGCGACGTCGTCACGAGCGGGCTCTACTCGAACCCGGCGCTCGCGATTCTCGGCGGCGTCGCGATCGTGATCATGGCGATCGCACTCGACCGCTCGACGGAATCGATGGCGAACCGAACCGACCCGGCACGGCGGCACCTGACCGACGACAAGAAGCTGCGGCTGCGCCTCTTCACGCTCGCGTCGGTCGCCGGCGTCGGACTTGCCGTCGGCCTTGGCCACGCGTTCGGCGCAGGCGGGATCTATTCCGGACGCACAGCGCAGGATTGGCTGCTGCGTTCCGTCCAGAAGGGGCTCGACTACGTGCAGAACCCGTCCACGTGGATCTTCCACATCACGGAGCCGACCGGCAACTTCATCGTCCAGCGCGGGCTCGAGCCACTAACGAACTTCTTCGTCGAGACACCCTGGCCCGTGATGTTCGTCGGCATCGTTGCGATCGCGTTTCTCGTCAGCGGACTCCGGCCGGCGGCGATCACGGCGATCATGTTCGCGACGATCGGCGTGACCGGCGAGTGGGCGACCTCGATGGGCACGCTCTCGCAGGTGCTCATCGCGACTCTGATCACGATCGGAGTCGGGGTTGCGCTCGGCGTCTGGGCGGCGGAGAGTCGGATCGTCGACCGGATCCTGCGCCCGATCAACGACGTCCTACAAACATTGCCGCAGTTGGTCTACATCATCCCGTTCATCTACCTCATGCCCGTCTCGCAGGTTCCTGGCATCGTCGCGTCGGTGTTGTATGCGGTGCCCGTCGTGATCCGGCTCGTGGCGAGCGGCCTGAGGGAGGTATCGCCCGATACGGTCGAGGCCGCGGGCGCGTTCGGTGCGACGCGGCGCCAGGTGCTGCTGAAGGTCAAGATCCCGCTGGCGCGCGATGCGATCATGCTCGGCGTTAACCAGGGGATCATCATGGTGCTCGCCGTCGTCGTGATCGCCGGGTTGGTCGGCTCCGGCGGGCTCGGCTACGAGGTTGCGCAAGGGCTGCAGCGCAACGCGTTCGGACTGGGCGTGGTCGCGTCGGTCGCGATCCTTGCGCTCGGAATCGCGCTCGACCGGACCACCCGGGGTCGTGCACGCGCCCGACGGGAGAGGGCGCTTTGACGTCTCACAAACGAGTGGCACATCCAGAGCAGGCAAAGGAGGATCGAATGTCGGATCGATTCAGAGTACGGCGGGGCCGAGCGATCGTCGCGGCCGCGCTGGCTCTCGTCGTCGTAGCAGGGCTCGCCGCTGCAGGAACGGCAACCGCCAGGACCACGAAAAGCTGCGGCACAGTCACCCTCAACGAGCAGGCGTGGGCCGGTTCGACGGCCAACACGTATGTGGCCAAAGCCGTGCTCCAAAAGATCGGCTGCAAGGTCAACATCACGAAGATCACCGAGATCCCGGTCTACCAGGCGATGGCCGACGGCAAGACCGACGCGGTCCTCGAGGACTGGCAGCACGTCGCCCAGTACAAGCAGTACATCACCAAGCAGCACACGGTCGTGATGGGCGGTCCGAACGGTGTCACCGGGCACATCGGCTGGTACATCCCGACCTACCTGATGCAGCAGTACCCGCAGTTCAAGACCTGGCAAGGCCTCAAAGGGAAGGAAACGGTTTTCAAGAGTCCGGAGTCCGGCTCGCAGGGGATGTTCCTCGGCGGCGACCCCTCCTACGTCCAGAAGGACAAGCAGCTGATCCAGGCGCTCGGCCTGAACTTCAAGTTCGTTTCGGTCGGCGCGGAGCCGGCACAGGTCGCCCGCTGGACCCAGCTCTACAAGCAGAAGAAGCCGGTCATCTTCTACTGGTACACGCCGCAGTATTTGAACCTCCAGTACAAGCTTTCCGAGGTTCAGCTCCCGAAGCGGTTCAAGGGCTGCCTGGACGACTTCGCGACGGGCGGCGGCAGCGTCGCGAAGTACAAATGCGCGTACGACCACATCGTCCTCAACAAGGTCTTCAGCTCGAAGTTCGCGAAAGGCGGCTCGCCGGCCTTTCCGATTCTCAAGCGGTTTAGTTGGACGAACAAGGACCAGGAGCTCGTGGCGAAGTACATCGCCGGCGACCACCTGAACTCGGACAAGGCGGCGCAGAAATGGGTCGCCGCGAATCAGGCGAAGGTCAACAAGTGGCTGGGGAAGTAGTGGACTGAATCGTTCGACGGAGCGCCTCGCGGGAGGCGCTCCGTCCCTCGATGAACGAGAGACCCCCCGTCTAGTTGTCAACGAATTTCCCGTCGAATTAGCGAGGAGTAGAATCGGGATTCGGTGAGGCACGACGACGGAAGGGGTGATTGAGATGGCGTCTCTGTATGAGCGGCTCGGAGGTCTCGAGCCGATCGCGTCCGTGGTGGACTCTTTCGTGGCCCGCTGTGCAAGCGACGGCCGGATCAACCGAAAATTCGAGCGCACCGACGTCCCGCGGCTCAAGAAGATGCTCGTCGACCAAGTGTGCGAGGCGACGGGTGGGCCCTGCACCTACACCGGTCGTGGCATGCGGCCGACGCACGACGGTATGGCGGTCACCGCCGGAGAGTTCGACGCGCTAGTCGAGGACTTAGTGTTGACGCTCGGCGAGTTCGACGTTCCCAGGGCGGAGCAGCAAGAGCTTCTCGGTCTACTCGCGCCGATGCGAGGCGACATCGTCGAGGTGGAGTCGCCGGAAACGGGTACGCCGCTGCCTCGGACGTACGAGACCGCTCACGCGGTGCATTGATTCCGCTCCTCCAGTGGCCGTAGTCAACCGATGAGACGGCGGAAGCCGCTCGCGGTGGAGTAGAGGCGGTGGCATGAGGGGAAATTTGGCGTTCGGGCGTTTAGTCGTTTCTCGACGTGGGACAAGCCAGGAATGTTTGAACGACTGACGGATCGTCGCTTCGAGCATTCAGTCGAGGAATAACCCGCCGCCAAACCCTCGCGGCCCGTAGCCAGAGGGGGTGTCGTGAGTGAGAGTTGAGCAGTCCGACAGTCGCAATTCCTCGCGTCGCCAAGCGCCACTGCATCGTTTCCGGTGCGTGGCCTGTACCTACGAGGCGAGTCGTGCGGCAGCGCCGGAGCGTTGCCCGATGTGCGGTGGATCTGCGTGGGAGTTCGAGGCGTGGCGTCCATTCTCGAATCTCACTCCTGATTTGTCGCCGGAACCGAGACACAAAAGTCATGAGTAGAAAAGAGGCCGACGGCGGGGTCTCGGCTTGTCGGCCTCAACCGCGTCAAGCCTCTGCGCATCTGTTTCCCCTCGCGCTCCCTCGAAACGCGACGAGCCTCTACGACCCGGTAAGGGGCATGAAGTCAGGAAAAGTGCCGTCTTTATTTTGGGGCAGGAGTCCCTGGTAGCCGTGACTTGAGTACCTAATCGAGGGAAGGAGCGGTCTAATGGAGTTCAACTCTCTGCAGGATGTCTTTGCCGAGCAACTCAACGATCTTCGGAGTGCCGAGGAGCAGCTTGTTCAAGTGCTGCCGAGGATGGCCGGAGCTGCCGTTCGGAGGCTCAGCAACCGAAGGCTGCATCGTGCAAACCGCTATCGACGCACGTGAACAAGGTCTCAAGACCACAATCCTTGCGGACGCCTGCGCCAGCACACACACCGAACTCGAAACAACCCCCTCCACTACGCCGAGCAGGTAGTCGGCGCGCATATCTCACACACTCAGGTAGCGCAGGGCGCCTACACGGAGGTCGTGCGGGAGTAGGGGAGCCATAAGTGATTTGCCCTAGTCAATGGACGAGACGTCTCATGGGGCCGTTGCAGGAACGGTTGCGCGGGCGAGCCGCGCGAGGAATGTCCACGCGAGGGCGGCGCCGGCAAAGTAGCCGAGCGAGCTCGCGATGGCTGCGCCGCTGGCGCCGTGACGCGGAATCAGCGCTAGCGCCGCGATGAGGGTGACGAGCATTCCCACGATTGATACGGCGAGGCTGAGTTTCGGTTGGCCCCGGCGCACGGAGAGGTAGACGACGAGGACCGTCACGGGCGCGTAGGCGACGATCCCTGGGAGAAGGAAAGCGAGCGGCCGCGCGGCGCCCGAGAAAGAGTGTCCGAGGAGAGCCGGAATCAGGAGGGGCGCGGCCGTCCCAACGACGACGGCGATAGCTGCTGTGTAGGCGAGCGACTTGAGGGCGGAGCGGGCGATTAGCGAAGCCGCTTGTTGCTCGTTTTCGTGCAGGGTTGGCGCGGTCACTGCCGCCGCGATCGCGCCGGCCACGAGCCAGAGCATCTCCCCGGTCTGGACGGCGATCGAGTAAACGCCGACGCGTCCGATTCCGCGGTACCGATCGAGGACGAAGAGCTCGATCCGATAGCTGATCAGGTTTACGACCTGGACAGCTCCCATCGTGAGCGCCAGCCGTGCGAGCTCAAGGTTGAACAAGTCGAGCAACCGCGATAGTGGTAGAGGCATCCAGATGCCACGGGTGGCCGTGAGCGAGAACAGCGCGGTAAAGACATGTGCGAGCGTCCACGCGAGAACGGCTCCGCGAACGCCGCCGTGCAGTCCGACGACGAGCAGCAACATCCCGATGAACGTTCCGACCGGTGGCAGCGTCTGGATCACATTCCAGAGCCGAACTCGTCCCACGCCCAGGAGCACGCCGGAGATCGATTGCCAGAGCACCGTTGGAACGAGCGCGCACGCGGCGATCGCCGCAACCTTCGCTCCCACGCCGGGCGTCAATGCTCCCCACCCGACGATCAGCGCAATTCCACCGACGCCAAGAACGGCGCCGACCGCGAAGGCTGCGTGTACGAGTTGGCGGAGTTCGAGCCCCCGCCGCTGCATGCGGTTTGTGACGGCGTAACCCAACTGGCCGAGTAGCCGCGCAAGGATGGTTACGCTCAGGACGACGAGGACGAACGTGCCTCGGCCTGATGCGTGCAGGAAACGGCTCTGAATGACGACCAGGACGAGCGCGAGCGGCGTTGAGATGCCCTTGAAGACAAGGGTCTCGAGGAAGTTCTTGTGGATTTGATGCACCTCGGGGGCGCGAGCAAGATTCGGCGCGACAGGCGGGGCCGAATCGATCGCGGGAGAACGGGACACCGCATCCAGCGCGTGCACCGGAGTCTGTGTGCCTGAGGCCACCACCGCAGCGTAGGACGCGGCGCCGTCGCACGGCTTGCCCACGCTGTGTCAACGTTTCCTTCTCCTAGCGTCCCGTAGGGTAGGGGTGTGCCCGATCGCGGGGCGAATCCGCACAAGAAAGGAACAAGATGGCAGTCATCATCGTCAACGACCTTCCCGCCGACGTGACGGCGGACGAGTATGCCAAGGTGTCGGAAATCATCCAGTCACAGGGCGATCCCGACGGACTCGTTTTCCACACCGGCTTCGTGAAGGGCGATCACATCCAGGTTGTCGACGCGTGGGAATCGCGTGGGCAGTTCGACGCGTTCCGCGAGTCCCGGTTGATGCCCGCGATCATGCAGGTCATGGGCGATCGCATGGCTCAGGGCCCGCCTCCTCCCGAGCCGGACCAGTACGAGCCGCTCGACCTACAGACCTCCTGAAAAGACAGAGTTCGTGAGAGTGCGCATCGAGCGGCTGCTCCTCGGCGGCCTGATGTCGGCGGTCGCCTTCCTACTCGACCGCCGCTTACGCAAACTCCACCGTTAATGCCGCCGTGCGAGATCGAGCGCGAGCCAGGCGCCGAAGACTCCGGCGACACTCGCAAAGGTAATCGGGATCCAGCCCGCGGTCCCGGCCGCCGCGGTCGCCGCCGCGCCGACGAGGCCGGAAGCCGCCCCCGACGCCAACGCCAAACGACGGCCGACGCCGCGAATCGCGTCCTCGATCGAAGCAGCTCCTAGAAAATCCACTTGTAGCTTCTGGCCTGGTCGCGCACCTGCAGCACGCTCGACCGCCTCGACAAATCTGAGGACGCGCAGCTTGATCTTCTCGGCCTCGTAGTAGAGCTGCTGTGGGTCCGCCTGTCTTCGGAGCCGCTGGCCGACGTTGCGAAGGAGGAAGCGCCCGATGACGCGGAACGGGTCGAGCGTCGGATCCAGCTTCGTCACCGCGAGCTGCATCTGGCCGAACGCCTTGCCGCTGAGGGCGAGCGACGCCGGGAGGCGCACGCCGTGGCGGCTGGCGATCTGCAGGATCCCGTCGAGCATCGGTCCGATCTGGATGTCGCGCAGCGAACCGATTCGGAACCGCTCGATGAAATCCGCGAAGTCGCGTTCCATCGACCCCAGATCGAGCTCGGCCCGGCGGTCCTCGCCCGCGAGCAGGAGGACCGCCTCGGCGAGAAACTTCGGGTCGTCGCGCGCGAAGGCGAGCAGAAGCAGGATCAGGATCTCGCGCACCTCGGGCCCGAGCTCGCCCACCATCCCCAGGTCGAGCAGGTAGATCTTGTCGTCTGACCAGAGGAGGTTCCCCGGATGCGGGTCGGCGTGGAAGAACCCGTCGACGAGGATCTGCCTGGAGAACGCCTCGAGCAGTTGGTGCGCGGCCTCGCGGCGCTCTGAGCTTTCCGGTGCGTCCAGGATCGGCACGCCGTCGATGAATTCGAGCACGAGCAGGCGCGACGTCGACAGCTCCGGATAGAGACGCGGCACGTCGAGCCGGTCATAGGGCGCGAGCGCCTCTCGCATCCGTTCGACGTTCGCCGCCTCCTCGCGGAAATCGAGCTCGCGGCGCAGCGATTCCGACAGGTGCTCGACGAGTGCCGGGATGTCGACCGTCCCGCGGAGCTGTTCACGGTGCAGTGCCTTTTCCGCGAAGAGCTCGAACAGGCCGAGGTCACGCAGGATCTCCTCTTCCGCTCGCGGCCGCTGCACCTTGACGACGACGTGGGTGCCGTCATCGAGCGTTGCGCGGTGCACCTGCCCGATCGTTCCTGCGGCGAGCGGCTCCGACTCGATCGAGGCGAAGACGTCCTCCCAGGGGACGCGCAGCTCCTGCTCCATGACCCGCACGACCTCTGCTTCCGTGAGCGGTTTGACGCTGTCCTGCAGCTTCTCCAGCTCGGCGACGAACTCCTCGGACAACAGATCGGGCCGGGTCGAGAGGATCTGGCCGAGCTTCGCAAATGTCGGCCCGAGCTCCTCCAGCGCCGCGCGCACGCGCTGGGCGCGTTCGGCCGACGAGATCGCGCCGCGGACGTCGAGCCCGAGTCGACTGACGATTCGCGCGATCTGCGCAGCACGCCCGAGCAGCCGCCCCTCGACCACCGGCGCGGCCGGCGGCTCCGGCGCCGCGCCGTCGGACGTGTTGACGATGACGACGGTGCACCTCGCAGTGTGCGAGATCCGGTTCGGCACGTTTCCGAGCAGAAACTCGCGGCGTCCACCCATGCCGACGTTCCCGACGACGAGCACGTCGGCGTTCTCCTCTTCGGCGGCGCGCACGATGCCGCCTGGGACATCGTGGTCGACGCGGAAGATCGCGCGCGCATTCGAGAGTGCGTCGGCGTCCGCACGCAGTAGATCCTCGGCTGTGTCGTCATCTTCGGGGCGGACGTTGAGGAGGACGAGCTCGCCGCCGGACTGTTGGGCGAGCTGCGCCGCCCACGCAACTGCGCGCTGGGCGGTCTCCGACCGGTCCGTGGCGACGACGATCTTCATGTGAAGCAAGGTCTATTTCAACAGACCGCGGGCCGCCGGCGTCCGGCTTCTTCCTCGAGCTCGCGTTTTGCGGAACGGGACAGTGGCGCGAATGGCTCGAGTGCGACGCGGCGGAAGCCGGTCGTAAGCCCGCGGCGGCGGCTCCATGTCTTGGAAAGTTCGGAAAACGCGGGTCTTACTTCTCCCCAGGGGGACATCGGGGTGCGCGAGCAGCTACCTTCACCCGATTCCATTCTCGCCGGAAAACCGAGGGGAGCATTCCAGGACCGCATGGCGGTGAGGGCGCCTCGACACGGCGGACGGCCGGTTACGTTCGAGGAGTTCGAAGTCGTCTATCGTCGCGACAGAGCGGCTTTCGAGCAGATCGCGGGCGCGATCGTTGGTGACGAGAAGTTCGGGTGCGATGTCGTGCACGACGCGTTCGCGCAGGCGCTGCGTCATCGTGATCGCTTCCGCCGCGACGCATCCTTAGAGGCAGCAGTTTGGCGGTTCGTGATCGGCGAAGCCCGCAAGCGCCGCTCGCGCATCGTACGCCGCGGGCACACGCGCGCCGGTCTGGGCGCTGATCGCGCCGCCGCCCGTCGCCGCACACCGGTGCCTGCGAGCCGAGCTCGAGCGAGTATCGGGATGGCAGTTCCAGACCCGCTCACGGCGAGCAGGTCGGCCGAGCTTGCCCCGCTAGACCTGCAACCAACACGCTGGGCGCCGGACATCG
>VAXG01000118.1 GCA_005883355.1 Actinomycetota bacterium | reverse complement strand
CGCGACGGAGAGGTCATGGCACTCGTCGGCGACAACGGCGCCGGCAAGTCGACCTTGATCAAATGCGTGGCGGGCATCCACAGCCCGGACAGCGGCGAGATCTTGTTCGAAGGAAAGCCCGTTCACATCAGCAGCCCGAAGGACGCGGCCAGGCTGGGAATCGAGATCGTCTACCAGGACCTCGCACTGTCCGACAACCTCGACGTAGTCCAGAACATGTACCTGGGCCGCGAGGAGCGCGACTGGCTCTGGCGCTTGAAAGAGCCGCTGATGGAGCAGCGCACGGCCGAGACCCTCAGGTCGTTGGCTGTCACGACCATCCGCTCGATCCGTCAGCCGGTGGCCTCCCTGTCGGGCGGCCAGCGGCAGTCGGTCGCCGTCGCCAAGGCCGTGCAGTGGAATTCCAAGCTCGTCATTCTCGACGAGCCCACCGCCGCGCTCGGTGTCGCGCAGACGCGCCAGGTGCTCGAGCTCGTCAAGCGCCTCGCCGACCAGGGCCTGGCAGTCGTGCTCATCTCGCACAACCTGCACGACGTTTTCGAAGTCGGGACGCGGATCACCGTGCTGCGCCTTGGGCGCGACGTGGGCGTCTACGAGCGAGAGAAGACCACCCAGCAGGAGGTCGTGCAGGCGATCACCGCAGGGATTCCCACGAAGGTCGCGGGTATCCCGACGACGGCGCCGGAGCTGGCGTCGTGAGCTCGGACCTCGACGTCGCCGCACCGGGGATCGGTCTCCCTGAAGGGGAAGTCGCCGAGGAGCAGGTGGGGGTCTGGCGTCGGACGTACGACAACCTCAGGACCGGGAACCTCGGGATCCTGCCGATCGTCATCGGCCTGGCGGTGATCGTCGTCTTCTTCAGCTTCAAGGCGACGAACTTCTTCACCGCGGACAACTTCAACAACATCATCGTCCAGATGGCCGGCTTGACCATGCTCGCGTTCGGAGTGGTCTTCGTCCTCCTGCTTGGCGAGATCGACCTTTCGATCGGATATCTGAGCGGGATTGCGGCCCTGGCCGTCGCCGAGTTCCAGCTCCCGGGTAGCGGCCATGCGTATCCCGGACTCGTCGCGATCGCGATCGCGGTAGGCCTGTGCGCGTTCATCGGCGGTGTCCAGGGCTCGGTCGTGGCCAAGGTCGGCGTCCCGTCGTTCGTCGTCACGCTTGCAGGCCTGCTGATCTGGCAGGGAGTCATCCTGCAGGTGCTCGAGATCAAAGGCGTGATCGTGATCCAGGACAAAAGAATCAACGATCTCGCCAACTACTACTTCGCAGCGAATAGGGGTTGGATCATTGCGGTCGTCGTCACGGGTCTCTACGCCTTCGGCACGTTGGGCGGCGTGATCGGCAAGCGCCGCGCGGGCGTGGCGATCCGAAGACCGCTGCTCCTTGTCGCCAAAGTCATGGGCATCGCGGTCGCCTGCTTCGGCACCGTCGCGGTCTCGAACCACGCCAGCGTGCCGAATGGGCTACCGCTGGCCGGTGTCCTCGTCGTCATCTTCCTGGTCGGCTTGACCTTCCTGGCCAAGCGGACGCCATTCGGCCGCCACGTCTACGCGGTCGGTGGCAATGCCGAGGCAGCCCGTCGCGCGGGGATCAACGTCGCCCGCATCCGCATCACCGTCTTCATGATCTCCGGCGCCATGTCCGGGGTGGGAGGAGTGATCCTGGCCGCGCGGCTGAACTCCGTCGACCTCAATGTCGGCGGCGGCACGCTGCTGCTCGATGCCATCTCCGCGGCGGTCATCGGCGGCACGAGCCTCTTCGGTGGTCGCGGCGAGGTGCGCAGCGCGCTCATCGGCGCGCTCGTGATCGCAACGGTCTCGAACGGGCTCAACACGGCGGGCTACAAGACGGGGACGATCTACGTCGTCACGGGAATCATCCTCTTGCTCGCTGTGACACTGGACACGATCGCGCGCAGGCTGCAGGCACGTTCGGGCCGCTAGCCGCCTCCTGGCTAGTGCACGGTGCCGGCGAAGTAGCGCTCGGCGAGCGCCCACGCCTGCTTGCCGACTCTCGACCCGATCCGGCGGCCGGCAAAGTCGTCCGCCGCGATGTGGATGCCGCCGTAGATACGTGAGAGGCCCGCCTGGTCGGCCGCGTCGTAGTACGTCGCCCACTGCAGCGTGACGGGCTTGCTCGGCCCGTGCTCGAACTTGAGGTAGCCGGGAGAGAAGGTCTGGGTGAACTCGCCTCCGGGGAAGTAGGGGCTGCCCGTGTAGGCGGCTAGGACCTCCGCGGCAGCGCGGCTGAAGGTGCTGTGCCCGGAGACGAAGCCCGGGAAAGCCGGCGTGACGAAGGTCGCCTTCTGATACGGGACCCACCGCTCGCCGAGAATCCAGCCGGCGCCGCTCACCTGGCTCGGGTCTTTCGGATTTCCGCGCCAGGCCCGAATAGCGATCTCGCCGACGTGATCGGCAAGGGCGGCGTGGCGCTGTCCCGGTGCGCTCGACTCCTTCGTGATCAGCTCGATCAGGCCCGGAATCAACGGCAGGCCTTCCGCATCGTACGAGGGCAGCGTCGGATCGCTCGACTGGCCGTGCTCGGCCAGGTAGCGGATCATCGAGATGGGGCGAACCGATTGGTATTTGCGCTTCAGGCCCCACGCGGCGATCGCGGCGTCGTGCACGGCGCCGTTGAGAGCGAAGTACATCTGTACGTCCCAGCGCAGGCGGTTCGCAGCTCCCGGACCGATCCGCGACGCCATCAGCGGCGAGTCCGAGACGGTGTTGGCAATCACGTTCCAGTGGCCGGGCGGAGTCTCCGAATTCGGCCCGTCGGCCCAGAACTCGGCAAGCACTCGGGTGTAGTCGGCCTGGAGAACGCGCTCGGGCGCATAGGGCTGCCCCGTCAACGGATTGACCGTGTAGCCATGGCCGTCATTCGTCCCCAGGGGGTTGTTCCCCAGCGCGTCCAACCCGATGTCGACTGTCTGCCCGTCGGCGGGGTCGAGCTCGGCGCTCTTGCGGATGACGTCGACGGCCGCTTGCTTGTATGCCGCGTCCCCGGGAGTCCCGATCGGCGGCGGGCCGGGATCGATCGGGACGCCGTTCTTCGAGGCCGGCAGCGCGAAGCCGCGCACATGGCCCCAATGCGCGCCGATGAACGTCTGCACCTTCCCGGGCACGGTGAGCCCGTTCTGGGCGACGTTGTGATCGAGCGCGAGCGGCTGCCAGAAGGTCGGATCGTGCATTCCCGTCCCGGGCTCGGCGACGACGAGGGGAGTGTTCACCGGGACGTAGCTCTCGTCGGCGTAGTGGAGTCGTTCTTGTGAGCCGTCGCTCCTTCCATACCGGATCACGGCGGCCGCGACGCGATTGCCGAGTGCGGCCGGTGAGTCACCCTTGGTGCTCGTGAAGTCCAGCCGATAGCAGAGCGAGCGCAAGGTCCGGGTGAGCTCGTCGAACGTCACCCGCACATTCGCGCCGTACGCGTAGCGCCAGAGCAGGACGCGGTACGCCGCGTAGCTGATCGCGGTTTCCCGGGCAGCCTCGACGTCGAGAGCTTTGTCCTTCTCGGTGACGAAGTAGCCGTCCGCCGTCGGGTCGTAGGCGGCCCAGGCATCCCACATCGCGGCCGAGACGTGGAAGAGGTTCCGCGCGTGCGTGGTCGGCGCCGGCAGGTCCCGCCTGATGGCGTCGAGCATGGCTTCGTCCCACACTCGGGCGACCGAGCGCCCGTGCAGGTCGGTCCGTGTGCACCCGTCGATCAGGTACGGCGTAGTCTGCGCGGTCGATCGTGCATCGGTGGCGTTCCGCGCTTGGCGGGGGAAGAAGACGATGCGGTCGGCCGGAACGTTGTTGCGATCGACGATGTGACCGTCCGGATAGCGAACGATGAGCAGACTCACGCTCGTCGCCGCGCCGAGTCCGAAGTGCACGCGAGGGTCCGGCGATGACAGATAGCTCGACCCTGCCTGCACCTCGCGTACCAGCCGGCGACCGTCCGGGAGGACTGCAGTCACGACCGCTCCGGGCGAGAACCTGGCGAGCCGCACTGCGAGCCAGTGGCCGACGGCTCCCGTCGGACGCAAGAGCTCCAGCCTCCCCCCGATCGTATTGATGGCGATGTCCATGCGACCGTTGTTGTCGAAGTCGGCCGTCGTCAGGCCGCGTCCGACGACGCGAGGAAGGTCGTTCCCGCCGACGAGTGCGGTCCCGTCCGTAAATTGGGGCGCAGACCCCGGGGGTGCGCCCATGTTCTCGAGCACCTGGATTGGCTGCGCGTTCCGCGCGAGATTGGTCACCGGGATTCCGCCGTTGGTCAGGACGAGGTCGAGATTGCCGTCCAGGTCGAGGTCGACCCAGGAAGCGCCCCAACCGGTGAACGTCTTGCCAAACGCCGGCGCGAACGCCGTCCGGACGTCGCTGAACGACGATCCAGACGCGACGGGCTGCTGCCCGGTGTAGACCGCATGGCCCTGGCCGCGCGAGTTCGAGATGAATAAATCGGTGTGACCGTCACCGTTGAAGTCCGCAGCCGCGACACCCATTCCCGCATTCGGATCGGCAACGCCCGCGCTGGCTGCGCGCTCCTCGAAGCGGAAGCCGAGCCCCGCGGGATCGGCCCTTCTCCCGCCGGGCCAGGCGACGTTCTGGTAGAGCCGGTTCGGGTCACCGTCGTTGGCGACGTAGAGATCGGGCCGCCCGTCGCCGTCGAAATCGGAGAAGACCGCACCGAGGCTGTGATCGAACCGTGCGGCCTCGAGGCCTGCCTGAACGCCGACCTCGCGGAAGCGCGAGCGGCCGTGCTTGTCACGGCCCATGTTCAGGTAGAGGAGGTCGCGAACGCCCGCGTAGTTGTTGGGAAACCCGGCGGCGGAGCCCGAGATCGGAAGGTTGACGTCGGTGTAGCCGGCTACGAAGAGATCGGGACGGCCGTCGCCGTTGACGTCTGCGACCGCCGCACTCGTATGCCAGCCGTGGCTTCTGATCCCGGCAGCCCACGCGCCCTGGGTAAACGTGCCGTTGCCGTTGTTCCACAGCAGCTTGTTCTGCCCGTCGGCCGTGACGAAGAGGTCGGTGTAGCCGTCCCCGTTGAAGTCCGCGGCGACACAGCCCTGGCCGCGGACTGCGAGCCCTGCTCCCGAGGTGCGGGTCACGTTCCGGAAGCGGCCTCTCGTGTTACGGAAAAGCGCGCTCCGCGGCAGGCCGCCGTGCTTGTGCCAGCGATCGACGTTGGCTTGCGAGTACGAGTTTACGACGAACAGATCGACCCACCCGTCGTTGTTGTAGTCGAGTGCACACAGCCCGCCGCCGGTCATCGCCGCCGGGTCGGGCGAGACACCGAAGCGAAACGCACCTTGACGGAAGTCGAGCCCGACCCGACCGGCGACGTTCTTCAAGCGAATCCCCTCGAAGCCGGAGCTCGACGCGTGAGTCGCGACTTTTGCTGCAGAGGGCCAGCCCGAGGGGGCTGTGACGGCCAGGCCGGGGAGGCCCGAGACAACCACGAGGACCAGGACTCGCCGTACGAGGCGGGAGACGTCGACATGCATGCGGTTGAACTACAGCACGTTTCGCCTCGTAGGGCCGAAAAGGTGGAGGACCAACCTGCCCGTAGAATCGCCTGGTGAAGCTCGAGGATGCACAGGCGATCGTGGATTTCGTGGTTCGGGAAGCGTCAAGCCCGGTCGCGGTTTTCGTCGCGGATGCGCACGGCGAGCTCGTCGCGGCCGCGACGATGGACGGCGCGGCACCGGACACGCGCCTGAACGCGCAGCGCAAGGCGTACACGGCCGCACGGAGCGACGCGCGTTCGACGAGAGAGCTGGCGGAGAAGGTGCGTGAGGACGCTGTCGAGCGTGAGAGCTTCGACCCGTTCTTCACGTTCTTCCTCGGTGGGCTCGGCGCCTTCGAGGGCGGGACACGGGTTGGTGCCGTGGGTGTGAGCGGCTTGCCGGGCGAGCTCGACGAAGCACTCGCACGGCAGGCACTCGAGGCCGCAGGCCTCTCTTCCTGATCCGGTACTAGTCCGAAAGAACGAGCGTCGCCTTGCCGCCTCGATGTTCGAAGGCCTCGGGGAAGCGGTCGAGCGGGACGCGGAGCGTGACGAATTGCTCCAGCGCCTCCGGCCAGCGCTCGCGCGCTCGGTCGAGATCGTCGACCGCAGCCAGCCAGTCCTGACGGTGCGCGTTGACGCTTCCGAAGAGAACGCGGTTCTCGAGGATCGTGTCCAGGCCCAGCACCTGGCCGTCGACGTTCACCGTCTGGACACGCGGATCGATCCCGAGCAGACACGCCACTCCGCTCCGGCGAAGCAGGCCGAGCGTCTGCGCCATCAACTGGGCGTTGCCGGCCGCTTCGATCACGAGGTCGAACTTCCCGAGCTCCGACAGCGCGTTCTCGTGCGTCGAGACGTAGCGCGCGCCGCACTGTTCGACGAGCTCGTTCTCGGGCTCGAGCGACGCCGTGCACACCTCGACGTCCGCGAGGCGCAGCAGGTACGTCGTCAGCAGGCCGATCGCGCCTGCGCCGATGACCAGCGCGCGCTCGAGCTGCCACGGCTGCCGGCCGCCGATCGTTCGAGCATGCCGGAGCGCGCGCTCGCAGATCGACGTCGGCTCCGCAAGCACGCCGAGGCGGCCGAGCGATTTCGGAATTGCGACCAGTTGCTCCGGATCCTCCGCGACGAGCTCACGGGCGTAGCCGTGCAGGCGTGTGATCCCGCGCTCGCTGTAGTCACCGGTCAGACACGAGTCCGGCGAGTCCTCCGCGCATGCGATGCAATGGCCGCACGAGCGGCGGACGGTCGCGGTGACGAGCTGGCCGCGCGTGAAGCCGTAGCCATCTCGGTCGACGACGGCCAGCGCCTCGTGGCCGAGCACGAGCAGCGGCTCGCCCTCAGGTGCGATCCCGAACAGGCCTTCCGAGATCTCGCGGTCGGTGCCGCACACGCCCACCTCGAGCGTGCGGACGAGCACTTCGCCCGCGCGCGCCTCCACGGCCGGAACGTCTTCGATGTGTGTTGTGTGCGAGTGACCCGGCTGCGTGACGAGCGCCTGCACCTAGGCGGGCGGGACGAGAACAGCGCCGTTAGACGCAGAAGACACGAGTGCCCGGTAGCGCGCGAACACACCGGCGTCATAGCGCGGAGGAGGGGGCTCCCATCCGACGAAGCGCTCTGCCAGCTCGCGGTCGCCGACCTCCAAGACGAGCGTCCCCTCGTCCACGTCGATAGCGATCACATCACCGTCCCGCACGAGCGCAAGCGGTCCGCCGCGTGCGGCCTCGGGCGCGACGTGCCCGATCATCAGCCCGCGGGTCGCGCCGGAGAAACGGCCGTCGGTGACGAGTACGACGGAGTCGCCGATGTCCGCTCCGACCACGGACGCCGTGACGCTCAGCATCTCGCGCATACCCGGCCCACCGGCGGGGCCCTCGTACCGCACGACGAGCACGTCGCCCTCCGCGACGAGGCCGGCGCGCACGGCGTCGGTGCACGCCTCCTCGCTCTCGAACACCCGCGCAGGGCCGCGATGCGAGCGGCGAGCCGTCCCGGACACCTTGACGAGGCTTCCCTCGGGCGCAAGGTTGCCGCGCAGCGCATGCAATGCACCGGTCGGCTTGAACGGCTCCTCCAGTGTGTAAACGACCTCGCCGTCGGGCAGCGGCGCATCCAGTGTCGCGTCCGCGAGCGTCCTTCCGTCGACCGTCGGTGCCTGTCCGTCCACGTGCCCGCCGCGCACCAACTCGCGGATCACGGCGCGCGAGCCGCCCGCGCGGTGGAAGTCCTCTGCCATCCAGCGGCCCGAGGGCGCGAGGCTCGCGATCACGGGTGTTCGGCTCGCGACGGCTGTCAACTCCTCGAGCGTCAGTGGCACCCCCGCTTCGTAGGCAATCGCGAGCAGGTGAAGCACGCCGTTGGTCGAACCGCCGGTTGCGGCGATGCCGGCCATGGCGTTCAGGAGTGCGCGTCGGTCGAGGAAACGGCGTGCGGTCACGCCTTGGTCGACGAGGCGCACCGCGAGCGCGCCGGCGCGGGTTGCGGCCTGGCCCTTCAGCTCGTGGTCGTCCGCGAGCACGAGCCCATCCCCGACGCACGCGATTCCCAGGCAGTCGATCGCGACGGCCATCGTGTTCGCGGTGAAGTGTCCTGCGCACGTGCCTGCGCCCGGGCAAGCGAAATGCTCGAGCTCGTCAAGATCCGCGCGGGTCATGAGCCCGCGTTCCTCGGCCCCCACCGCCTCCCACACGTCCTGGATCGTCACTTCGCGGTCGCGCCAGCGGCCGGCACGCATCGGACCGCTGTAGACGAGCACCGCGGGCTTGTCCACGCGCGCGAGCGCCATTAGCGCGGCAGGCACCGTCTTGTCGCAACCGACGACACACACGAGCCCGTCGAAATCGTGGGCATGAACCATCAGCTCGATCGAGTCGGCGATCACCTCGCGCGAGATCAGCGACGCCCGCATGCCGGGAGTTCCCTGCGACTGGTTGTCGGAAACCGCGATCGTGTTGAAGCCAAGGCCAAGGCCGCCCGCGCCCGCCACGCCCTCGCTTACACGGTCGGCGAGCTCGCGCTGGTTGAGGTTGCAGGGCATTGTTCCCGTCCACGTCGACGCAACGCCGATGATGGGTCCGCCGAGCCGCGCCGGGTCGACACCCATCGCCCGGAA
>VAXG01000003.1 GCA_005883355.1 Actinomycetota bacterium | reverse complement strand
GGCGCTGACGGAGGCCGCATCCAACTCGGTCCGGCACGCGTACGGAGCAAACGCGGACGCGGGTGTCGTCGAGATTGCCTACGAGCTTCACCCCGACCGGCTCGTGATCGAGGTCACCGACGACGGTGGGGGCTTCGACCCTACTCGGGCCCCGGGTCAACCGGACGAGCTCTCCGAGGGCGGTCTGGGTATCGCGATCATCCGCGCGATCGCTGACGATGTCGAGATCGGCGCCCAGCCCGGAGGCAAAGGATCGCGCCTTCGCTTCGCGAAAGCCCTTAGCTAGCCTGAACTAGCGTCCGCGGGCTGTATTCTCGCGACCGTTCGCCCCCAGGAACGCGCCAGACAATGCTCCAACTCGTCAACGCCGGACACAAGTCCCTCGCCGACTACGCGACCATCGCGACGCGTGGGCTCATGGACGAGATCAAGCGCCTGGCCGAGCCACTCGCGGGCAAGCGCGTCGTCCATCTGTCGGCAACCGCATTCGGCGGCGGCGTCGCGGAGATCAACTACACCCTGATCCCGCTGATGCAGGACGCCGGGCTCGACACCGAGTGGCGGATCATCAAAGGAGGAGAGGAGTTCTGGAACGTCACGAAGACGATCCACAACGCCCTCCAGGGGAACCCGCAAGGCCTCACCGAAGAGCAACGGGAGATCTTCCGGCGTTACCAGGAACTGAACGCGCGGGAATTCGAGGACGACTACGACTTCGTCATCGTCCACGACCCCCAGCCGGCTGGGATGATCGACCACTTCGAGAACTCGCGCGCGCAATGGATCTGGCGCGGCCACATCGACTTCTCGACGCCGAACGAGAGTGTCTTCGACTTCATCCTCCCCTCGATCCGGCGCTACGACGCCGCGATCTTCCACCTGCGCGAGTACGTGCCGAAGGCGGACGATCTACCGCCGTGCTACATCTGGCCGCCGGCGATCGATCCGCTGGCGCCGAAGAACATGGCACTGTCGCCCGAGGACGCCGCCTACATCGTCGACCAGTTCGGAATCGACGTCGAGCGTCCGTTGCTGACGCAGGTCTCACGCTTCGACCCCTGGAAGGATCCCCTCGGTGTCATCGACGCGTACCGCCTGGTGAAGAAGGAGTTTCCGGACGTGCAGCTCGCACTGGTCGGTTCGATGGCGCACGACGATCCGGAGGGCTGGGACTACTACAACCAGACGGTCGCCTACGCGGCCGGCGATCCGGACATCTACATTCTCTCCAACCTCAACAACGTCGGTTCCGTCGAGGTGAACGCGTTCCAGGTCCACTCCGCCGCCGTGATCCAGAAGTCGATCAAGGAAGGCTTCGGACTCACCGTGACGGAGTCCCTCTGGAAGACGCGTCCCACCGTCGCCGGGCGAGTTGGTGGCATCGTCACGCAGATCCAGGACGGCGAGACCGGGTGGCTCGTGGACTCTGCGACGGAGTGCGCCGAGGCGTGCATCGAGATCATTCGCAATCCGCAGGAGGCTCGCCAGCGGGCCTTGCGCGGAAAGGAATACGTCCGCCGGCACTTCTTGACGCCGCGTCTGCTGCGGGACTGGCTGGTGCTCATGAACCAGTTGCTCGGCAACGACACATCCGGCGCCGAGGTCTCGGTCGTCGCCGCTGCCTGAGGTCTCCGTGCGCCGCAAGCTGATCGTCGTCTCGAACAGAGGACCTGTGTCGTACGGACGCGGCTCCGACGGGAGTCGCACTGCGAAGCGTGGCGGCGGCGGGCTCGTCACGGCTCTGCGCAGCCTCGTGCAGTACCACGACGTGACCTGGATCGCGAGCGCGATCACGGAGGAGGACCGGGCTTTGGCCGGCGAGGCGGTCGACGAGACCTCGCGCGACGGTTCGCCCTACAGGTTGCGCCTCGTCGCGCACGACAGGCAGGCGTACGACTGGTACTACAACGTCGTCGCGAATCCCATGCTCTGGTTCGTCCAACATTCTCTCTGGGATTTGCCGTACACGCCGCGCGTGGACGCCGCGTTTCACCACGCCTGGGCCGAGGGATATGTCGCCGTGAACGAGAGCTTTGCGGCCACGGTCGACGCCGAGCTTGCGCGCACGCCGGACGCGGCGGTGTTCTTCCACGACTACCACCTGTATCTCGCGCCACGCATGGTGCGGGAGCGCCGGCCCGACGCGGCGCTCATGCACTTCGTGCATGTCCCATGGCCCCAGCCCGATTACTGGCGCGTCTTGCCGAGAGAGGCGCGGCGGGCGATTCACGACGGGCTGATGGCCAACGACGTCGTCGGCCTCCACACCGAGCGCTGGCGGAGGAACTTCATCTACAGCGTGCGCGAGCTGCTCGGCGATGACGCAACCGCGAAGACCGTGACCGCGCCCATCTCGGTGGACTCCACGGAGTTCGTCGAGCTCGCGCGGAGCGAAGCAGTGCTCAGTGCGGAGCAAGAGATCCTCACGGGGCGACCGGAGAAGCTCGTCGTGCGCGTCGACCGGACCGATCCGTCGAAGAACATCGTGCGGGGCTTTCGTGCATTCGAGCTCTACCTCGACGCGCATCCGGATATGCATCGGCGGGTCGGGATGCTCGCGTTGCTCGACCCTTCCCGGCAGGAGATTCCCGAGTATGCGGAGTACCTCGGTGCGATCCAGCGCGAGGCGCGCCGGGTCAACGATCGTTTCCAGCAGAGCGGCTGGCGGCCGATCGAGCTCGAGATTGCAGATGATTTCCCGAAGTCGGTAGCGGCATACAAGCAGTTCGACGTCCTGCTCGTGAACGCCATCTTCGACGGCATGAACCTCGTCGCGAAGGAAGCGCCGATCGTCAACGAGCGTGATGGTGTTGTTGTCTTATCTGAAAACGCAGGCGCGCATGCAGAGCTGGGCGAGTGGGCGCTCACGGTCAACCCGTTCGACGTCGATGGCCAGGCCGCTGCGATCGAGCGCGCCCTGGCGATGGAGACCGGCGAGCGGCACGAGCGGCTCGAAGCCATTCGGGCGCACGTGCGCGAGCACGATCTGAGCCGGTGGACCGACGTGCTGCTGGCCGCGCTCGATCGCGTTGCAGCACCTACTCGGAGCTAGGATCGAGCTCGGATGGGCGAGTTGAGCCACGTCACCGGGGCGGGTGACGTCCGGATGGTCGACGTCGGCGGCAAGCCGATCTCACGACGTCGTGCCGTTGCACGCGGAGTCGTGCAGATGGCGCCGGAGACCGCGCGCCGGTTGCGCGAGCTGCCCAAGGGCGACGCACTCGTGGCCGCGCAACTGGCCGGAATCATGGCTGCCAAGCGCACGAGCGACCTGATCCCCCTGTGTCATCCACTGCCGTTGTCCCACGTCGAGGTGTCTCTCGAGGTCGGCGCGGCGAGCGTCGAGATCACGGGGGTCGTCGAGACGACCGCTCAGACGGGCGTCGAGATGGAAGCCCTGGTGGCCGTTTCCGTCGCCGCGTTGACGGTCTACGACATGGCGAAGGCGATCGACAACGCGATGGTGGTGACGAACGTCGCTCTGGTCGAGAAGACGAAGGAGCCCGCGTGAGGGCGGCGGTCCTCACGATCTCCGACGGTGTTGCGGCAGGCGAGCGTGAGGATGAGAGCGGTGCGCTTCTCGTCGAGCTGCTCGAGAGCGAGAAGTATGAGGTCGAGCATCGCGTCGTTCCCGACGAGCGGCCGCAGATCGCGGCGGCGCTGCGCGCGCTGTCCGCGAACGTGCGCGTGATCCTGACGACCGGTGGAACGGGGGTGTCGCCCCGTGATTTCACGCCCGAGGCGACGCAATCCGTCATCGAGCGGAACGTGCCCGGCATCGCCGAGGCGCTCCGCGCAGACGCGATCGGAAAGACACCGCACGGGTTGCTCGGGCGTGGCCTTGCCGGCGTGCGCGGGCAGACCTTGATCGTGAATCTGCCCGGATCGCCGGGCGGCTGCCGCGACGGCTTCGCGTTGATCAAACCGGCGCTGCCGCATGCGATCGACCTGATCGCCGGCGGCCGGTCCGAGCACAAACAGACGTGACCGCTGTCGTCGCTCTTCCTCGTCGCTTCGCGTCGCTCGTGAAGATCGAGCACACGGTCTTCGCGTTGCCGTTCGCGTACATCGGCGCTCTGCTCTGTGTGCATCGCATCCCGTCGGCGCATGATCTCGTCTGGATCACGCTTGCCATGCTGGGTGCGCGCTCTCTCGCGATGGGCCTGAACCGTGTGATCGATGCGGAGATCGATGCGCGCAATCCGCGAACGGCCGATCGCGAGTTGCCGGCCGGAAGACTTTCGCGCGTGCAGGTCATCGTCTTCTGCGCGCTCGCGTTTTCGCTCTATCTCGTGTCCTGCTTTCAGCTCGCTCCGATCGTGCGGTGGCTCTGGCCGATCCCGCTCGTCGGCTTCGTCATCTATCCGTATCTGAAGCGCTTCACGTGGCTGAGCCATATCTGGCTCGGGATCGTCGACGGGCTCGCGCCCGTCGGCGCCTGGGTTGCGATCACGGGTCGGCTGCCGTGGGAGGCGTGGGCGCTCGGCGCGGCGGTCGCTGTGTGGATCGCGGGCTTCGACGTCTTCTATTCGCTCTTCGATCGCGCGGTCGACGCCGACCAGGGACTCCACTCCGTCGCCGTGCGCTTCGGTGTAGCGGGCGCGTTCTGGGGTGCGCGCCTGCTGCACGCCCTGACGGTGGTGTTGCTCGCGGCCGTGGGCGTCGGTCTCCATCTCGGCTGGCTGTACTGGATCGGCGTCGGGGTGGTTGCAGCGTTGCTCGCCTACGAGCATTCGCTGGTGAACCCCGGCGACCTGAAGCGTCTCGACGCCGCGTTCTTCACGGTGAACGGCGTGATCAGCGTCCTGTTCTTCGCGTTCGTGCTGGCCGAAGCGGCGATCTAGCCGAGCTCGAACCGGCACGCACTCCAGGGCCAGTCGTCGCGTTGCTTACAAAGACCGGCACGGACGGGGTTGTCCATCACGTAGAGACAGACCTGCTCGAGTTCGTTCTCGTGGAGCGACCTGCTCCAGAAGCGGTCGCCGAAGAGGTGGCCCCAGCGTCCGTATTTGCCGTTGAAGCCCTGGGCGTAGTCACCGTTGAGGACCTGCATGCCGTCGGAGAGATTCACTTGTGTCGTGTCGAGTACGAGGTGATAGTGGTTCGTCATCAGGCAGAACGCCTGACACGTCCACTCGTAGTTCTGGACCACGAGTACGAGGAGGCTGAGGAAGTTTCGCCGATCGTTGTCGTCGCCGTAGATCGGCATCTTTGCGACCCCGCGAGTCGCAACGTGAAAGAGCCCGTCAGGGAAGACAGATCTCGGAACTCGCGGCATCACGCCAGCCTATGAAGGCCCCTGGTTGTAGCCAGGCCCTCGATGGCCCTCGGTGGAGAAGAAGTCACACTTTCGGCACGAATCCCATGTCTCGACGGACCAGTCCTGGCCATGTCTCTGGCTCCCACGTCGGGGACAGTCCCTGACGTGTGACGGGTCGCCTCGTCCGGAAGGGCCGTTGGACGGTGCTGTGGCTCTCGCCGGGCGCGACTACAGTGGCATGGTGATTTGGGCCCGGGGGGTTGAGAAGCGCTACGGCGACAAGCGCGCCTTGCGCGGCGTCGGGTTCGACCTCGCTCGCGACGGGTTTCTCCTCGTCACCGGACCGAACGGATCCGGGAAGACGACGCTCCTACGCCTGTGCGCCGGGCTTGCCATCCCGACGGCCGGCGAGCTCGACGTCACGCCCGAACGCGGGCGGATCGGTTACCTCGCCCACGAGCCGCTCGTCTACCGCGAGCTTACCGCGCTCGAGAACCTCGATCTTTACGGGCGGCTGTACCGGGTTGCGGAGCGACGTGAACGGATCGGCATGCTGCTCGAGCGCTTCGGGCTGTGGGACGCGCGGCACGAGCGCGCGGACTCGTACTCGCGCGGCATGTTGCAGCGTCTCGCTCTCTGCCGTGCGCTGCTGCACGACCCCGAGCTGCTCGTCCTCGACGAGCCGTACAGCGGTCTCGACGAGGAAGGAGCCTTGCTTCTCGACCGAGAGCTGGACGATCGGCGTCCGAGGTCCGCGTTCGTCGTCGCGACCCACGATCCGGCGCGCATCGAGCTTCTCGCGACGTCGAAGCTCGCGCTCGCATGATGTATCTCGCCGACGTCGGCGCCCTGGCCCGCAAGGACCTTCGGCTCGAGCTGCGCGCACGCGACACGCTGCCGGCGATGTTGCTCTTCGTTCTGTCGACTCTCGTCGTGTTCCACTTCGTGCTTCCGAGCGACTCGTCCGAGCTGGCGGCGAAGGGATTGCTCTGGGTTGCGATCGTCTTTACGGCGCTCCTTGGGCTCTCCCGCGCGTTCGCCGCCGAGCGGGAGCAAGGCGTCATCGACGGGCTCGTGCTGGCGCCGAGCGACCGCAGCGCGATCTGGCTGGGCAAGGCCTTGTCTGTCCTCGCCTTCCTCGCGCTCGCGGAGGTCGTCGCGTTGCCTGCCTTCGCACTCTTCTTCGGAGGAATCGGCGGCCCCATGATCGCCGGCGTCGTCCTCGCCGATATCGGCATCGCCGCGGTGGGCACCTTGCTCGCGGCAATGGCCGCCGCCAGCCGCGCTCGCGAGCTCCTTCTGCCCCTGCTTTTTCTTCCGCTGGCGATCCCGATCATCGTCGGCGGCGTCGGTGCCAGCGTCACGAGTGACCCCGCTCGCTATCTCGGGTTCCTCGGCCTCTACGACGCCCTCTTTGCGATCATTTGCTGGGCTTCCTTTGAGTACGTGGTTACGGAATAACCGCCTGGCCGCGCTCGCCGCGCTCGCCTTCGCCCTGATCACCGCCTCGATCGCGCTGGTCTTCTTCTACGCGCCCGTGGACTCGGACGGGCTGAACCAGAAGATCTTCTACTTCCACGTCGGCATCGCTCTCACCGCGTACGCCTGCTTCGCCTGGGGCGGCTGGAAGGCGCTGCGCGTGCTCTGGAAGGGCGACGACAGCGCGGACCTCGAGAGCTACGTCGCGATCCACCAGGGCGTCATCTTCGGCGCGCTGACCCTCGTCACGGGCTCGATCTGGGCGCGCTATCGCTGGGGACACTGGTGGGAATGGCACGAGGACCAACTCGTTCTGTTTCTCGTGCTGTTCCTCTTCTACGCGGCGTACTTCATGCTGCGCTTCTCGGTTCCGGCCGGCCCGCGGCGCGCGAATCTCAGCGCGGTCTATGCGCTCTTCGGGGTCGCGCTCGTACCCGTCAGCATTCTCGCGATTCGCCTCTCCGAACGCTTCATCCATCCAGTCGCGTTCGACCGACACGGGCCCAACATGGCCGGATCGCAGTTCTTCACGTTCTGCGTCTCATTGGCGGCGATGCTCACTCTCGCGGCGACGCTCTACCACGTCGAGCTCGCCGGCAAGCGCATCGACGTGCGCCTACGAGAGTTGCGGGAGGCGCTGCGATGAGTACAGAGGAGAAGTACGTCGCCGCCGCCTACCTCGTCATCTTCGCGGTGGTGCTTGCCTACGTCGTGATCATCGCGCTGAAACTCCAGCGTCTCGAGCGTGAGCTGAGCGAGTTGACCGAGCTTGCGCGCACGAAGCAGGAGGAACGGAAGGCGGTCGCAGTTGGCTGAGCTCCTGTTCTGGCCTGCGCTGCTCGCCTACAGCGAGGCTGCCGTCGCCTACCTGAACGACGTGCGCCATCCCGGACTCGCGGGTCGGCTCGCGACCTGGGGCGTCCGGGTGGGCTGGCTCGTCCAGACGGCCCTGCTCGCCGTTCAGGCCACACGCGCGAACGGCTTCCCTTGGTCGACGTGGGGCGGCTCGCTCAATCTCTTCGTCTGGCTCGTCGTGGGCGCCTACCTGATCTGGGGCTGCCAACCGCGCTACCGCCTGCTCGGTCTTGCCGTGCTTCCGCTCGCCGTCCTGCTCTTCATCCTCGCGCGCGTGGGCGGCGGGACGGGCGTCGGGGTACGCAGCCACTACTCGAACCTGTTCCTCGTCCTCCACGTCGGCCTCGTGCTCGCGGCGTTCGCGGGATTCACGCTGGCGGCCGCCCTCTCGGCGCTCTACCTCTGGCAGGAACGACGACTGAAGCGTCGCGAGAGCTCGATCCTCCGCCTGCGCGCGCCTGCGCTTTCACGACTGGACGAGGTGGCGGCGCGCACGATCGGGATCGCCCTACCCGCGCTCACGCTCGGGATCGCAGTCGGCATCGTTCGCCTGCGCGATCGCGGCGGCGGCTTCGACGCGCTGATGGCGGTCACCATCGCCACCTGGGCGGTCTACAGCGGCTACCTCGCGCTGCGGCACTTCGCCGGCTGGCGCGGCCGCCGTTCCGCCTATCTCGTCCTCGCGGGCTTCGTGCTCGTCGCCGTTGTTCGTCTTGCCCTTCCCGTCACCCACTTCGCGACATGAGCATCGTCCTGGTCGGCATCTCCCACCACCAGGCGCCCGTCGAATTGCGTGAGCGTGCGGCACTCAACCGTCAACGCGCGGCGGAGCTGGCCCAGACCCTCGCCGGCGGGCGGAGCGAAGCCGTCTGCCTCTCGACCTGCAACCGCACGGAGCTCTATCTCGCGGACGAGTCGGCTGACGCCGCGGAAGAGAAGGCCGAGGCTGCGCTTCTCGCGCTCGAGTCGAAGCTGGGCCCGGCCCTCTATCGCCTGCGGGACGAAGAGGCCGCGCTCCATCTCTTTCGCGTTGCGGCCGGCCTCGACTCGATGATCCCGGGAGAGGGAGAGATCCTCGGGCAGGTACGCGTCGCGTATGAGTCCGGCGCCACTGGACCGCTGCTCGATCGCCTCTTCCGTCAGGCCGTCCAGGCGGGTCGGAAGGCACGCACCCAGACCGCAATCGGCGAAAGCCCCGCATCGGTTTCGTCGGCCGCGGCCGCCCTCGCCGAGCAGGTGTTCGGCGACCTGAACGGACGCAGCGTTCTCGTCGTCGGCGCCGGCAAGGTCGGCGAACTGGCGATTCGGAACTTCGTCTCGCGGGGAGCGACCATCGCGTCCGTCGCGAACCGCACGGGGCAGCGGGCCGAGGGCCTCACGGAGCGCTTCGGCGGGGAGGCCGTGCCGCTGGAGCGCATCGAGGAGGAGCTCGTGCGCGCGGACGTGGTGCTGTCGTCCACGAGTGCCCCGGGTTGGATTCTCACGCGTGAGCAAGTGGAGCAGGCGCTGCCCGCACGCAAGGGCCGCCCGCTCTTCCTTATCGATCTCGCGGTGCCGCGCGATCTCGATCCCGCCATTCACGAGCTCGATGGCTGCTACCTGTACGACATCGACGATCTCGAGGCGGTGGTGGCCGAAACACTTGCCGGTCGGCGGCGCGAGGCAGAGCGCGCGGAGTCCATCGTGGCGGAGGAAGCGGATCGCTTTCGCGCGTGGCAGGCGTCGCTCGACGTCGTTCCGGCGATCACTTCGCTGCGCGCCCGAGCGGAGGAGATTCGCGACGCCGAGTTGAGCCGCGCGAAGCTCAACGACGCGGAGCGCCGCGCCGCGGAGTCGGTCACCGCGGCCGTCTTGAACAAACTCCTGCATCTCCCGACGATCCGCATGAAGCAGGCGGCCGCGGCAGCCGACGGCGTGATTTATGCTGATGCGGTGCGTCACCTCTTCGGTCTCGAGGACGAGCGTTGAAGTCGGCCAACCTGATCGGTCGCCCCTTGCCCGTGCAGGCGCCGACCGCGTTCGTGCGCGTACGCAGGCGAAGGCCTTGCGGTCAAACGCGGGTCAAGCGCACCTGGTGCCGTGCTGGTCCGCGTCGGTTCCCGCGGCAGTAGGCTCGCGCTCACGCAGGCCGAGCTGGCGGCGGCCCGGCTGCGCGGGCCGGGTGTCGAGATCGCGCTCGTGCCCATCACGACCGCCGGCGATCGCGATCGCACCCGTCCGTTCGGTGAGATCGGGGCCCGCGGCGTCTTCGTCAAGGAGCTCGAGGAAGCGCTGCTCGACGGGCGTATCGACGTCGCCGTCCACTCCGCGAAGGACATGACGTCGACCGATACGGAAGGCCTCGCGGTCGGCGCGTACCTCGAGCGCGAGGACCCTCGCGACGCGCTCTGCGGAGCTCCTGCTTTGCGGCCGGAGATGCGGGTCGGCACCGCGTCGGTCCGGCGGAGAGCGCAGCTGCTCGCGCTCGAGCCGACACTGTCGATCGAGCCTTTGCGCGGCAACATCGACACGCGGCTGCGGAAACGTGGTGAACGTGGGCTCGACGCGGTCGTGCTCGCCGCCTGCGGGCTCGACCGCCTGAATCTCGCGCGCGAGATCGGGCACCGCTTCGATCCGGAAGAGATGGTTCCGGAAGCGGGGCAGGGTGCGCTCGCGCTTCAGGTGCGCGAAGGCGAGGAGCACCTCGTCGGTGCGGCCGACCACGCCGAGACCCGGCGGCGAGTCGAAGCCGAGCGCGCCTGTGTCGCAGTGATCGGCGGTGGCTGTCTCGCGCCGATCGCGGCGTATCACGACGGCCTTCGGCTCACCGCTCTCGTGGCGGCCGTCGACGGCAGCTGGATCGAGCGTCGCAGCGGTGACGATCCCGCAGAGGTGGCGGCTGCGTTGATGCCCTTCGTCGCCGCCTGACGTGCGCGCGATCGTCACGAGGCCGCAAGCGCAGGCCGAACCGCTGCTGGCCGCGCTGCGCGCACGAGGATTCGAGGCTGTCGCGAGTCCGGTGATCGAGATCGAGGCGATCGAGGACGGTCCGATCGACGTGAGCGGCTACGACTGGGTGATCGTCACGAGCGCGAACGGCGCCACCGAGCTCGCGGCGCGTCATCGCGGCGAGGTCCCGCGAATCGCGGCCGTGGGCGAGACAACGGCCGCCGCACTCACCGCCCGCGGGCTCGCAGTCGACTTCGTCCCCACCCTTGCGTCGCAGGAGGGGCTCCTGGCCGAGCTTCCACGGCCCGTGGGCCGCGCGCTCTTCGTGGGTGCCGAGGGTGCCCGGAGGCTGCTCGCCGACGAGCTTCCCGCGGATTTCCGCGCGGTCTACCGCACCGTCGAGCTGTCGCCGCCGCCTCCTGCCGGCGACCTCGTCGTGCTCGCCTCGCCTTCGGCCGCGCGTGCCTGGGCGAAGCTCGGCTCGACCGTACCCGCGATTACGATCGGTCCGCAGACGACGGCCGCCGCGCTCGACGCGGGCCTGACCGTCGTGGCGGAAGCCGGCACGCAGGATGTCGTGGGCCTCGTAGACTCCGCCGCGCGGTGGCGCGCTTCATCACGTTCCTGACGGACTTCGGACTGCAGGACGACTTCGTCGGCACGTGTCACGGTGTGATGAAGCGGATTGCGCCCGACGTCGAGATCATCGACATCACGCACGGCATCGCGCCGCAGGCCGTCCTCCAGGGAGCGCTCACGCTGGCCAACACGCTGCCGTTCATGCCCGAGGGCATCCACCTCGCCGTCGTCGATCCAGGAGTCGGCGGTGCGCGACGCGCTCTTGCCCTGCGTGACGCAGAGGGCCGCGTCTACGTGGGTCCCGACAACGGGCTGCTGATCCCGGCCGCCGAAAAGTTCGGCGGGATCGCCGAGGCGCGCGAGCTCGCCAATCCCGACTACGCGCTCGAGTCCGTCTCGCGCACGTTTCACGGCCGCGACCTCTTCTCTCCGGCGGCCGCGCATCTCGCGCTCGGCGTCCCCCTCAGCGCGCTCGGGCCGCCGCTCGATCCCGATGTCCTTGCCCGGCTCGACATCCCGCGGCCCGACGTCGGCTCCGCGCGCATCCACTCGACCGTTCTCTCGATCGACCGGTTCGGGAACATCGGCCTCAATCTCGACCGCTCTCACCTCGACGAGGCCGGGGTCGTTCCCGGGACTCGGGTCGAACTGCTGGCCGGCCCGGAGCGCTACTACGCGGTCGCCGCACGCACGTTCGCGGACGCCAGGCCGGGCGACATCATCCTCTACGAGGACGCCTACCGGAACATCTCGATCGCAATCAACGGTGGCAACGCCGCGGCCATGTTCGGGATCAAGGAAGGCCAGGACGTCCGCATTCACATGGACGCGTTTTGAACCGCCAAGATCTCGGCCGGAAGTTCGCTCGCCTGGCGACCGATGCCGTTCTCCGGAGCCCGCGGCTGTGGCGACTCTTCCGTCCGCTCATGCGCAAGCAGTTCGATGCGATCGCAGGGAGCTGGGACGAGCTGCGCAGTCCCGAGCATCTCGCGCCTTACGAGGCCGCGCTGGCTGCCGTCGACCCCGCGCCGGCAAGGGCGCTCGACCTCGGCACCGGCACCGGTGCAGGCGCGTTTGCGATAGCACTTCGCTTTCCGCGAACGGAGGTTGTCGGAGTCGATCTCGCCGGTGCGATGCTTGCGCAGGCCAGACGCAAGACGCCGCCCGAGCTCGCGGAACGCGTCCGATTCGAGAACGGCGACGCGTCCGCCCTTCCATTTGCAGACGGCTCGTTCGAGCTCGTCGCACACGCGAACATGATCCCGTTCTTCGACGAGTTCTCGCGCGTACTCGCGCCCGGTGGGCAGGCGATGTTCGCGTTTTCGTTCGGCCCCGAAACGCCGATCTACGTCACGCCGGAACGGCTGAAGGAGGAGCTCGGGCGGCGTGGATTCGCGGAGTTTGCGGAGTTCGCCGCCGGCCAGGGCACCGCGCTCCTTGCCCGCAAGGAGATCGGCGCCTAAGCTTCGGCTCACAAGGTCGTTCGCGGCGCGGTATCACCGGTCCGGACGGCCTTTTACTCTGGGTTAGTTGCGCTCGAGCACGACGTCGAAGCCACGAGCTTTCGCCTGGGCGACGAATGCTTCGGCCTCGCGTTGATCCTCGAAACCCGCCAGGTAGGCCTCGAACCCGCCACACGGATCGTTGCGCAGCTTGACGCCCGGAAAGCCGGCGGCATCGGCGCGGTTCACGATCGCTGTCGCGGTGGGCCGGTCACGCCCGTGCCCGAAGATGGCCTCGAGCCGGCCCAGTGGCTTCGCCTGGATGCACTCGAGCGTGACGAGGAAGCCTTCGCGGCGAGCCTCGCTCTGGAGGTCGACTCCCACGTCGAAGGTGTCGATGCCTCGAACGACGACCCGGAAGCCGTCGCAGCCCTCGATGATGTTGGCGTTGACAAATCCGCGTGCGGTCACCTGAGTCCGGAATGCCAGAGCTTGCTGGTGGGTCTTGCGGCGCCCGAAGACGGCCTCCAAGCCGCTGATGAACTCGAGTCGTCCGCATGCTTGCTGCGCCGACACGGAATCAGGCGCCGAGCCGGACAGGCCCAGAGACGGCACCGAACCCGCGAGCCCGCCGGCCAGGCAAGCCAGCGCAAAGAAACGTGCCGCCCTCACGGGGCACAGTCGTACCAGACCCCGAGGAGGGTGGCCGCAACTCTTAACGATTCCTTTAGATCCAGCTCGCCGATGCCGGCTTTGCCGGCGTCGGCACTGATAGCGGGGATCGCAAGTCGAGCGCGAGGAAGTCATCATGGCCCGCGCAGCGGGCCGGACTTCCTCGCGGAGTGGCGAGGGCCGGAATCGAACCGGCGACACCACGGTTTTCAGCCGTGTGCTCTACCGACTGAGCTACCTCGCCAAGCGGCCCGCAGTCTAGCCGCACTAAACGGCGGCTCTGGCGGCTGCGAGCCTCTCGATGAGCAAGTCTACGAACTCGTTCTTCATCAGGACCGCGTCCGCGCCGGCCTCGGTGACCGCGTCGTGGAGTGCGCGATGCGCGTCTGCCGTCAATGCGATCACGCACATGCTCGGATGGTCGTGCCGGAGTCGCGTGACCGCGGACACTCCGTCGAGTCGGGGCATGTGCAGATCGATGACGATCGCGTCCGGTGACAGCTCGTCCGCGAGCTCGATGGCAGCCAGGCCGTCGGGAGCGGTGCCGACGACCGCAAGCTCGGGTTGTCGCTCGATCAGTGGTGAGAGCGCCTCCAGGAATGGCGCGTCGTCGTCGGCAAGGAGAACTCGGATCGTGCCCCCCGCATCGGCCGCCTCCATGGATCCGCAAGTTAGCCTTGTTCGTCGTGTCTTCGCAACCACTTCGTCGCAGAGTCGCCGTCATCGGTGCGAGCCTCGATCTCGGAGCCGGGCGCCGTGGCGTTGACATGGGTCCCTCCGCGATCCGGTACGCGGGCCTGGCGTCGCGTCTCGACGAGCTCGGCTACGACTACGCGGACCTGGGAAACGTCGAGACGGCGGTACCCGAGGCAACCGAGTCCGGGGACGAGCACGCCCGCTTTCTGCCCCAGATCAAGGAGACCTCGCAGCGGATCGCCCAGCTCGTCTCGCACACGGTGCGTGATGGATTCGTGCCCGTCGTTCTCGGCGGTGACCACTCGGTCGCCCTGGGAACGTTGGCGGGTCTACGTGACGTGCACGGGCCGGGCGGCGCCATCTGGATCGACGCGCACGGAGATCTGAACAGTCCCGAGACGAGCCCGAGCGGCAACGTCCACGGAATGGTGCTCGCCGCCGCGCTCGGGCTCGCCGGCGAGCGCTTTCGCGACGACGGCTGGGGTCTGCCCGCCCTCGAGCCGGGACGTGTCGCGCTCGTCGGAGTGCGCTCACTGGACGACGGCGAGCGCGAGCTGTTGCGAGACCAGGACGTGAAGGTGTTCACGATGAGCGATCTCGACCGTCTCGGTGTCGAGCGGTCTGTCCGCGAGGCGCTTGCACACGTGGCCGGCTCCGGTTTCGTCCACGTGAGCCTCGACATGGACGCGATCGATCCCGACGTCGCGCCCGGAGTGGGAACGCCGGTGCGCGGCGGGCTGTCCTACCGCGAGGCGCACCTCGCCATGGAGCTCGTCGCGGAGACCGGGCTCGCGTCCTCTCTCGACGTGGTCGAGGTGAACCCCGTGCTCGATCGCGAGAACGAAACAGGGAAGCTCGCAGTCGAGCTGATCGCCAGCGCGCTTGGTGCGCGAATCTTGTAGGTGTTCGAGACGGCTCTTGACCCAGGACGTGCGGGAAAGACGGCCGCACGGGCGGAGCCCGTACGGCCTTTAAGCGACGCCGCCGAGTCGGCGCCTTGGGCGCGAATTCTCTAGAAAGCGCCCCACGGCGTCGGCGGTCGGCTCCCAGGCGTCCCAGTAGACCATGTGGCCGCCGGGAACCTCGACGAGCTCGATCAGGTCTCCGAGCACGGTGGCATACGCCTCGAGCTGCTCTGCGCGCACAAGCCCGAACTCACCGGCGTGCACGAGGAGGGTCGGCACGTGCAGGGTCTCGGGCGGCGGCGGCGGCGTGCAAAGCTCGCCGTAGCCGGTGATCACGGCGCTTCTGCAGTACCTGTAGTGGAAGAGGCCGTCGGCGCCCTCGACGAGATGCTCACGGACGTCCTCTTCGACGAAGTCGAGGGGAGTCTTGGTGTCGAAGCCGAGGCGTTCCGCGATGGCCTGTTGCGGAGTGGCGAACCCTTCTCCGGAACGCTCGCGCTCGGCGAAGTCGAACCCGACGTGCGGCAGGAGCTGGATCGCGGGATCGAGGAGGAGCGCGCGGTCGATCCGGTCAGGATCCAGCGCGGCCAGCTCGAGGATCAGCCTTCCTCCGTACGAGTGCCCGATGAACGGAGCGCGCTCGACGCCGGCGTCTTCGATCGTCTCGAGCACGTCCGCGACGTGCGTCACGATCGTCCAGGGCGGCTCCCAGGACGACGATCCGTGTCCGCGCAGGTCCGGGGCGAGCACGCGGAAGCGCGAGGCGAGCCGGTCTTCTGCCAGCCGTCGAAAGCGGCGCCCGAAGCCGCCGATCCCGTGCAGCGCCACGACCGGTGGAGCCGCGCGGTCGCCCCACTCGTGCAGCTGGAGCAACATCAGCGGAGCTCGAGCAGCGGCGGGAGAAGGTCGCGCCAATCGCCGACCAGACCGACATCAGCGGCGTGCAGCATCGGCGCGCTCGCGTCGCGATTGATCGCCGCGATCACGTCAGCCTTCACGAAGGCGGTCAGCTCTTCGAAGTCCCCGGGCACGTCGATTGCGATCAGGAGCCGTGGCGCGACCGCACGGCCGAGCAATCCGAGTTGTCTGTTGCGAGGCAGCAGGCCTTGCTCGCACGCGTCGCGTGTTCCCCCGAGCGCGATGGCTTCGGGCAGCTCGGGTAGCTCTCCTACGGCCGAACCGATGCAGACGACGACGTCGGCCTCGTCGAGATCCCACGCGGGTAACGCACGCTGCTCGACGAGCTGTGTGCGTCGTTCGGGCTGCTCGCGAAGTTCGAGGCGGTCGACCGGGGCTACGACGTCGCGTCGCTCGCCGGGCTCGAACATACGAGGACGCACGGTCGCGAGTTGCGGCGTGGTCGCTCCCATGATGACGGAGACGATGTTGCCGCCGTACGCAGGCTTGGTCTGAATCAGGCGCCCACCCCGGTCGATGCCGAGCCCGACGCAGTCACCCGTCATTCCCAGCTCGAGCTCGCCGGCCACGCGGGCCCCGACGTCGCGACCGAAAGTCGTCGCCGGAATCAGCAGTACGTGCGGCTTTGCTTCGCCGACGATGGAGCGCAGCGCGCCGCTCCAGGCCTCGGGATGGCGTTCGGAGAGGCTTGCGTCGTCGGCGACGACGACGCGCTCCGCGCCGTAGCGCGCGACCTCGCGTGCAACCTCGTCGAGACGGAAGCCGAGAACGAGCGCCACGTTCTCGCCGCCGAGCTTGCCGGCGAGCTCCCGTCCCTTGCCGAGCAGCTCCAGCGAGACGCGGGCCGGCCGGCCTTCGCGATGTTCGACGAGCGTCCAGCAGTCGTACGCCTTTCCGGGCGTCTCTCCGAGACGTTCGGGCTTGTCCCACGACGAAGGCTCGGTTGCTCGCTCGGCCAGCAGCTCTCGTATGCGTGCCGATGCTTCGTCGACGGAGTCGAAGACGTCGCCGGCGCGCTCGGGCGTGACGTCCCGAACGGCCAGGACGCGCGTTGGCGATCCGGTTTGGCCAAAGCGCTCGTCGTTCTCCCGCAGGTCGTCGACGAGATCGGCGGCGGTCCAGACGTCGATGGTGCCGTCGCGCGCGCCGTCTGCGGCCCGTGCGTGCGCCAGTGAGAGCACGGCGGGGCCGTTGAGCTCGTAGGTATCGAATCCGTGCTCCGTCTCGCGGGTCGCCCGGATGTGACCCGCCGAGACGACGACGTCGGCGACGCTCGTCACGTGGGGCCACCCGAGGAACGCCGCAGTCTCGGGTGGCACCTGCCACGTCTCTGAGTCGAGGCTCTTCCGCCCGCAGAGGACCAGGTCGACGTCGCCCTCCTCGGCGATTGCCAGCGCAAGCGTGCGCGACGTCCCGAGCGTGTCGGCGACGGCGAACACGCGATCCGAGAGATGGATGCAGCGGTCGGCCCCGAGCGCCAGGCACTCCCTCAGAGCTGCTGCAGCCTGAGGCGGGCCCATCGTCATCGCGATCACCTCGCCGTCGAGGCCCTGCCGCTTCAGCTCCGCTGCCTGGGCGACGGCGGCGGCGTCGAACGGGTTCAGCAACAGCGGAACCCCTTCGCGCCGTAGCGACTTCGTCTCCGGATCGAACTCGATCGCGTCGGCGCGGGGGACTTGCTTGACGAGGCACACGATCTTCACCTGTGGGAGCCTAATCAGCCATGCTCGCCGTCCTGTACGACATCCACGGCAATCTGGTCGCGCTGGAGGAGGTGCTGGGCGATGCGGAGGCCGCGGGCGCAGACGCCTATCTGCTCGGCGGCGACTTCGCGTCGTGGTCGCCGTGGCCGCGCGAGACGATCGAGCGGCTGCGTGGACTTCCGAATACGACCTGGGTTCGCGGCAACGGAGAGCGTTGGCTACGCGAGGCTCCGCTGGATCGGCCCGAGGTGATGGAGGCTCTCTCCGAACGCGACTCCGGGCTGGGCACGGACGAGGGCTGGCTCTATTCGTTGCAGTCGCGGTTCGAGGAGGACGGTGTCCTCTACGTCCACGGCTCGCCGCTCTCGGACGTCGAGAGCTTCGCGCCCGAGCCCGGCGAAGACGACGAGCGGATGCTCGACGGCGTCCGCGACAGGACCGTCGTCTTCGGCCACAGTCACCAGCAGTTCGTGAGGCCCGGGCCGAACGGCACGACGCTCATCAATCCCGGCAGCGCCGGCATGCCGCTGGACGGCGACGTGCGTGCGGCGTATGCGCTGCGCGGCGACGACGGCGAGTTCGAGTTCCGCAGGGTCGGGTACGACGTCGAGCGTGCAGCCCGAGCGTGGGAGAAGGTCGGTGGAACGTTCGGCACGTTCGCGGCGCAGCGGCTCCGCCGCGGCTCCGACTAGCCCCTCCTACGAGAGGATGTTGACGGCCCGTGCTGCGACGAGCAGAACAGTGACCGCAGAAAGAGAGGACTCGGCCGCCATCAAAGTCTTGGCCAGTCGTGTGAGCGGCATCACGTCGGTCGGACTGAACGCGATCGAGTTGGTCTGTGACACGTAGAGGTAATCCCAGAGGCGCGGCGCCCAGTCTTTCGACGCCAGTTCGGGGTTTTCGTCCTGAGGGAACTGGAAGTCCGGCTTGCGGGGCGCATCCGAGAGCGCACGGGCAACCGGACCGCCCGAGTCCAGCTCCCAGAAGGCAAGCCCGAACGCGATCGTGTCGGTGATCCACAGTGCGACGCCGCTGAGCAGCAGCTGCCGTCCCGTCATCTGCGTGCCTGAGTGAGCTACCAGCGAGATGACGAGCAGGAGGACACCGAGGACGTTGAAGATCCAGACGAGAGCGAGTAGCGCGATCGCGATCTCACGCCTGCGGTCATGACGGATGAGGCGGCCAAGTCCTAGGAGCAGCGTGCCGGAAAGGAGGAGGTACGGAACGGCTACAACGAGCCACAGCCACCAGAACCTGTGCCCGAGCAGGTCCCAGTGGGCGTGCATGCTGACGATGCCCAGCGCAATGAGGATCACCGCCGCTGCGAGCGCGAAGGGGGCCGCGTCGTCCCGTGCGTCGCGCACCGCCGCGGCCAGACGATCCGCGTCCAGCTGAGCCGCCGCCTCCCCCGGGGGTGCGGTCGTCTCGTCCATCTAGTCCGCCGTCTCCTCGCCGTTTCCCGACGGCTCGTAGTACGTCGTCCCCTTCAGCTCGTCCGGGAGGTAATCGACCTCGAACCCTGCCGGATCGGAGTGGGGATAGATGTAGCCCTCACCGTGTCCGAGCTTGCGCCCGTAGTAGCTGCCGTCGCGCAGCGCTTTCGGCGGACGGAAGTTCCCCCGCTCCTGCACGTCCTTCGTCGCCCGCGTGATCGCGTCGTAGCTTGCATTCGACTTCGGAGCTCGTGCGAGATAGATCGCCGCCTGTGCGAGGTTCAGCCGTGCTTCCGGCAGCCCGACGTGCTCGACGGCCTGAGCTGCCGCGACAGCGACCTGCAGTGCCCGCGGATCGGCGTTGCCGATGTCTTCGGATGCGAGCACGATCATCCGCCGCGCGATGAAGCGCGCATCTTCGCCGCTCTCGAGCATTGCCGCAAGGTAATAGACGCTCGCGTCGGGATCGGATCCGCGCATCGACTTGATGAACGCAGAGATGAAGTCGTAGTGGGCGTCGGCCGTCTTGTCGTAGAGCAGCGGCCGCTTGCGCGCGGCATCGTCGACGTGCGCTTCCGAGAGCGGCTCGCCCGTAGCCTGCGCGGTTTGCAGCGCGAGTTCGACGATGTTATGCACGGACCGCGCATCACCGCCCGCGCGCGCCGCGATGAGCTGCAGCAGGTCGTCCGGGATCTCGGCCTCGAGCTCCGCGGCGCCGCGGCGCGCCACTGTCTCGAGCTCTTCCACCGACAACGGCAGGAGCTCGTACACCTGGGCTCGCGACAGCAGCGCCGAGTTCACCTCGAAGTAGGGGTTCTCGGTCGTCGCGCCGATCAGCGTGATGACTCCTTCCTCGACACCGGGAAGGAGCGCGTCCTGCTGCGCCTTGTTGAAGCGGTGGATCTCGTCGAGAAACAGGATCGTGCGCTGAGCGTTCGCCCCGAGCCGGTCGCGCGCGCGTGCTAGGACTTCTCGCACCTGGCCGACGGTCGCCGAGACCGCCGAGAGCTCCTCGAACTCCGCGCCGGTCGTCCGCGCGATGATCCGGGCGAGCGTCGTCTTCCCGCTCCCGGGCGGCCCGTAGAAGATGGCAGACCGGACGCGGTCTTCAGCAATTGCCAGCCGCAGGGCGGAGCTCTCGCCGAGCACGTGCTCCTGCCCGACGAACTCGTCGAGCGATTGCGGTCGCATCCGCAGCGCGAGTGGCGCGACGTCCGGGAGCCGCTGCTCCGCCGCGTCCGAGAAGAGGTCGCTCATTGCAGGAGAAGTATGCTCCGCAGGCCCTTGGCGACCGAGACAAACGAGGATTTCTCCGAGCCGATCCTGCCCGGGAAGGGGGCGTCGGACTACGAGCGCTACCTGCGGACGGACGATTTGCTCGCGCTGCAGAAGTCGCCGGAAGAGCAGGTCCACCCGGATGAGCTGCTGTTCCAGACGGTGCACCAGTCCTCGGAGCTCTGGCTCAAGCTGGGCACGTCCGAGGTTGCGCGAGCCACCGCCCATCTCCGGGCGGGCGAGCTAGCGGCCGCACTGCGGCTGCTCGGCCGGGCCGCGCTGTGCCTCCAGTTCACCACCCGCCAGCTCGACATGCTCGAGCGGATGTCGCCATGGGAGTACCAGACCGTCCGCCGTGTCCTGGGACACGGCAGCGGTTTCGACTCACCCGGCTTTCGTGAGGTTCGCCGGGTGACGCCGCCGCTCGGCGAGGCATTCGAGGCTGCGGTGGCGCAGGAAGGTCTCGATCTCGTCGAGGTGTATGTCCAGGGACGCGACCACGAGGAGCTCTACCAGCTCGCCGAGGCGCTCGTCGAGTGGGACGAGCGCATCACAATGTGGCGGATCCGCCACTACAAGGTCGTCGCCCGCATCATCGGCGACCAGGTCGTGGGGACACAGGGGACGCCTGTCGAGGTGTTGGGGAAGATGATCCACCACAACTTCTTCCCGGCCCTCTGGCGTGCGCGGAACCAGCTGACTGCCCGCGCAAAGGACGAGGAGGGATAGCCCATGGCCTTCGAAGAGCTGAAACAACGGCAGAGCGTCGTCTGGGGATCTGCGCCGTTCGAACGCGTTGCAGAGCAGATCGCAGACGTTCACGACAAGCTCGTGGCGGAGCTTGCGCCCCGAGCCGGCGAGAGATGGCTCGACGTGGGCACGGGCACCGGCGGCGTGGCCGTCCGCGCGGCGCGTGCCGGCGCAAGCGTCACGGGCTCTGACCTCGCCCCCGCTCTGATCGAGACGGCGAAGCGTCTTGCCGCCGAAGAGGGGTTGCAGATCACCTACGACGTGGGCGACGCCGAGCAACTCCCTTACGAAGACGACTCATTCGACATCGTCTCTTCGAGCTTCGGCGCGATCTTCGCGCCCGACCATGCCGCGGTCGCACGCGAGCTGGCACGCGTGACGCGGGCGGGCGGTCGCATCGGCCTCACTGCCTGGGATCCCGAAGGCGGGATCGGCGACTTCTTCCGGTTGATGGGCCGATTTCAGCCACCGCCTCCGGAGGGGGCGGGAAATCCACTCGACTGGGGACGCGAGGGGCACGCTCGCGACTTGCTCGAGGCCGACTTCGAACTTCGCTTCGTGCGGGACTCGACGCTGCAGACGGGCAAGTCCGGCGAAGAGGTCTGGCAGCTCTTCGTGACGTCCTTCGGACCGGTCAAGACACTCTACGAGTCACTCGACGACGAAAAGCGCGAGGAGCTGCACCAGGCATACGTGGAGTTCTACGAGGCCCAGGCGAGCGACGGTCAGATCGCGGCGGGGCGCGAGTACCTGATCATCCTCGGAACACGCCGCTGATGGCGACGGTCTCGATCCGCGACGAGGTCACGGAGCTCCTCCAGGAGCTCATCCGCGTCGACACGACCAACCCGCCGGGCAACGAGACCGCGGCGGCCGAGCTGCTCCGCGATTACCTCCAGGCGAGCGGCGCGGAAGTAGAGCTCTATGCGCG
Organism: Actinomycetota bacterium; assembly: GCA_005883355.1. Classification (GTDB taxonomy): domain Bacteria; phylum Actinomycetota; class Thermoleophilia; order Gaiellales; family Gaiellaceae; genus 3-1-20CM-4-69-9. Next base: position 5,622 of record VAXG01000003.1, on the reverse strand, counting down.
GGTGCCCGAGCGCGCGAACCTCGTCGCCCGCATCCGCGGTCGCGGCGACGGCCCTACGCTGCTCTTCCTCTCGCACACCGACGTCGTGCTCGCCGATGCCGCCGAATGGAGCGCGGATCCGTTCGGCGGCGAGCTGCGCGAAGGTGAGGTGTGGGGTCGCGGCGCGCTCGACATGAAGGGACAGGTGGCCGCAAGCGCGGTGGCGCTGGCCTCACTCGCGCGCGAGGGCTTCGAGCCCGCCGGGGACCTCGTCTTCGCGGCGACCGCCGACGAGGAGGTGGGCGCCGGCTTCGGCGCCCAGTGGCTCTGCGAGACCTACCCGGATGCGGTTCGGTGCGACTACCTCGTCAACGAAGGATCCGGCGAGCGGCTGGAGCTCGGGGGCAAGGCTTTCTACATGTGCTCGGTGGCGGAGAAGATGAGCGCGCCGTTCCGTTTACGTCTGCGCGGACGCAGTGGTCACGCGTCGATGCCGGGAATTGCGGACAACGCGCTCGTGAAGGCGGCGCCGTTGATCACCGCGCTCGGCGAGTACGTGCCGGAACAGCGACTCACTCCGGAGGTCGAGGCGTTGCTCGAGGCAGTGACGGGTGCGCGGCCTGCGACTCCGCAGGATGCGCTCGAACAGTCCCGGGGGATCGGGGAGTTCTTCACCGAAATGGTCGAGCCCCTGCTGTCGCTGACGCTGTCCCCGACGATGATCAGCGCTTCGAAGAAGCGGAACGTCATTCCGGCGATCTGCGACGTCATCGTCGACTCGCGCCTGCTGCCGGAGGCGACACCGGCTGATCAGCAGGCGATCGTGCGGGCCATCCTCGGCGAGGGCGACTACGAGCTGGAGTCGCTCGAGGCCCATGGCGGCACCCGCTCGCCGATCGAGACGCCGCTGTGGGACGCGGTAGCCGGCTGGATCGGCGAGGTCGAGCCGGAAGCGAAGCCGGCGCCGATCTGCGTTGCCGGGTTCACCGACAGCCACTGGTTCCGCGAGGCCTTCGGCACCGTCTCGTACGGCTTCTTCCCTTCGCGGGCCATGTCGGCGGAGCTCGCGGCCCGGCTGATCCATTCGGCCGACGAGCGGATCCCGGTCGAAGACCTGGAGCTCGGCGTGAGCTTCCTGAGGTACGCCGCTCAGGCCCTTCTCACCTAGCCGGTTTGCGGAATTCGACTCTGAGTCGATAACCTCGATCAAATGAGCGACGACAAGCTTCGACTCGGCGGGATGGCCCTCGCGAACGGCGTGCTCGTTCATGGGCCGACAGCGTGGGCGTGCGCGATCCGCACCGAAGGCGGGCGGTTGAAAGTCGTCGCGAAGCACAAGCGTCTTCGGTCGAGCAAGGTCGAGAGCCCTCTGCTCCGCGGCCCGGTCCGGCTTCTCGATGCCATGGCGATCATCCCGGAGATCAGGCGCGCGCTCCCGGAGGCGAGGCTGCCGTTCCAGCGTCCGGTGGTGCTCGCGGCGATGCTCGGCAGCGCGACGGTCGTCAGGGTCGTCCGCGGCTCTCGATCCATCGGTCCCGCGGCTCAGGAGCTCGTCAGCGGTCTGCTCTCGGTCGCCCCGGCCGCGCTCGCGCTGCGTGGGTCCGACGTCGCCGCATACCACGGAGCCGAGCACATCTCGATCGGGTCGTACGAGCAGGGCAAGCGCGCGGCGAAGGAGCACGACCGCTGTGGGTCGCACCTGATCGGGCCCCTGCTCGCGACCACCGCGATCGGCAACGCGCTGGCGGCGCGCGCGCCGCTGCAGCTCCGTCGGCCGGCCAGGCTCGGTGCGCAAGTCGTGGCGCTGGCCGCGTCGACCGAGATCTTCGGCTGGATGGTGCGCAACCCGGAGAATCGCCTGGCACGTGCCCTCGCGAAGCCGGGCCATGAGCTCCAGCATCGGCTCGCGACCGCCGAGCCGACCTCGGAGCAGATCGAGGTCGCCGAGGCCGCGCTCGCGGCCTGCCTCGAGCTCGAACGCGAGTAGCCATGGCTCTCCAGGAGCGCACGCGCCACCGGCTGCCCCCCGAGATTTTCGATCTCCCCGTCGAGAAGATGCGCGAGGGCTACTACGCCGACGCGTACTTCAAGCACGCGAGATCGACCCTGTTGCAGGACGGTCGGCACCCGCGCGTCGTCATGCAGCTGTTCCAGAAGCGGGATGCGTACCTCGGCGGCATGGACGAGGCGATCGCGATCCTCAAGCTCTGCTCGCACGACTGGGACGAGCTCACCGTACACGCCCTCTACGACGGCGACCGCGCCGAACCGTGGGAGACGGTGATGACGATCGAGGGCGACTACACGCTCTTCGCGCACCTCGAGACTGCGTATCTCGGCGTCCTCGCGCGACGCACGCTGATCACCACGAACGTTGTGCGTGTGCTCGAGGCTGCGAACGGGAAGCCCATCATCTTCATGCCCGCGCGGCACGATCATCATCGCGTGCAGACGGGAGACGGCTACGCCGCGTACATCGCCGGCCGCGTCGTCGGTGCACCGATCGGCGTCACGACCGACGAGCAGGCTTCCTGGTGGGGCGGCCGCGGAATCGGCACGGTGCCGCACTCGCTGATCGCCTCGTACGGTGGCAACACCGTCCTCGCTGCGACGAAGTTCGCCGAGTGGGCCTCGGACGACATCAACATCACGGTGCTGGTGGATTTCGAGAACAACTCCGTGCAGACCGCGCTCGACGTCGCGCGCGCGCTCGGGCGAAAGCTTTGGGGTGTGCGCCTCGACACGTCGGAGATGCTGGTCGACCGTTCGCTGTGGGAGGAGATGGGTGACTTCAAGCCGACCGGCGTGAACGAACGGCTCGTGCACAAGGTGCGTGACGCGCTCGACAACGACGGCTTCGAGCACGTGAAGATCGTCGTCTCGGGCGGGTTCACGATCGACAAGATCGTGGAGTTCGAGGAAAGGAGCGTCCCGGTCGATGCGTACGGCGTCGGGTCGTCGCTGATTCGCGGCTCGAACGACTTCACCGCGGACATCGTGCTCACAGACGGACGTCCGTCCGCGAAGGTGGGCCGCAGGTACAAGCCGAGCCCGCGGCTCGAGCTCGTCACGTGACCATTCTCTGGGACGTCGACACCCAGTTCGACTTCATGCTCCCCGACGGGAAGCTGTACGTTCCCGGCGCAGAGGAGACCGTGCCGGCAATGCAGCGGCTCGTCGATGCTGCACGTGGGGCCGGGCTCGTACATGTCGCTTCCGCAGACGACCACGAGCTCACCGATGCAGAGATCTCGGACGAGCCCGACTTCCTCACGACGTACCCGCCGCACTGCCTGCGAGGCACGCGCGGTGCGCGCAAGATTCCGGCGACCGACCAGGAAGACCCCGTGCCGCTCGCACTGGAGCCGGTCCCCGACCGCTACCTCGAGGGGCGCGAGTTCCTGCTCCTGAAGAAGAACTTCGACGTCTTCACGAACCCGAACACCGAGCGACTGCTCGAACGCCTCGACCCCGACGAGATCGTCGTCTTCGGCGTCGCAACGGATGTCTGTGACGATGCCGCCATTCGAGGCTTCCTGGCTCGAGGCCGAAAAGTGCGCTTCGTCGAGGACGCTGCCCGCGGGCTGGACGACGAGCGTGTGGCGATCAGCACGACCTTCTGGCGCGAACAGGGAGTCGAATTCACCAGCGCTGAGGGAATCGTCGCCACCTTCTAGTTGACGCGGGCCGTTCCCTGGAGATGATGAGTAGGGGATGCCTGGGGTGGATCTACACAGCTACATGGTCATGCTCAGGGATTTCGTGGTCAATTGGTGGCCACTGCTGGGTCTGACGTTCTATTGCGTGCTGCTCTACATCTTCTGGCGCATGCTGCAGCTGATGCCGCGCGTCAAGCCGGCGACAGTCATGGTCGATCCGCGCACGGCGATCGAGTGGGCCGACATCGCTGGTGCGGACGAGGCGAAGGCCGAGCTGCTGGAGATCGTGGAGTTCCTCCGCGACCCAAAACGCTTCGAGGATCTCGGTGCGGTCGTGCCGAAGGGCGTGTTGCTCTACGGCCCACCCGGGACGGGTAAGACGCTACTCGCACGTGCTGCAGCGAACGAGTCGGGTGCGAAGTTCTATGCACAGAGCGCATCAGCGTTCGTCGAAATGTTCGCGGGTCTCGGCGCAGCGCGCATTCGCAAGCTCTTCGACGAGGCGCGGAAGCACGCGCCCGCCATCATCTTCATCGACGAGCTCGACGCTGTCGGCGCGGCCCGAACGGGCCACGGCTTCAACCGCGAGCAGGACCAGACGCTCAACCAGCTGCTCGTCGAGCTCGACGGCTTCTCCTCCGGCGCCCAGGTCGTTGTCATGGGCGCCTCGAACCGCCTGCAGGATCTCGATCCGGCGCTGCTGCGGCCCGGTCGCTTCGATCGCCAGCTACTCGTCGCGCCGCCGGATCGCAAGGGTCGTGAGGCGATCCTGCACGTACATACGCGCAGAAAGCCGCTCTCCAACGATGTTCAGCTCGATCTGATCGCGCGCCAGACCTCCGGCCTGACCGGTGCCGACCTTGCGAACATCGCGAACGAAGCGGCCATTCTCGCTGGGCGTCGTGGTGCCAAGTACGTCAGTGCGCTCGACTTCGACAATGCGCTCGAGCGTGTGGTCGCCGGCCTGCAGCAGAAGAAGGTCCTGACGGACAAGGAGCGGCGGATCCTCGCATACCACGAAGCGGGCCACGCGCTCATGTCGCACCTGATGGGCGAGCTCGGACACCTGCAGAAGGTCACGATCGTCTCCCGTGGCACCGCGCTCGGTTACACACTCCACCTGCCGAACGAGGACCGGTACCTGGAGTCGAAGGAAGAGCTGATCGACATGCTGAAGATCGCGCTCGCGGGCCGGGCGGCGGAGCAGGTCGTCTTCGGGCGCGTGACGAACGGCGCCGCGAGTGATCTGGAGAAGGTGACAGAGATCGCGCGCGCGATGGTCTTCGAGTGGGGGATGTCAGATGTCGTCACGTCGCGCACCTTGCGCGCAGACAACTACGGGCTCTCCGAAGAGACGAAGCGTATGCGTGATAACGAACAGGCTCACCTAACTGACGGTGCTTACGCGGAAGCCGTCCGCCTGATCGAGAAGCATCGTAAGTCCCTCGACCGCCTGAGCCAGGCGCTGCTCGAGAAGGAGACCCTGATGCGCGAAGAGGTGCTACTTCTCCTGGCGGACCTCGAGCCCGAGTCGCGTGCATCGGAGACGGCCGGCACGCCTCGCGTCGTGCCGCTGCCCGCCGAGGCCTAGAGAGCCCAACGGATAGCATCGCTCGCGTGCAAGCGCGGGGGATCCACCATCTAGGGGTTGCGGTCGAGAATCTCGACTCGGCTCTCGCGACCTACGAGCGTTTGTTCGGCGCACGCGTCGAGCATCGCGCGACAGTCGAAGATCAAGGTGTCCGTGCCGCGTCGGTCCGAATCGGCGAAAGTCGTGTCGAGTTGCTCGAGCCGCTCGGCCAGGACACTCCCATCGGCCGCTTCCTCGCGAAGCGAGGGCCGGGAATGCACCACGTCGCGTACGAGGTGACCGACCTCGATACAGCGCTGGCAGAGCTGACGACCGCGGGCGCAGATCTGATCGACGAACGTCCCCGCGCCGGTCTCTTCGGGCTCGAGGTCGCGTTCGTCCACCCCGATTCCG
>VAXG01000002.1 GCA_005883355.1 Actinomycetota bacterium | reverse complement strand
CGGCTACGCGGCCGCTATCGCGCGCAGCTCGTTGCGAAGACCGAGCACCCGCGCCGCCTCGCCGCGCAGGCGAGCCGGCTGCTGAGTGCGGCGGCGCCCGCGATGCGCCGCGCCGGCCTGACGGCGGTCGTCGACGTCGACCCGCAGAGCCTCTAGTACTCCCTAGTTCATCGAGGGATCGAGCGGCATGCGGGCGACCAGCTCGTAGCGGCCGCCCTTGCGGCGGAGGACATCGCTCCAGAGCCGGTCTGGGTCGTCGGTGAAGATCGCGTCCGCATCGGCGGGTTCGATGATCCAGTCGTCGCGGCCGAGCTCGTCCTCCAGCTGCTCCGGCCCCCAACCGGCCACGCCGGCGAAGACTCGCGTCCGCTGGAGGTCGGGCGCCTGCACTTCGAGCGCCTCCTCGATGGCGACGAAGCCGACGTCGTCCAGCACCACGATGCCGGCGTCATCGGGATCCTCGAACTCCGCGAGCACTGCAACGCCGTCGGGATTGACGGGGCCTCCGACGAACACCGGCTCGTCGATGTCGATGACCGGCGCGAGCTGCGGGACCGCCTCGCCGACGGTCGCCGACGAGCAACGGTTGAGGATCACGCCGACCGCGCCTTCGTCGGTGTGCGCGGTGATCAACACGACCGCACGCTCGAAATTCGGGTCGAGGATCGCCGGGGAGGCGATGAGGAAGTGTCCGGCGAGCGAGTCCATGCCCTAAGTCTGCCTTGCCCGAGGGTGGCAGGCGTGAATCCCATGCCTCAGGCTCACCGCCGCCGCTAATGTGCCCGCCGTGACCGAGGTCGAGGGACAGGTTCGAAACGAGGAGCTCGACGCCGAGCGTGAAGCGCGGCGCCAGCTTGCACTTGCGCAGATTCGGCAATATCCCGACCCCGTCTTGCGCATGCAGGCGCCGCCCGTGGAGGAGTTCGACGACGATCTGAGGCGCCTAGTCGCGCGGATGGGAGAGCTGATGAAGGACGCGAACGGGGTTGGCCTCGCCGCCACGCAGGTCGGGGTGCTTCGTCGCGTGTTCGTCTTTGCGCCCGAGGAAGACCAGGTCGCCGCCCTCGTCAATCCGGAGATCGTCCGGCGCAGTGACGAGGCCGAGACGGACGACGAGGGCTGCCTCTCGATCCAGGGGGTCACGATGCCTGTGGAGCGGTCGATGACGGTGCGAATCGAAGGCCGCGACGAAAACGGGGACGAGGTCGGCTACGACCTCGAAGGGACGCCCGCGCGCATCGTGCAGCACGAGCTCGACCACCTCGACGGAACGTTGATCCTGAACCGCACGACGCCCGAGGCCCGCCGCGAAGCGCTCGCGGCGCTACGCCCGCGGCTCGTCATCCGTTAAGTGCGGCTGGCCGTCGCAGCGACGGCGCCCTTCGGAGCAGACGTGCTCGAGCGTCTCGCCACTCGCCACGAGATCACTTCGCTGCTGACGAGGCCGGACGCGCCGCGCGGCCGCGGGCAGAAGACCGGCGCCCCGCCCGCGAAGGAGACGGCGGAGCGGCTCGGCATTCCCGTCCTGCAGCCGGCGCGCCCTGAACCCGGCTTGGACCTCGGCGCCGACACGATCGTCGTCGCGGCCTATGGGCTCCTGATCCCGGAGGACGTCCTCGCGGAGAGGCTCTGGCTCAACGTGCATCCATCGTTGCTGCCACGCTGGCGGGGCGCGGCACCGGTGGAGCGCATGCTCATGGCCGGCGACACGGAGACAGGCGTGACGATCCACCGCACGGTCAAGGAGCTCGACGCCGGCCCGATCGCGGCGCAGCGCTCGTTCCCGATCGGCGAGCAGGACGATGCGGGCAGCGTCTACGAGAAGTCGGCGGCGCTCGCGGTCGAGCTCCTCGACGCCGTCTTGCCGGACCCGCAGTTCACGCCGCAGGACGATGAGGGCGTGACGTACGCAGAGAAGATCACCGCCGCCGATCGTGAGCTCGACTGGGCCGAACCGCCCGAGGAGCTTCTCAACCGCATCCGCGCGCTGTCGCCGCACATCGGCGCGCGAGCCGAGTTGCACGGCCGGCCCGTGACGATCTGGAAGGCACGCGTCGCCGGCCGCAGGCTCGAGCCGCTCGAGGTGCAGCCGGACGGCAAGCGGCGGATGACGTACGACGAATTCCTGCGCGGAGTGCGATGACCGCACGACAGGCGGCGTACCAGGTCGTCCTGCGGGTGTTCGAGGACGACGCCTATGCGGACCGCGTCCTGCGCGGTGCCGCGAAGGAGCTCGACAGCCGCGATCGCGCGCTCGCGCAGCGGCTCGCATTCGGGACGGTGCAGCGCGCGCGCACGCTCGATTACGCGATCGACAGGCTCGGAAAGCGGCCGGTGCGCAAGCTCGACCCGCCGGTCCGCGCCGCCCTGCGACTCGGCGCCTACCAACTCGGCTACACCGACGTCGCACAGCACGCCGCCGTGAACGAAACCGTCGAGCTCGTTCGCGCCGCACGCCTCGAGCGGGCGGTGCCGTTCACGAACGCCGTCATGCGCAGGCTTTCCGAAGGCGTCGCGGCCTTGCTTGCCGCGCTCCCCGAGGACGATCCCCGCGAGGCGGCGCTCAAGCACTCGTACCCCGACTGGATCGCCGAGCTCTGGTGGCAGGAGCTCGGCTCCGAGGAGGCGCTCGCCCTGATGCGCACGCAGAACGAGCCGCCCGAGCGAGTCGTCCGCCTCAACCGCCGGAAGGACGGACAGGTCGAGGGACGTCCCGATCCCGATCTTCCGGATGCGCTGCACGTCGAACGCATCGACGAGGACGCGTTGCACGCGGGTCTCATCTGGCCACAGAGCCGTGGCTCTCAGCTCGCCGGAGTCGTTGTCGGGTCTCGTCCGGGCGAACGGACGCTCGACCTCTGCGCCGCGCCAGGCGGCAAGGCCACGCAGCTGGAGGGCGACGTGGTCGCGGTCGAACTTCATCCGGGCCGAGCCCGCGAGCTCGAAGAGAACTGCAGGCTCCTCGGCGCGGAAAACGTGACGGTGGTGAACGCGGACGCAACCGAGCTCCCGCCGGAGCTCATAGGCTTCGACCGTGTGCTCGTCGATGCGCCTTGCTCCGGTCTCGGAGTCCTCGCCGGACGACCGGACCTGCGCTGGCGGGCGCGACCGCTGCCCGAGCTCCAGGCCGAGTTGCTGCGCGTCGCGGCGGAACGAGTGAAGCCGGGCGGGACGATTGTCTACTCCGTGTGCACCCTGAATCCCGAGGAGAACGAGGCGATCGTCGACGCGTCCGGCCTGCAGGTCGAGCCGCTCGGGGAGGAGTGGCCGCAGTTCAGCCATCCGCGCCGACCCGAGTTCCTGCTCACTCAGCCGCACGTGCACGGCACGGCGGGTTTCTTCATCGCCCGCCTCAGAACCTAGACTCGCACCGAACATGAGCTGGAACGACTGGGTCAGAACGGTGGAGGTCGAGCCGTCGCTCTATGCGGCCGACTTCTCGCGCCTCGGCGAGCAGATCGACGTGCTCCTTCGCGCCGGCGTGCATGTGTTCCACTTCGACGTCGGCGACGGTCACTTCGTCGAGCCGATCACGATGGGCCCGATCGTCCTCCAGTCGATCGCGCCGATCATCCACGCGGGCGGCGCCGTCGTCGACTGTCACCTGATGACTGAGAGTCCCGAGAAGCACTTCGGAGCAATCAAGAAGGCCGGCGGCGACAGCGTCACCGTGCACTACGAGGCGTGCCCGGACCTGACGTCCGTCGTGCTCGCGGCGCGCGCGCACGATCTTCAGGTGGGACTCGCGTTCAAGCCGGAGACGAGCGTGGCGTACGCGGCGCACGCCGCGATCTCCTCGCACGTCGACATCGTGCTCTGCATGAGCATCGAACCGGGGTACTCCGGCCAGGAGTTCATGCCGGAGGCGATCGACCGGATCCGGACCCTGCGCTCTGTCCTGCCGCGCGAGGTACACGTTCAGGTCGACGGCGGCATCGGTCCGGACAACATCAAGGCCGTGCGAGACGCAGGCGCGACGCTGTTCGTCACCGGGACGTCGATTTTCGCCCGTGAGGATCTGCCGCGCGCGTATCGTCGGCTCCTTCAAGAGTTGGCGTGAGCCTCCAGCGCGCGCTTGACCTCGCGGAGCGCGGGCGCGGCACCACCTATCCGAATCCGATCGTGGGGGCCGTTGTCGTTCGCGATGGCGAGGTCGTCGGTGAAGGCTGGCACCAGCGTAAGGGCGAGGCGCATGCGGAGGTGATCGCTCTCGAGGCGGCCGGCGAGCGCGCACGCGGAGCGACGCTCTTCGTGACGATGGAGCCGTGCAAGAGTCACGGATCGACGCCTCCGTGCACAGACGCCGTGCTCGCCGCGGGAGTTGCCAAGGTCGTCGCCGGCTCGCTCGATCCGAATCCGACGGCGGGAGGTGGGCTGGAGGTCCTACACTCAGCCGGTGTCGAAACGGTCGACGCGGATTCGGCCGAGGCACGCACGCAGAATGAGGCGTGGCGGGTTTGGATCGCCGAGCAGCGTCCGTTCGTGATCCTCAAGCTCGCCCTCACCCTCGACGGTCGGGTGGCGGTCCCGGGGACGCGCTGGGTCACCGGCGAGGAGTCGCGGCGGCGTGTCCACGAGCTGCGTGCGCAGGTCGACGCCCTGGCGGTCGGGATGGGGACGGTGCGCGCGGACGATCCGGAGCTGACCGCGCGCGGCGTCGACGCGGGCCGGCAGCCGCGGCGCCTTGCATTCGGCACCGGGCCACTCCCGGAGAGATCGGAGTTGGAATTGCGCAGCGGTGCCCTCGTGGACGAGCTCGCGGCACTTGCGGCGGAAGGGGTGCAGTCGCTTCTGCTGGAGGGCGGGCCGACTCTTGCCGCGTCCTTTCTTCGAGCAGATCTCGTCGACAAGGTCCTGCTGTTCATCGCGCCGACGATCGCCGGTAGCGGTCCTTCGTTCACGCCCGGCCTGGCGGCACCGGTCGAGCTGCAGCGTCTGACCGCCGAGCAGGTCGGTGACGACCTCTTGCTGAGCGGATATGTCCACGAGCCGTGAGAACCGGCTCGTCTCGGAAGCCGGTCGCGCTCGGCTAGAGCCGCACCGTTCGCGTGGCATGTCGCTCGAGCTCGGCCAGGCGCGCAGTCTCCGGACGTCCGAGCGCCACGACGAGCGCCGACATCTCGGGCAGCTCGGTCGCCACGAACTCGAGTAGCAGGACCGACGCTTCGTCAGCTGCCTGGAGGTCGTCGAGCACGAGCAGGAGCGGCTGCGTGGCGGTCTGGTCGCGCAATGTCTGCGTCACCGCCTCGAAAAAGCGGAACTGTCCTTCCGGCCCGTCCGAGTTGATGGTGGGCGGCAACGCGTCTCGCAGCGCCTGCGTCCACGGCCAGTAGGGAGGAGCACCGCCGCCCGCCCAGCCGCGGCCCCAGAGGATCCGCGTGCCGCGCCCCTTCGCGGTGCTCGCGAGCTCGTCGGCGAGCCGGGTCTTGCCCGTGCCCGCGTCGCCGACGACGACGAACAGGCGGCCACGGCCGGCGAGCGCATCGTCGAGGCCGGCTTCGAGCAATCCGAGCTCCTCCATGCGTCCTTCGAGTGGCGACGCGGCCGCGCGGCCCGGACGCTGCACCGCCTGCGGCCGCCTCGGGCCGACATCGAGTGCCGGAACCTGCGCGAGGATCGCGTGCTCGAGCTCGCGCAACGCACGTCCCGGCTCGATCCCGAGCTCCGCCAGGAGCGCTCGCCGTGCGGCTCGGTACGCGTCGAGCGCTTCGGCCTGCCGGCCCGCGCGGTAGAGCGCGAGCATGAGCTGGCCGCGTAGGCGTTCCCGAAGCGGGTGCTTCGTGACCAGCGCTTCCAGCTCGGGCACAAGCTCGTCGTGATGGCCGAGTGCGAGCTCTGCCTCGATCCTGTCTTCCAGTGCGGCGACGTGGAGCTCTTCGAGCCGCTTGATCTCGTCTCGTGTGAAGAGCTCGTACGAGAGGTCGGACAACGGCGCCCCGCGCCACTGTGCGAGCGCACGGCGCAACTGATCCAACGCCTCGGCGTGGTCTCCGGTCTCGAGCGCGGCCCGGCCTTCCGCGAGCAGCCGCTCGAAGCGATCGCGGTCGAGGTCGTCCGGCTCGAGCGTCAGCGCGTATCCGCCGGAGACCGTCCTGATGGTGTCGGGCGGCAGTTCCTTGCGCAGTGCCGACACGCAGTTCTGGAGCACCTTCCCGGCGGTCGCTGGAGCGTCCTCGCCCCAAAGCTCGTCGACGATCACGTCCCGCGACAGCGTCTCGTTTCCGTGCAGAAGCAGGAGAGCCAGCACGGCGCGTTGCCTCGCGCCGCCGAGCGGGAGCTGTCGCTCCCCGTCGAGCGCCTCGAGCGGCCCGAGGATGCGGTAGTCCATCGCGGCTCTGCCTGAACCTACACCGTTACTGCGCGATGGGCGAGCGTGGGCCTCCCGTGGGGTTCTCGTTACCGCCGGGAGCGATTGTTGAGGGCGTCGAGGAACTCAGTGGGGAAGGAGAACCACCATGATCCGCAAGCACTTCCGGCTCAAGAAAATCGTTCTCGGTCTCGCTTTCGCAGCAGTGGCCGTGCCCACCGCGCAGGCAAGGCCGTGGGCCTACACACCAGTGCCAGATCAGCAGATCGGCGCCGCCGCGCTCGTGAACGCGCCGGCATCTCAGGCGCCCGCTTCCGGTATCTCCGTCCAGGCGCCCGTCGCCAAGCTAGGCGCCGCTGCGCTCGTGAACGCGCCGGCATCTCAGCCGCTCGGTTCCGGTATCTCCGTCAAGTCGACGGAAAATCGGCCCGGCATCACGGCTGCGGGAACCGCGATCGCCAACGCGAAGCACTCGGCATATCCGGTCCAGGTAGCTCAGACGCAGGCCGCAGGGTCCCGCGGCTTCAACTGGGGCGACGCAGGCATCGGTGCCTCGATCTCCCTCGGCGTCGCACTCATGCTGCTGATGGCCGTCGTCTTGGGCCGCCGTTACCGGTCTCGGCCGACGGGGCTCGCAAGCACCTAAGGCGCCTGTCGCAGCATCAGTCGGAGCGGGTCCGGAGACGGGCCCGCTTCACTGTCTGCCCAGTAGCCTTCACGGGATGTTCACGGGCATCGTGCGCGAGCGAGGCCGCGTGGCCTCCTTCGACGGAGGCCGCCTCGTCGTCGAGAGCCGAATCGAGGCGGACGTCGGAGATTCGATCTCCGTCGACGGCGTCTGCCTGACGGTCACAGAGGCGCGGAACGGGACGCTGGCGTTCGACGTGATGGTCGAGACGTCGAGTCGCGCGAAGCTCTTCGGCGCCCAGGTAAACCTCGAGCCCGCGCTGCGGGCAGGCGATCCGCTCGGCGGGCACTACGTCCAGGGTCACGTCGACGGTGTCGGCGATGTGCGTTCCGTGGAGCAGGAGGGCGACGGCAAGCGCATCTGGATCGATGCCGAGCCCGGGCTCCTGCGCTACCTCGTCGAGAAGGGTTCGATCACCGTGGAAGGGGTCTCCCTGACGGTGGCAGCGGTGGACGGGGAGGGCTTCGCGGTGGCGCTCGTGCAGCACACACTTGGGGCGACGACGCTCGGCGGCCTGGCGCCCGGAGACAACGTCAACCTGGAAACCGACGTCCTGGCGAAGTACGTGGAGAGGCTCCTCCCGGCGTTACCATCTTCGGAATGAAAGTCGAGGAAAAGAGCGCCTTCGCCACCATCGAAGAGGCGATCGAGGACATCCGCGAGGGCAAGTTCGTCGTCGTCGTCGACGCGGCCGACCGCGAGAACGAGGGTGACCTCACGATTGCGGCGCAGTTCGCCACGCCCGACGCCGTGAACTTCATGACGAAGGAGGCGCGCGGCCTCATCTGCCTCTGCCTCACCGAGGACCGCTGCGACGAGCTCGGCCTTCGCCAGATGACGGAGCGGAACGAGACACCGTATGGCACCGCTTTCACCGTCTCCGTCGAGGCGCGCGAGGGTGTCACGACCGGGATCTCGGCGCCGGATCGTTCACGCACGATTCAGGTCGCCGTCGATCCCGACGCGAAGCCCGAGGATCTCGTGCAGCCGGGTCACGTCTTTCCCTTGCGCGCGCGCGAGGGCGGCGTGCTCTCGCGCGCGGGCCAGACCGAGGCGGCAGTCGACCTCGCGCGCCTGGCCGGCTTGATTCCCGCGGGCGTGGTCTGCGAGATCATGAAGGAGGACGGAACGATGGCCCGCGTCCCGGATCTGATCCCGTATTGCGAGCGCCACGGGTTGAAGCTGATCACCGTCGCGGACCTGATCGAGTATCGCCGCCGGCACGAGCGGCTCGTCGAGCGCACGACCACCGTCGCGATGCCGACCGCGTACGGGGACTTCACGGCTGTCGCCTTCGGCGAGACGCTGACCGGCAAGCACCACATAGCGCTGGTGAAGGGGGACGTCGAGGGCGCCGAGAACGTGCTCGTCCGTGTGCACTCCGAGTGCCTGACGGGCGACGTCTTCCATTCGTTGCGCTGCGACTGCGGCGAGCAGCTCGAGCAAGCACTCGAGCGGATCGCCGCCGAGGAGCGTGGCGTACTGCTCTACATGGCGCAGGAAGGTCGCGGCATAGGTCTCCTCAACAAGCTGCGGGCCTACGAGCTCCAGGAGAACGGCTTCGACACGGTGGAAGCGAACGTCGAGCTCGGGTTTCAGCCGGACATGCGCGACTACGGGATCGGCAACCAGATCCTCGCCGAGCTCGGCCTGACCACGATCCGCATCCTCACGAACAACCCGAAGAAGATCACCGGTATCGAGGGGTTCGGGCTCGAGGTGGTCGAGCAGGTGCCGATCGAGACGACGCCGACGGAGCAGAACGCGCGCTACCTCGCCACGAAACGTGACAAGCTCGGCCACAAGCTTCATCACCAGGACCTGAAGTACGAGCCCCTGGAGGGCGAATGAGCGAGCGCTGGCCGGGTCACCCGGCGAAGCTGGACGAACCGGAGGGTACCGCGGTCGACGAGGTCGAGGAGGGGGCGGTTTCCTCCGACGGGGCCGCGGAGGAGCAGGAGCTGCCGCAGTTGCGGACGCCCGACGAGCAGCATGCGTCCGGCGAGCTCGACATCCCTGACGACGTCAACGTCATCGAGGGGGAGCCCGACGGGACGCGGCGTGGCGTCGCGATCGTCGCCGCGCGCTTCAACGGCGAGATCACGAACAAGCTGCTCGAATCGGCTCTCGCAGAGCTCGACCAGGCCGGCGTGCGTCGTGAGGCGATCACGGTCATGCCGGTTCCCGGGGCCTTCGAGTTGCCGCTTGCGGCGATGGCGCTCGCGAAGACGCGCCGGTTCGCGTGCGTGGTCGCGATCGGCTGCATCGTGCGCGGCGAGACGCCGCACTTCGACTTCATCGCCTCTGAGGCCGCAAGCGGCCTCCAACTGGCTGCTCTGGAGACGGGAGTCCCCGTTGCGTTCGGAGTCCTGACGGTGGACATGGTCGAACAGGCGGAGGCTCGAATCTCGAAAGGTGCGGAAGCCGTGCGCACCGCGCTCGAGATGGCCGACGCCTTCGCGCAGCTGCGCGCTTCGGCGTCCCGCTGACGCTTCGTCAGAGCCACGTCTCGAACTGCAAGGGTGTGACCCCAGCCCTTAGGCCTTTTTGGGCTCGTTGGCTACACTGGCCGGCCGATGTCCAAGGTCTGCGCAGTCTGTGGGAAGAAGCCCGGCTTCGGCAACAACCGGAGCCACTCGATGGTGGCCACCAAGCGCCGCTTCAACCCCAACCTCCAGCACGTCCGCGTGCTCCTCAAGGGCAAGGCGATCCGGGCGTACGTCTGCACCCGCTGCCTCAAGGGTGGCAAGGTGCAAAAGGCCATCTGAGCAGCAACTTTCGACTGCTCGTCGTGGTCTAATCACCCCGTGGAGGCAGCTCCTTCGCTGTCGTCTCCGCTGGGGCGGATCTCGATCTCCCACGAGGCGGTGGCTCACATCGTCGGCCGCGTCGCGGCCGAGGCCTACGGCGTCGTCGGCATGGCCCCGCGCAATCCGCGCGAAAAGCTGCTGACGCGCGACCGTCTGCGCCAGGGGATCACGATCGGTGGCAGCGCCGAGGAGGGCATCACGATCGAGCTTCGCGTTGTCGTCGAGTACGGCCTCAACCTCGCCGAGGTGGCGTCGACGCTGCGGAACCGCGTCCAGTACGAGGTCGAACGTCTCACGGGGCTTCCCATTGCCGAGGTGGACGTCCGCATCCAGGACGTGAAGAGGTCCACGGCGTGACGGACCGCGTGCGCGTGCAGGAGCTCGCGCATGGCGCTCTCGCCTCGCTCGAGGCGAACCGGCAGCGCATCGACGACCTGAATGTCTATCCGGTGCCGGATGGAGATACGGGCACGAACCTGACGATGACCGCGCGTTCGGTGGTCGACGAGCTCGACCGGACGACGACCGAGGATCGCGCGGGACTCGTCAAGGAGGTGACGCGCGCCGCGCTGATGGGAGCGCGCGGCAACTCCGGTGTCATCCTCTCGCAGATCATCCGAGGCGCCGCCGAGACGCTTCGCACGAACGGCGAGGTCGATGCGCACACGGTCGCCGCCGCGTTTCGCTCGGCGAGTGACGCTGCGTATCGCGCGGTGCGTCAACCGGTGGAGGGGACGATGCTCTCCGTCATCCGGGAGATGGCCGAGGAAGGCGAGAACGCGGAGAGCGACGGCCTCACCAAGGAAGAGCTTCTGATCAGGCTCGTCCGACGCGGTGAAGAGGCGGTTGCGCGCACGCCGGAGCAGCTCGAGGTCCTGCGCGAAGCAGGAGTTGTCGACGCGGGCGGCGCCGGTCTGCTCGAGATCGTGCGCGGGCTGGCTGCCACGGCCGCCGGAGAGCCGTTGCCGCAGGCGCCGACGCAGCGCGAGGAAATCACCATCGAAGCGTTTCACCAGGATCTCTCGCCCTACCGGTACTGCACGACGTTCGTGATCGAAGGGGACGAGCTCGACAGCGAGAAAATCGAGCACGAGCTCGAGCAACTGGGCGATTCACTGCTCGTCGTCGGCGATCCCGAGGCCCTGAAGGTGCACGTCCATACGGACGAGCCCGGCCGCGCACTCGCCGTTGGAACGCGGGCCGGCGTGATCGACCGGGTCGAGATCGCGAACATGCACGAGCAGACCGTGCAGCGCGAACGGCGTCTCCTCGAGGCGGTGCCGGCTGCGCAGCCCTCGTCGACGGGAGTCGTCGCGGTGGTCGCAGGCAACGGCAACAGACGGCTCTTCGAGAGTCTCGGTACGACGAAGATCGTCGAGGGCGGGCAGACGATGAACCCCTCGACGGCGGAGCTCGTCGACGCGATCGAGGCGATGTCTGCGGCGGAGGTCGTTCTGCTGCCGAACAACTCGAACGTCGTTCTCTCGGCGGAGCAGGCTGCCGGTCTCTCCGACAAGCTCGTGACGGTCGTCCCGACCGATTCGCTGCCGGCAGGCTTGGCCGCGATGGTCGCGTTCGATTCAGCGCGCTCGGCCGCGGACAACGCGGCCGCGATGAACGAGGTCGTCGAGGGCATCAGGACCGGCGAGGTCACGATGGCCTCACGCGACGTCGAGCTGAACGGCCTCTCGGTCCGCAAAGGCGCCTGGCTCGGTCTCGCCAACGGAACCGCCGTGGCGGGAGGCTCGGACTTCGACGACGTCGCCGCTGCGGTCGCCGAGCGCCTCCTCGAGGAGCCTCGCGACGTGATGACGCTCTTGACCGGCGCCGACGAGCCCGAGCTCGAGGACCTGCTGCGGCGAATCCAGGAAGCCCACCCCCTCCTGGAGCTGGACGTCCAGGCCGGGGGCCAGCCTCACTATCCGCTCCTTCTGTCCGCGGAATAACCTTCCGCCCCATGGCCGAGCCGATTCGCCTCGTCCTCGTGGAAGACAACCAGGTGTTCCGTGAGGCCCTGGAGCTGCTGCTCGGGCTCCAGTCCGACATCGAGGTCGTGGCCTCGGTCGGCGACGGCTCTTCGGCCGCCGAGGTCGTGCGCATGCACAAGCCGGACGTGGTGCTGATGGACTACCGGCTGCCGGGTCTCGACGGTGTGCAGGCGACGCTCGCCGTGCGCGAGGCCTACCCCGACGTCGCCGTCGTCTGCCTGACGGCATCAGCCAACCTCCGCGAGGTCGACGCGCTCTACGCCGCGGGTGCGGTCGCCTGCCTTTCCAAGGACCAGGAGCTCGACGAGATCGTCGATGCGATCAGGCAGGCGGCGTAATGACTCTGACCGGCGAGAACACCACGATCGTCCTCGATTCGACCGCCGACTTCCCCGAGGCTCCCGAGCGTTTCCCGAACTGGCGCGTCGTGCCACTGTACGTCCTCTTCGGCGACGAGAGCTACCGCGACTACGTCGACCTCAGTCCGGAGGAGTTCTACGGACGGCTGCGCACCTCGGCGGAGCTGCCGACGACGTCGCAGCCAACGCCAGGCGACTTCCTCACGACGTACGAAGAGCTGAGCGGCTACGAGCGCATCTACTCCCTCCACCTCTCGGCTGCGCTCTCCGGCACGTACCAGAGTGCGAGGACCGCAGCGATGGAGCTTGGTGACAAGGTGCGCGTCGTCGATTCCGAAAGCGCGTCGGCGGCGATCGCGATGCTCGGGCTCGCGATTCAGCGCAGGCTCGATCGAGGGACGACCGACGACGAGATCGACAAGCTCGTCGCGCGCTTCAAGGAGGACGCGGGCCTGATCTTCACCGTCGACACGCTCGAGTTCCTGCGCCGCGGTGGACGGATCGGCCGCGCGAGCGCGTGGGCCGGGACCCTCTTGCACGTCAAGCCGATCCTGACGATCGAGCGCGAGGTGATCCCGCTCAAGCGCGTACGCGGAAATCAGAAGGCGATGCAGGAGTTCGTCTCGGCGTTCACCTCGGCCACTGAAGACTCACCGACGCTCAAAGTCGGGATCGCACATGCCGACGCGCCGGAGCGTGCGGAGCAGCTGAAGAGGATGGTGCACGCCGAGCGTCCCCATGCGGAGGTCGAGATCGTGACCACGCTCGGTGCGGTCGTCGGAACGCATGCGGGCCCCGGCACCGTCGGCTTCTTCTGGTTCGATGACAGGGAGTGACGACGGTCGGAGTACGGCTGCCGCTGGGTTTTGGAGGACGGCCGCACGGGCGAAGCCCGCACGGCCTCTCTGCGGCGCCGCCGAGTCGGCGCCTTGGGGACGCGGATGCGGGGGAATGGCCACGGCCGCGGACGTTCCCGCGCGCTGAGGAGCTCGAGCGTTCGGTCGACGTCCTTCCGGGTGTCGGGCCGGCGGTGAAGAAGAAGCTCGAGCGGCTCGGGCTCGAAACGGTGGGCGATCTGCTCATGCACAGGCCGTTTCGCTACGAGGAGCCCGTGCCCGAGGTGCGCATTGCCGATCTCCAGGCAGACGTCGACGTTGCGATCGCCGGAGAGGTGCTGACGACGTCGACTCGCCGACGAGGGAGGCTGCAGATGCTGACGGCGCGCATCAGCGACGGTACCGCCACCGTTTCCGCCACCTGGTTCAACCAGCCGTGGCTGGAGCGCCAGCTGCAGCCGGGGACCGCGGTCCGTCTACGCGGCCGGCAGGGACGGTACGGCTTCGACGTGCGCAGCTTCGACATCGGCGAGGGCGAAGCGACGGCCGACTTCGCTCCGGTCTATCCGGCCGGCGAGGACATCACCGCGAAGAAGGTGCGCGAGCTGGTCGGCGCGGCACTGCCGCGGTCTCTTGCGGATCCCCTTCCGGCCGACCTGAAGGAGCACGAGGCTCTGCCCGAGCGCGTCGACGCATTCTGGGCGCTGCACCGGCCGCGCTCGCTCGGTGAGGCGGAAGTGGGGCGGCGCAGGTTCGCTTTCGACGAGCTGCTCCTCCTGCAGATCTGGCTGGCGCGGCGGCGCCGGGAGCGCGAGTCCGAGGTCGCACCGACGCTCGGCCCACCCGGCGAGCTCGTCGGGCGCTACCGCAGCGTGCTGCCGTTCCAGCTCACCGAGCACCAGGAGCGCGCGATCGCCGAGCTCGACGCCGACCTCGAGCGCAGCGTGCCGATGCAGCGGCTCCTTCAGGGCGAGGTCGGATCCGGCAAGACCGTCGTCGCGCTTTACGCCCTGTTGCGTGCGGTCGAGGCAGGCAAGCAAGGAGCGCTGATGGCGCCGACGGAGACCCTCGCGGAGCAGCACTTCCTGACGGTCGAGGAGCCCTGTAGCCTCCTCGGCGTCACGTGTGCGCTGCTCACGAGCTCCTCCGCGAAGCGCGAGCGAGACCTCGCTCCGCACGCGGACATCGTCGTCGGCACGCACGCACTCATCCAGGAGGGCGTCGAGTTCCGTGACCTCGCCGTTGCGGTTGTCGACGAGCAGCACCGTTTCGGCGTCGAGCAGCGCAAAGCGTTGACGGAAGGGAGGTCGCCGCACGTGCTGCACATGACGGCGACGCCGATACCGCGCACGCTCGCGCTCACGGTCTACGGAGACCTCGCGGTGTCGGAGATCACACGGCCGCCGGCCGACCGCAAGCCGATCAAGACCGCGTGGGTCGCCGAAGACCGGAGTGCCGCCGCCTATTCGCGCCTGCGGAAGCACCTCGACGCAGGTCGCCAGGCGTATGTCGTCTGCCCGCTGATCGAGGAATCGGAGACGACGCAGGCCCGGGCGGCTGAGGTCGAAGCCGAGCGGTTGCAGAAAGCGGAGTTGCGCGGTTATCGCGTCGGCCTGCTGCACGGACGGCTCCGTCCGCCCGAGCGCCGCGAGCTGATGGCGCGCTTCAAAGCACGGGACCTGGACGTGCTCGTGGCGACGACTGTGATCGAGGTCGGCGTCGACGTCCCGAACGCGACGATCATGATCGTTCAGGAAGCCGACCGGTTCGGGCTCGCCCAGTTGCATCAGTTGCGCGGCCGCGTCGGCCGTGGTGCCGAGCAGTCCTACTGTCTCTTGATCTCGCGCGCGCGCGAAGATCTGACGGAACCGGCCGTCGAGCGACTCGAGGCGCTCGTGCGCACGAACGACGGCTTCGAGCTCGCCGAGGTCGACCTCGACATCCGCGGCAGCGGCCAGCTGCTCGGTACGCGCCAGTCCGGCCTCACCGACCTCCGCTTCGCGCATCTGCGCAAGGACCGTTCCCTGCTGGAACGAGCACGAGCCATCGCCGATGAGCTCGTCGACGCGGAGGGCCCGCTCTCGGACGAGGTCGAGCGAGCGTTCGAGGGCCGGGACCTTTCGGCTGCCTGAAGCCGTATGTCGAACGTGAATCGCCGCGACTTCCTCGTCGGCGCGGTGACGTTGCCCGCGGCCCTACGTTTCGCTCCCGACGCCCTGGCCGGCGGAACGCCGGTCGCGCTCGTGACTGCGGACACCCAGTCTCGTGTCGCCGTCGTCGAGCTATCAACCGGCAAGATCCTGCGCTCGATCCCGACGACCGCAGGTCCGCGGAGCATCGAGAGCGTCTGGGGAAAGCTCGCCGTCGTCTGTCACACAGCGTACGGCATCGTCTCGCTCATCGACGGCCCCGGCCTGCGCGTCCGGCGCGTCCACGGCCACTTCGACGAGCCGCGCTACACCGCCGCCGGTGCGAACGCCCGCCACGCATACGTCACCGACTCCGGCTCGCACGAGGTCGTCACCGTCGACGTCCTGAGCGGACGCGCCGTCGCGCGTGTCGCCGTCGGCGGGCCGGCGCGGCACGTCTCGATCGATCCGAGCTACAAGACCCTCTGGGTCTCGCTCGGTTCCAAGGCCGAGGAGGTCGCGGTGGTGGATGTGTCGCGACCGCTGGCACCACGCCTCGTACGGCGATTTCGCCCGCCGTTTCTCGCGCACGACGTCGGCATCGCGCCCGCCGGCCGGCACGTCTGGGTCAGCTCGGGCGACCGCGGCGCGCTCGCGGTGTACGACCGTCGCACTGGAGAGATCCTGCGCCGCCTGCCGGCAGATGCGCCGCCGCAGCACGTGACGTTCGCCGGCTCGCACGCCTACGTAACGAGTGGGGAGGATGGGACCCTGCGGGTGCTGTCGTTGAAGGACGGGGCTGTGCTGCGCACGACGAAGGTGCCGGTGGGCTCGTACAACGTCCAGGAGGCAGACGGCCGGATCGTGACGCCGTCGCTCGACCGCGGAACCTTCTGCGTGCTCGACCGGCAGGGCCGTCTGATCCGCCGTGTGCAGGTGTCGCCCTCCTCGCACGACGCCTGTTTCGTGATGACCGTCTGATTCGCGCCTAAGGTTCGAGTCGTGAAAGCGGCCCTCGTCCTCCTGCTCGCGGGCGCCTTCGCAACGAGCCCGCCGCACGATTCCTGGACGCTCGCCCACGCGCGGCACGTGCTGATGCACAAAGCCTACGACGTGACCGACACGAGCCAGGCCGACCGTCCGCATTACGAGCTCACGTTTTCACCTCGCGCCGCCAAGTCGCTGGGGAGAGGATTCGTCTTCGACGGCCTCGCGCACGACACGGTCACGGACAGAGACGTGCGCGTTCGGTTCATGTTCAAGCGGCCGGGGCGCATAACGGCCTTCCGCGGGCCGGCTGCGGATTGGTCGCAGCCCTCGTTTCCGATCCACGCCACGTTCTACTACGCGTGGTATCCCGAAGCGTGGCTCCGGGATCCGGTCTTCCCGTACAGCCGCTTCCATCCCTCGCTCGACTACTACAGCGCCTACGACGCGCGTGTCGTGCGCAAGCACACCGACGCGATGCTCTACGCGAACCTCGATGCCGGCATCTATTCGTGGTGGAGCCCGGACGGCTATCCCCAGACCGACGAGATCTTCTCGAACTACCTGGCGGCGGCGCGAACGACGCCCTTCCGCTGGGCGATCTACTACGAGCGCGAAGGGTACGACAACCCGACGGTCGAGAAGATCCGCTCCGACCTGGAGTACATCCGCGACCGCTATGCATCGAAGCCCGCGTACCTGAAGGTCGACGGCCGCTTCGTCGTCTACGTCTACGGTGACTCCGCGGACAGTTGCGATACGGCCACGCGCTGGCGGGAGGCGAACACGGTCGGCGCATACATCGTGCTGAAGGGGTTTGCCGGCTTTCGGGCGTGCAGCGCGCAGCCGGACGCCTGGCACCAGTACTCGGCGGCGCTCGCGGAATACGACTTCTCTCCCGACGCTTTCATGATCGCTCCGGGCTTCGACGAATGGAGCGAGCAGTCGCCTCGGCTGACGCGCGACGTGACCCGATGGCGCAGCGACATCGCCGCGATGGTCGCCTCCAACGCCCGCTGGCAGCTCGTCCTCACGTTCAACGAATGGCCAGAGGGCACGGCCGTCGAGAGCGCCAAGGAGTGGGCGACGCCGTCCGGCTACGGCGCCTACCTCGACGCCCTCCACGAGCTCCTTCCTTGACATGTGACCATTAGGTCACCTATCATGCGAGCATGAACGACGACTCCGTCTTCAAGGCGCTCGCCCACCCGACTCGCCGCCTCCTCCTCGACCGGCTCTACGAGCGTGACGGCCGCTCGCTCACCGAGCTCGAGTCAGACGTGGAGATGACGAGATTCGGCGTCATGAAGCACCTGCGAGTGCTCGAGGACGCGGGCCTCGTCGTCACGCGGCGGTCGGGCCGAGAGAAGCTGCACTACCTGAATCCGGTGCCGATTCGCCTGATCCACGACCGGTGGATCGACAAGTACACCGAGCGCCGGGTCTCGGCGCTCGCGGACCTCAAACACGAACTGGAGGAAACGGCATGACCACGATGACCCAGACGAACGTGCAGGTCTACGCGGTCTTCATCAAGGCGAGCCCGGAGCAGATCTGGGAGGCGATCACGAAGCCGGAGTTCACGAGCCGGTACTTCTACGGCAGCCTCGTCGACTCGAGCTTCGAGGCAGGTGCGCCGTATCGAAGTTGGTCTCCGGACCGGGAGAAGCTATGGGTCGACGGCGAGGTTCTCGACTCCGATCCGCCGCGGCGGCTGAGCTACACATGGCGGGCCCTCTACGACGAGGAGACGGCGACCGAGGAGCCGAGCCGCGTGAGCTGGGAGATCGAGCCTCAGGACGGTGGCGTCTCGAAGCTGACGGTCGTGCACGACCAGCTCGAGCGCGCCCCGAAGACGGCTGAGAACGTCGCCGGAGGCTGGATGTACATCCTCAGCGGCATGAAGACGCTGCTCGAGACCGGCGAGCCGCTCAGCTCGTAGCAGTGCGACGGGCGGGGCGGTGCGACGCCGTCCCGCCCTACACTCGGGCGGGTGCGGATCATCGCCGGCACGCGCAGAGGCCACACGATCCACGCCCCGAAAGGGCTCGATACGCGTCCCACCTCGGACCGTGTGCGGGAGAGCGTGTTCAACATCATTGCCCCCTGGGTCGAGGGCGCGCGCGTGCTCGACCTCTATGCGGGGTCGGGCGCGATGGGTCTCGAGGCGCTCTCGCGCGGGGCGGAAGCGGCCGTGTTCGTCGAGTCCGATCCGGAAGCTCTACGCACGATCGAGCGCAACCTCGACAAGCTGGGCCTCACCGGCGCGCGGGTCGTGCGCCACGACGCCGTCACAGGGCTCGGTCAGGAAACGGGGGCGGGCAGAAAGTACGATCTCGTGCTCGCAGACCCTCCCTACGACATGACCGACTACCAGTCACTCTCTCGTTACCTGCCCGGCGTGCTCGCCGACGACGGCCTGCTTGTGTTCGAGACCGCGGCAAAGACCGAGCCTGACGTTCCCGGCCTCGCGGTTCGCACATCGCGCAGGTACGGCTCGACGCGGGTCACGGTGTTCGAACACCGATGATCACCGCGATTGCACCCGGCTCGTACGATCCCGTCACGAACGGACACATCGACGTGATCGGGCGCGCCGCCGGAATCTTCGACCGCGTGGTGATCGGAGTCGTCGGGAACCCGACGCACAAGACGCCGATGTTCACGCTCGACGAGCGGGTCGCCTTTCTCCGCGACGCTCTGACGGACCTGCCGAACGTCGAGGTCGACGTCTTCTCCGAGCTCGTCGTCGACTTCGCCCGCAGGTGGAACGCCAAGGTGATCGTCAAAGGGCTCCGGGTGATCTCGGACTTCGAGTGGGAGTTCCAGATGAACCAGCTGAACCGCACGCTCGCGCCCGACGTCGAGACGGTCTACGTGATGGCCAGCCCGGCCGTGAGCTTCGTCTCGTCGAGCGGCGTGAAGGAGATCGCGGCCTTCGGCGGGAAAGTGGACGAGCTCGTGCCCGAAGCCGTTGCCCGCCGTTTCCAGGAGCTTTTCCCCGATGGTCGCCCCGGCACTCCCGAGAATCCGCAAGAATAAATCGGAGGAAGTGCTCCGCACTTTTCTCGGAGGGAGGGTTCGTGACTTCGCTGCGCTCGTCAAACTTGAAAACACCACCGGTCGGCCTCCCGGGGTCCCGCCGATAGACTCGGGAGGCTGAATGGACGTCCTGGTACTCATCGACAAGCTCGACGACCTCGTTCACAACGCGAAGGCCGTCCCCCTGACCGATCAGGTCCGGATCGATCGCGAGGAGATCTACGACATCCTCGACCAGATGCGGGCCACGATCCCCGAGGAGATCAAGCAGGCTCGCTGGATCGTGAAGGAGCGGCAGGAGATGCTCGCCGAGGCCAAGCGCGAGACCGACCGGCTCCTGGGCGAGGCGCGCGAACAGGCGGTGCGGGAGGCGTCGCAGACGGAGATCGTCAAGATCGCCGAGCGGCAGGCGCAGGACATCGTCGACGAGGCGCGCAGACAGGCGAGGGAGACCAGGCTCGAGATGGAGGACTGGGCCGACTCGATCCTGTCGACACTCGAGGTCAACCTCGAGAAGTTCTTGAGCGCGGTCAAGCGCGGACGCGAACGGCTGCACGAGCGTTCGCAGGAGAGCGTCGTCGCCGGCGTCGCGGCCGGCAGCGTCGACGACTCTCAGTCCTACAGCTAGAGACTTGATTTGAAATTCGGCCGTCGTCGGGGGCGCTCCAGACCAAGCCGGGCAGTGCGGTCGTTCGCGGTGCGTAGCGGCGCTACGTGCCGCGGGCGAACGTGCTGATCCGGCGCCGTGTCTGGAGCGTCATCCGGCCCGGCGGAATTTCACATTAAGTCTCTTAACTAGGTCAAGGCCGGTTCGAGCTCCAGCTCGACGCAGACCGCCTGGGCGGTGTCGACGAACGCGCGCGCAGCAGCAGTCCGGTAGCGGTCCCGGTGCCAGGCGAAGGAGATGAGCCGCGGCTGGACTTTCGGCAGCTCGATCAACTCAGTGGTCTCGTCATCGGGGTCCATCGTGAGACGCGGGACGAGCGCGCTGCCGACTCCGGATGCCACGAGCGCCTGCACCGTCTGGTTGTGATCGGAGCGGAACACGAAGCGCAACCGGCGCCGTCCATCGCTCTCCAGTTGCGCCAGCGACCTGCAGTACTTGTGTCCGATCAGGTCGAGCTCGGCCATCTCTCTCCACGTTGGCGCGGTCTCACGCTGCGCGAGCGGTGAGCCGGCCGGCACGACGAGCACGTATGGGTCGCGCAGGAGCTCCACCGACTCGAACGGGCCGTCAGTGAGCGGCAGATCGGCGAACGTCAGGTCGAGGTCTCCGCGTTCGACGAGGCCGAGCAGCTCGAGGTCGTCAGCGGACTCGGTCAGCGTGACGGTCACCTGCGGCCAGGCCGCGACGAAACGGCGCATCACTTCCGGGAGGATCCGCTGCCCCACGCTCTGGAAGACGCCGACGCGAAGGGTTCCCGCCTGACCCTCCGCGAGCGCGGTCAGATCGGCCTGGGCGGCGGCGATGCGGGCTGAAATGGCGCCGGCGTGGGTGAGAAGGAGATCGCCTGCCTCGGTGAGGGAGACCGGCTTCGGGCCGCCGGGCCGCTCGATCAGGCGGTGGCCGACGATCCGCTCGAGCGTGGCGATCTGCTGGCTGACTGCCGACTGCGTATAGCCCAGAGCGGTCGCGGCCTTCCCGAACGAGCCCTCACGCGCGACCGCTTCCAGTGCCAGGAAGTGACGCAGCTCGACGCCCAGCCAGCTATCAGCTCCCATGATCGAAGCCGATTGTAACTGGATTTGTCCTTATGGTAGTCCGATGCCGATCATGGAAGGGATGACGGGCATCCTCCTGCTGGTGTTCCTGGTCGCGATCGGCCCCCTCGCCGTGTTCTTCGGCGTGGACTCGAGCAATCCCGAAGACCGCCGCTCCATCTAGCCCCTCGTGACTGCAGCGTTCGCCCGCCGCTCACCAGCCGCAGTGGCCCTCGCCCTGGGCACCATCTACCTCGTCTGGGGCTCCACGTACCTGGCGATCCGGGTCACCGACCGGACGATGCCGCCACTCCTCATGTCCTCGGTCCGATTCCTGATTGCCGGTACGGCGCTCTACGCCTTCGCCTCGCGGGGTCGCCCGCGTCCGACGCTCCGTCAGTGGGGAGCCGCGGCGATCGTGGGCGCGGCCCTACTTGCGATCGGAAACGGTGGCGTCGCCTGGGCCGAGACGCGGCTCGAGTCCGGCCTGGCTGCGCTGATGGTGGCGATCATCCCGCTCTGGTTCGCGCTGATGGATCGCGCGTTCTTCGGCCGTCGGCTGTCGTCGACGGCGATTGCAGGCCTCGTCGTCGGCTTTGCCGGCGTGGCGCTGCTCGTGCGTCCCGGGGGCGGCGGCGACATCCTCGCGATGCTCGCACTCGTCGGCACGACTGCGGCGTGGGCGGGCGGTTCGCTGTACGCCCGGGGTGCGGCGCTTCCGGAGAGCCCGCTGCTGTCGGCTTCGATGCAGATGCTGGCCGCAAGCGCCTTTCTCGGCATCGCAGGGCTCGCCAGGGGCGAGACCCGGGGCATCCACGCCGACTCGTTCTCGACGAAGCCGGTGATCGCGTTCGTCTACCTCGTGCTCGTCGGCTCGCTCATCGCGTTCTCCGCCTACGCGTGGCTGTTGAAGAACGTCCGCATCTCGGTCGTCTCGACCTACGCGTTCGTCAACCCGGTCGTTGCGGTTGCGCTCGGAACGGTGTTCCTCAACGAGAAGATCAGCTGGTCGACGATCGCCGCGGGTGCGGCGATCGTCGTCGCGGTCGTGCTGATCGTGACCGCGCGCATGCCGAAGAAACAGCAGGTTGTGCAGGTTTCCGAGCCGCTGAAAGCGGCGGCCTAGGCGCCGCTCGCGGCGCCGCTCAAAGGACGCGTGGGCTTCGCCCCGCGCGTCCGTCTTGATCTTGATGCCAGTCTTCTGCATCACCGCGCTCGGCGTGCCCGAAACGGCGTAGGGGAGCGGTACCCTGGGACTCCATGAGGAGTCTCAATTTGCGACAGATCAAGCTCCGTTCGGGCGAGGAGTATCGAGACGAGATCGAGCTCGAGCTGGAGCCGTTCGAGCTCGGAGGCGAGCGCTACCTCCCCGTGCCCGACAAGGTGCCCGCCGAGCTCACGATCACGAAGGCGAGCACCGGCACGGTCCTCGAGCTCGGGTTCACCGCACGCCTGCACGGTCCTTGCTACCGGTGCCTGGGCGACGCGGTGCTGGAGGTGCCGATCTCGGCGCGCGAGTACCAGGCGAACAATCCCGAGGGCGAGGAGGAGCTTCGCACGCCCTACCTGACGGACGACAACCTCGACCTCACGGCATGGTCCCGTGACACGGTCGCCCTTGCTCTGCCGGACAAGATCTTGTGCCGCGCGGAGTGCGCAGGTCTCTGCCCGACGTGCGGAAAGAACCTGAACGACGAGCCCCACGAGCATGAGGACCAGCAGTCCGACTCACGCTGGTCCGCGCTCGAGGCGTTGCGCGAGAAGCTTTAACGCCGGGTCAGCGGCCGATCGACGACATGTCCGCGTAGCGGTCGCCCGCGGCTGCTCCCGGAGGGAAGGCCTCGTCCAGCCGTTCGAGCTCGGCGTTCGTCAGCTCGAGGTCCGAGGCTGCGGCGTTCTGCTCCAGGTAGGTGCGTCTCTTCGTCCCGGGAATCGGCACGACGTCGTCGCCGCGGGAAAGGACCCACGCGAGCGCGAGCTGCGCCGGAGTACAGGCTTTCTCGGCCGCCAACTCCTGGACCCGTTCAGCCAGCTGCCGGTTCCGCTCGAAGTTCTCCCCTTGCATTCGGGGGTGGTTTCGCCTGAAGTCGTCCTCCGTCAACTCGTCGGGAGATGAGAAGCGTCCGGCGAGAAAGCCGCGGCCGAGCGGGCTGTAGGCGACGAAGCCGATCCCGAGCTCGCGCACCGTCGGCAGCACGGCGGACTCCGGGTCCCGCGTCCAGAGGGACCATTCCGATTGCAACGCGGTGATCGGGTGGACCGCGTGCGCGCGCCGAATTGTCTCGGGCCCGGCCTCCGACAGCCCGATGTGCTTGACCTTGCCTGCGTGCACGAACTCGGCGAGCGCGCCCACCGTCTCTTCGATCGGCGTGTCGGCGTCGACCCGGTGTTGGTAGTAGAGGTCGACGTAGTCCACGTTCAGCCGGCGGAGCGAGGCGTCGATCGCTTCCCGCACGTAATCGGGCGAGCCGTCGATCGTTCGCCTGCCGTCGTCGAACCACCTGTTGCCGAATTTCGTTGCGAGGACCACCTCGTCGCGCCTGCCGGCGATCGCCCGGCCGACCAGTTCCTCGTTCGCGCCCTGTCCGTAGACGTCCGCCGTGTCGAGAAACGAGATCCCGAGCTCGAGGGCCCTGTGAATGGTCGCGATCGATTCCGCTTCGTTGGTCGGCCCGTACCAGGCCGACATCCCCATGCAACCGAGGCCTTGCTCCGAGACCTCGAGACCTTCGCTGCCGAGGGTTCTGCTCTTCACCTGATCCTCCCGCGTCGTTCGTCCACCCCTTCCCGAGCCTAGCGGCCCACCGGTACGCGACAGTGCCAGCTAGACTGCGCCGTCCCATGGCCGTCCCCAAGAAAAAAACCTCCAAGGCCCGCCGCGACAAGCGCCGCGCGCAGCACAAGATCGAGTCGCCGCGGCTGAACATCTGCCCGCAGTGCGGCCGGCCCAAGCGACCGCACCGGGTCTGCCCGACGTGCCACACCTATCGCGGCCGCGACGTCGAGCCGCTTCGTAACCCAACGCCGTAGGCCCATGATCCGCGTGGCGGTGGACGCCATGGGGGGCGACCGCGGGTCCGACGAGATCGTTGCGGGCGCCGTAGACGCCGCCTCCGACACGCTCCAGCCCGTCATCGTCGGTCCGGAAGGTCTCGACACTCGCGGCCTCGAGCTGATCGAGGCGCCGGACGTGATCGCGATGGACGAGAAGCCCACCGATGCCGTCCGCGGGAAGCCGAACAGCTCTCTCGTCATCGCGTGCCGCGCCGTCCGGGAGGGGAAGGCCGGTGCTGTCGTCTCGGCAGGCAACACGGGTGCGATGCTCGCCGCCTGCCTGCTGGAGATCCGTCGGATCCCGGGCGTTCGCAGGCCCGCCATCGCCGTGACGATTCCGGCCCGCCGCGGGCCCTCGGTCCTCCTCGACTCCGGCGCCAATGCCGAGGCGCGGCCCGAGGACCTCGTCCAGTTCGCACACATGGGCACCGTCTTTGCGGAGGAGATCCTCGGCGTCGCCAATCCCGAGATCCGCTTGCTCTCGATCGGCGAGGAGCCGGAGAAGGGGAACCAGCTGACGCTCGAGGCGCACCAGCTCCTCGCCGGCTCCACTGATCTCAACTTCGCCGGCAACGCCGAGGGACGCGACCTGCTCAGCGGTGCGGCCGACGTCGTCGTCAGCGACGGGTTCACCGGAAACGTCGCTCTCAAGGTGACCGAGGGCACGATCAGAGAGCTGCTCGAGGCCCTCCGCGGGGAGATCACGGCAACCGTGGCCGGGAAGCTCGGCGGCCTCCTGATCAGGCCGGCCGCACGACGGCTGCGCGACCGGCTCGACCCGGACACCTACGGCGGGGCGTACCTGCTCGGCCTCCGGGGCCTGGCCGTCATCGCACACGGGAACTCCTCCCGGCGCGCCATCGCGAACGCGATCCGCCTCGCCGCCCGGGGCGTCGAGAAGGATGTCGTCGGCAGGCTGACGCAGAATCTGGGCGAGAGCGTGTTAGCATCTCGCCCCTCAACGACCCCGACCCCCAACGTGAGGTGACATGGCAGCGTCGCGCGAGGAAGTCTTCGAGCGAGTCAAGGAAGTTCTGACCGAGCAACTCGGCGTCGAGGAAGGCGATATCACCGAAGAGGCCTCCTTCCAGGAGGATCTCGACGCGGACTCGCTCGACCTCGTGGAGCTGATCATGGAGCTCGAGGATCAGTTCGGAATCAAGATCTCCGACGAGGACGCCCAGAAGATCCAGACCGTGGGCCAGGCCGTCGACTACGTCTCGTCGCACCAGTAGCACCGCGACGGGGGACGTTGCCCCGCTCCGAAAGCTGATCGAAGGGCTGCCGGCGGCTCGAGCCGAGCAGGTCTACACGCACGCGTCGTGGGCGAACGAGCGCGCCGACTCCTACGAGCGTCTCGAGTTCCTCGGCGACAGCGTCCTGGAGCTCGCGATGGCGCGCGAGCTCTACGAGCGCTATCCCGACTTCTCGGAGGGCCGGCTCGCGAAGATCCGCTCGCACGTCGTGTCGAGGGCGAGCTGCGCCGTCGTCTCCCGTCAGCTCGAGCTGGGAAAGGAGCTGGCCGAACGCGGCGTCGACATTCCCGCAGACGAGCTCGGCCGTCTGTCGCGGAACCGCAACGTCCTTGCTGCCCTGCTCGAAGCAGCGTTGGCCGCGCTGTTTCTCGAACATGGCTTCGAGAAGATCGAGCAGCCGATCGTCCAGGCCTTCTCGAGCCGCATCGACTACGCGTTGAACAGCCACGTCGACTACAAGACCGAGCTCCAGGAGACACTGGCGCGACGGGGCCAGTCGGTGAACTACTCCGTGCTCGAGGTCGAGGGGCCGCCGCACGACAGGCGCTTCACCTCTGCAGCGGTCATCGATGGGGAGCAGTTCGGAGTCGGCAACGGCGAGTCGAAGAAGGCCGCCGAGCAAGAGGCTGCCAAAGAGGCCCTGGCGAAGCTCAGGTCCCGGGCGAAAGCTGCGCTTTCGCCCGGGGATTAGAAACGCCCGCTTCGCCGGGGGAACGTGCGCGGGCAGAGCCCGCGCACTCCAGTTTGGGTTATCGCCGGCGATTGTCGTCAACCGTCCGGGCACGGGCGCTGACGCGGCCGCGCCCGCATCAGTACGCCTGCGGCTAAGCCCGGCTCCGCCTGGTCTTAGCCTCCGGCCTTTTGGTGAAGCGCAGGATGAGGGTTTGAACTTGCCAGCCCCATAGACTCTGTCCGGACCGAAGGGAGGATCATGGCCAAGGCAGTCGATTGCCCCTGCGGCGTTACCGTTCGCGGGGAGACCGACGACGAGCTCGTCACCAACGTCGAGGCGCATGTCCAGAGTGACCACCCGGACATGGTGGGAACCATGACGCGCGACAAGATCATGGAGATGGCGCACGACGCGTAACCGCGCGAAAGCTGCCGCTTTCGCGCGGTGGTTGGGTACGCCCGCTACGCGGGTGAAAGTGCGCGGGCCAAGCCCGCGCACTTCTTTTGGGCCACGGTTAGCGATTGAATGTCAACCGTGTGACGCAGCACGAGGGGTCTAAGGCTCACGACCCGCACTCGACCTAAGGCCGCAGGCTAAGACCAGGCGGAGCCGGGCTTAGCCGCAGGCGTACTGATGCGGGCGCGGCCGCGTCAGCGCCCGTGCCCGGACGGTTGAGGACGATCGCGAACCGTAGACGCGGCAGGAGTGCGCGGGCTCTGCCCGCGCACGTTCAGCGCGAAGCGCCGTACCCAACCCGTCCGAAAGCGGAGCTTTCGGACGGCCCGCAGGCGGCGTCCGCGCCGCCGGGTAGTTTTCCCTCCTGCGTGAACCTACGCGCCATCAAGCTGCGCGGCTTCAAGTCGTTCCCTGAACCGGTCGAGATTCGACTCGAGCCGGGCGTCGCCGTGGTCGTCGGGCCGAACGGCTCTGGGAAGTCGAACGTCTCCGACGCGATCGTCTGGGCGGCCGGGTCGATGGCTCCGTCGGAGCTTCGGGCCGAGAAGCCGGACGACGTTCTCTTTGCGGGCGGCGGCGGCCGTTCGCCCGAGGACTTCTGCGAGGTCGAGCTGCTCTTCGACAATCCCGACGGCGACGGGCCGCTGCCGTACTCCGAGCTGTCGGTCGCGCGACGGCTGCACCGCGGCGGCGAGGGGCAGTACCTGCTCAACCGCACGGCAGTGCGGCGCATCGATCTCGTCGAGCTGCTCGCCGACCTCGGGCTCGGCGGCGGCATGCACTCGATCATTGGCCAGGGCCGAGTGGAGGAGATCCTCGGCTCGAAGCCCGAGGAGCGGCGCGAGCTGCTGGAGGAAGCCGCCGGGCTCGGCCGCTTCAAACGCCGCAAGCATCGAGCCGAGCTCAAGCTCGCGCGCGTTGCGATCCAGGTCGAGCGCGCGCGTGACGTCGAGGCTGAGGTCAAGAAGCGGTTGCGCCCCCTGGCGCTCCAGGCCACCGCCGCCGAGCGGGCTCAGAAGCTCCTCGGCGAGCTCGCGTCGCTGCGGGCGCGCGTCGCAGAACTCGACCTGGCCGCCTTGCAGGAGCGGCTCGAGAACGGCGAGGGGCGGCGCACCGCGGCCGTGCTTGCCCGCAAGCATGCCGACGAGCGGCTCGACTCGCTGCTCGAGGAACGCCGCCGCGCGGAAGAGGAACTTGCAGACGCAGCCGGCCGGCGCGAGGAGGCGACGGCGACGCTCTACCGCCTGCGCAGCGCGCGCGAACGACTCGAGCTTCGGCGTGAGAGTGCGGAGTCGCTGCTCGAACGGTTGCGTGCCGAGCTCTCGCAGCCACGGCGCGTCCTCGACAGCCGCGTGCGCGCGGAGCGCGAAACGCTCAAGGAGCACGCAAGGCTCGCACGCGAACGTCTGCAGACACTCGAGCGCGCCCTCGCCGAACGGGAAGGCCTGCCGCCTGCAGCACGTGCGCTTGCGGAGCAGGGCCAGCGCCTTGCGCTCTCGCTCCTCGACGTTGCGCCGGGACGCGAGCGGGCGGTCGCAGCGGCGCTCGGTCATCGCGCACCTGCGCTCATGGCTGCCGACGCACGGGCTGCGCTCGCGCTGGCAGAGCGCGCAAGGGCCGGCGGGCTCGGCAGCGTCGTCGTTCTCACACGCGACCCGCGCGAGCTGGTCCGCGAGTTGCCAGTCGTGGCGAAGGAGGAGCTACTCCACTCAAAGGTTCCGGCCGTCACTCCCGAAGGTTTCGGCTACGACCCGGACCGCGGCGAGATCTGGTTCGCCGGCGAGACGGCCGAAGCCGTCTGGCTCGAGCTCGAGGCTCGCCGGCGTGCGCTCGCCGCCGAGGTGGACGAGCTCGAGGCGCGAGTCGCCACTCCGATTCCAGCGGATGCGTACTCGGCGAGGCGCGATCCACTGACCGTGACGCTGGCGCGACTCGCGGCGCAACTCGTGGAGACGCTCGACGGAATCGGCGACGATCGCCTCGAAGCCCCACTACGGGCTCGCGCCGACGCCGGCGCTTCCCGTACGGGGGCGCTTGCTGCAGAGCTGCGCCGGCTGGGCGCCGAAGAAGTGGATGCACGCCGTGCCTCGGCCGAGGCAGGCGAGCGGCTGAGCGCAGTCGATGTCGAGCGTGCCCGAATCGAAGCCGAGGCCGACGAGGCGCGCCGCCGGCTCGAGGC
Organism: Actinomycetota bacterium; assembly: GCA_005883355.1. GTDB lineage: Bacteria > Actinomycetota > Thermoleophilia > Gaiellales > Gaiellaceae > 3-1-20CM-4-69-9. The sequence goes on along the minus strand of VAXG01000002.1, from coordinate 24,491 downwards.
CGCCGATGCTGAGCCCGCCGAAGGAGCTGACCGCGACGAGCTCGCCGAACGCATCGAGCGGCTCGAGCGGCGTCGTGAGTCGCTCGGCCAGGTGAACCCCCTCGCGAAGGAGGAGTACGACCAGGAGAAGGAGCGTCTCGTCGAGCTGTCGACGCAGCGCGCCGATCTGGAGGAGAGCCTGAAGGAGCTCGAGACGCTGCGCGACGATCTCACTCGGACCGTAGAGCAACGCTTTTCAGAGACGTTCGCGTCCGTGCAGGAGAACTTCGCCGAAGTCGCTGCGACGCTTTTTCCCGGCGGCGAAGGGCGCCTGCGCCTCACCGAGCCCGAGGACGAAGACGAGCATCCCGGCATCGAGGTCGAGCTGCGACCGGCCGGCAAGAAGGTGACGCGCCTGTCACTGCTCTCGGGCGGCGAGAAGGCTCTCGGCGCGATCTCGTTTCTGTTCGCGCTCTTCCTCGCGCGGCCGTGTCCCTTCTACCTGCTCGACGAGGTCGAGGCCGCGCTCGACGACACGAACATCGGACGCTTCGTCGAATTGCTGCGCCGCTACTCCGATCGCGCGCAGTTCATCGTCATCACGCACCAGAAGAGGACGATGGAGGCCGCGGATATCCTCTACGGCGTGACGATGGGCGCCGACGGGGTCTCGCAGATCGTTTCCCGGCGCCTGCCACGCGAGCAGGCCGCCGCGATTGCCTCGTAGCTGGGCCGAGCTACTCGGAGAGGACAACGCGCAGCCTGAGCCCGCGGCTGAGCGTGCAGGACTGTTCTCTCGTCTACGCGACTCGCTCTCGAAGAGCCGCACGGCGCTCACCGCAGAGCTCGCGTCGGCCGCGTTCGATCCAGGTGACGCCGCTGCATGGGAGCGGCTCGAGGAAGCGCTGATCCGCGCCGACGTCGGCGTGCCCGCGACGGCCGAGCTCGTCCGGCGGCTCGAAGCTCGTCCGGATCTGGCCGATCTCAACGCCGCGCTGGCGGAAGAGATCTCGACGCTCCTGGGCGATCCGCCGATTCTCAACGTGCGGGCCAACCCGAGCGTTCTGCTCGTCGTCGGCGTCAACGGCACCGGCAAGACGACGACGATCGGCAAGCTGGCCGAGCGGCTGCGGCAGCACGGGCATGCCGTCGTGCTCGGTGCGGCCGACACGTTTCGTGCCGCGGCCGAGGAACAGCTCGAGATCTGGGCCGACCGGGCGAACGCGGAGTTCGTCGGGGCCGAGCGCGGAGCCGATCCGGCGTCGGTCGCCTACGAGGCCATCGAGGCGGCGACGCGCGACGGCCGCGACGTCGTGATCGTCGACACCGCCGGTCGTCTACACACGCAGTCGAACCTGATGCAGGAGCTCGCGAAGGTGCGGCGCGTCATCGAGGGCAAGCTGGAAGGAGCGCCGCACGAGACGCTGCTCGTCGTCGACGCGACGACAGGACAGAACGGACTGCAGCAGGCGCGGCTCTTCGGAGAAGCGGTCGGAGTCACGGGCGTCGCGCTGACGAAGCTCGACGGCAGCGCAAAGGGCGGCATCGCCGTCGCAATCGCACACGAGCTCGGTTTGCCGGTCAAGCTGATCGGCGTCGGCGAGACCCTTGAAGATCTCAGACCGTTCGATGCTGATGATTTTGCGCGGGCCCTCGTCTCCGGTTAGCCCTTGAATCCGGGGAGGGGCGAGATACTCCCGCCCCTCCGCGCGACTACCGCTCCAACGCGAACGCGACGTCCACAGTGGTTCGGTACTCGGTGATGCGGTCGCTTTCGACCTTTGCACTCATCGAAACCACGTGGGCTCCGGTGATGCCGCGCAGGGTCTTCGCAGCTTCCTGCACGGCGGCATCGGCTGCTTTGGCAAAGCTCTCCGGCGAAGAGCCGATGAGCGTGATGACCTTGACGACGTCCGCCACAAAACCCCCTAGAGTTGGTCGCTGAGAATGACTCGATAACCGCTGATCGGGTTCGTGCCCTTGACGTGGACCTTGTCTATGCGGAAGACCTGCTCGCCCCCGCCCTTCTTCACCTTCTTGTCCCACGCCTTATCGCATGCGTCCTTGAAGGTGTCGCCCCAATCATCGTCTTCCCCGCCGCCGCCCTGATTCGGATTCGGCGTCTCGCTCATTCCGCCCTCCTTTCTGGTTCGGTCGAGCCTAACGCGCTCGGGCCCCCTCGGATAGCCGTTCCGCGGCGGCGATGTTTCCCTTCCGTTCGTAGATCACGCGGGCTTGCTCGGCGAGCGCTGTCGATTCTTCGGTCCGTCCGCCGGAAGCGAGGACACCTGCGAGACCGATCAGCGTCCCGGCCTGGAGATCGACGAAATCCGTTCCGTTCGCGAGCGTGACGGCCTCCCGCGCGAGGCGCTCCCCTTCGGAAAGGTCGCCGGTTTCCGCGAGCGCAGCTCCGCGGGCGCTTCTCCAAACCGCCTGTGTGACGACGTCTGCCTCCGTGGCCATCTCCTGGCTGATGTTCGAGAACTCGATTGCATCGTCGTAACGACCGTCCGCGACCAGGGCTTGTGCAAGGAAGGCAGCAAGAGTGGACCGGGTTCCCCGCTCGCCCATCTTCTCGAGCTCGTCATAACCCCAGCGCAATTCCCGCACTGCCGCTGCCGGGTCGCCGGCCAGCAGCTCGACCGAGCCGGATGCGATGGAGCGGGCGGCGCGCATGTAGCGGAGTCCGAGCTCTTCGTAGACCACACGCCCCTCCTCGGCAAGTACGCGCGCCTCGTCGAAGTTGCCCTGCATCGCCTGTAGCCCGGCGAGCGTGCTGGCGATCGCGGCTCGTACCTCCGCGTCTTCCCGCACGCTGGCGCGCAACTCCTCGCAGCGCCGAATCGCTTCTGGCACCGGCGTCGGTCCGTACTCGAGCGCCTGTGCGAGCAGCGCAATGATCGTGGAGATCTCTCGAGCGTCGGAGGCACGCTTTGCGTGTTCGAGTGCACGCTCGAGCGCCTCGGCACGCGCGGCCCACCTGCCGGCGATCACATCCGCCTCGCTGCGGAGCCACCATGCCTTCGCGAGCCCAAGCTCATCATGGAGCTCTTCCAGCAAAGGGATAGCCATCTCGGCGATCCGGACGATCTCCTCGGTCGAGCTCTCCGGGTTGGTGAAGGTCCGGAAGAACTCCCGCTCGATGAGCGTGCGGAGCTCGAGCTTCTTGTCCCCTGCAGCTGCGGCTCCTGCGAGCGCCTCGCCGAGCACCTTGTCTGCGCGCGTGAAATCGCCTGTCTTCATAAGCGCGCTTCCGAGCTGCGGCAATGCTTGCAGTCGAATTGCGCTCTCGTCGCGGAGCAACGTAATCGCACGGGCCAAGAGGTTGACGGCAGCGGGCATGTCGTGCCGTGTGAAGGCGCGCTCACCTGCCTGGCCGAGCAATTCGCCTGAACGGTCCGCAAGCTTTCGTGCGCGTTCGTCGAGCGGGCCGAGCTCTTCTCGATAGCGGAAGGCCTGTTCGTAGTGGTAGCCGACGATCTCGTCGAGCTCACCCGCCCGGCCTGCCGTGGTCCGCATGGCCCAATCGGCAAAACCCTCATGGAGTTGGGCTCTGAGCTCCTTGGGGATGCCTGCATACGCCGCATCGCGAATCAGGGCGTGGCGGAACCGGTAGGCGTCTTCGCGGCCGGGGTTCGCGGCGAGCAGGTCCTTGCGGGCGAGGCTGAGTAGTCGGGCATCCACGTCCTCGCGTTCGATGTCGTCGGACAGCCGCAGCACCGCGCTGCGCACGAACTCTTTCCCCGCAACGGCGGCACGCTCGAGCACGGCGCGCTCGTCGGCTGGCAGGCGATCGAGGCGCGCAGCGAGCAACGCATGAATCGAAGGGGGAATCGAGTCTGCGGGCCCGCCCTCCGCGAGCATCGCCGCCATCTGCTCGACATAGAGCGGGTTGCCTTCTGCCGCCTCCTTGATGCGCGCGCGAGCCTCGGCATCGAGCGGCCATTCCTGGCCGATCTCGTCGAGCAAAGCATCTGCCTCTTCATCGGTGAGCGGCGCAAGCACGATTCCGGTGATGTTCGGCGTCGTCAGCCAGCCCTGCCGTTCCTCGAGTAGGTCGGGGCGGGAAAGGCAGAGCAGCAGGACCGCTGCGTCGTGCGTCCAGCCTGCTAGATACTCGAGCAGGTCAAGCAACGTCGGCGCGGCCCAATGGATGTCTTCGACCACGACGACGAGCGGCTGCTCACGGGCAACCTCTTCGAGCAGGCGGCGGACGGCCCAAAACAGCTCGCCGCTCGGACCGGCGGTCTGTGTCGGCCCGACTGCGCCAAGAACACGTTCTGCGACGAGCTCTCCATCGTCGGTGTCGGCGAGTAACTCGCGGATGCCGGTGTCGCTGCCGAGTGCGCCGACGATCTGCACCAACGGCCAGAACGTGATCCCTTCGCCGTAGGGGAGGCACCGGCCGCTGACCGTGCGCGCCCGCCCGCGCACACTATGGACGAGCTCCGTCGCGAGTCGCGACTTGCCGATGCCCGCGGGACCGACGACTGTTACGAGCCGACACGTTCGTTCGGCTACAGCCTCCGCGAAGGCTTCGTAGAGCACAAGCAGCTCGTCGGCGCGGCCGACGAGTGGCGCATCGAGGCGTCGCGCGTACGCCGGTGCCCCTTCGATTACGCCGAGAAGGTTCCACGCGAGGACCGGGCCGCTTTTCCCCTTTACGGTCAACTCGTCGCGTGGCTCGAGCAGCGCGGCGTTCTCGACGAGCCGGCGAGTGCCCTCGCCCAGGAGGATCTCGCCGGTGCGCGCTGCTTCCTCGAGTCGCTTCGCAACGTTGACCGGATCGCCGGTGACGAGCATCTGGCCGCCGGTCCCGTCTCCGGCGACCACCTCGCCGCTATTGACGCCGACACGGATGCCGATGTGTACGTCGAGCTCCCGCGCCAGCTCGTCGTTGAGCCCCGCGAGCGCACCCCGCAATTCCGCTGCGGCGCGCACCGCGCGCAGCGCATCGTCTTCGTGCAGATCCGGGATGCCGAAGACGGCCATCACGGCGTCGCCGATGAACTTCTCCACGGTGCCGCCGTGGCGTTCGAGCACCTCCGACATCCTGTCGAACCACCGGGACATGACCTGTCGGAGCGTCTCCGGGTCGAGCCGCTCTCCGAGCGGCGTCGAATCGGCCACATCGGCGAAGAGGACGGTGACCGTTCTTCGGCTTACGGCCATGTCCTGAGTGTAGGACTCGCCTTACGAAGCGCCTAGCCGAGCGCGGCGCCGTCCAGTCGCACCGCGGCTCCCGGAAGCAAGAACCAGGTCTGCCGTGAGTGCCGTTCGACGGCGAACAGGACCGTCGCGAGCTTGCGCTCGGAATGGTCGGGCACGCCCCGAGTCTGGCCTAGAAACACCCGCAAGTACACTTCCCGGCCGTGTTCGACACCCTCTCAGACAGGCTCCAGGGCGCTCTCGGCGACCTACGCGGGCGTGGAAAGCTCGACGAGGAAGCGATCTCGCGTGCGATGCGCGAGATCCGGCTCGCCCTGCTCGAGGCGGACGTCAACTTCGAGGTCGTCAAGCAGTTCGTCGCCCAGGTGCGCGAGCGCGCGCTCGGCCAGGAGGTCTTGAAGAGCCTGCAGCCCGGACAGCAAGTCGTGAAGGCAGTCCACGACGAGCTGACCGCCCTGATGGGCTCGGGCAGCTCCCAGCTCGCATTCACAGGTCGCCCACCGACCGTGATCCTGCTCGCCGGTCTGCAGGGATCGGGCAAGACGACGGCCGCGGCCAAGCTTGCGCTTCTGCTGCGAAAGGAAGGCCGCAGCCCGGCGCTTGTGGCCGCCGACCTGCAGCGGCCCGCCGCGATCGACCAGCTCGAGCAGCTCGGCAAGCAGATCCAGGTTCCGGTGTACCGCGGCGACGGCACGGATCCGGTCGCGGTCGTGCGCGAAGGGCTTCGGCAGCTGACCGCGGACGGCGTCGACACGATCATTCTCGACACCGCGGGACGCCTGCACGTGGACGAGGAGCTGATGCAGGAGCTCGAGCGCGTCCGCGACGAGGCGAAGCCAGCGAACGTCCTGCTCGTGGTGGACGCTATGACCGGGCAGGAGGCTGTGAACGTCGCGCTTGCGTTTCAGGAGCGGATCGCGTTCGACGGCGTCGTGATGACGAAGCTCGACGGCGACGCGCGCGGCGGCGCGGCGCTGTCCGTCAAGGCCGTCACCGGCCGGCCGATCAAGCTGATCTCCGTCGGCGAGAAGCTCGACCAGCTCGAGTACTTCCATCCCGATCGTATGGCCTCGCGCATCCTCGGCATGGGCGACGTGTTGACGCTGATCGAGCGCGCCGAGCAAGCTGCCGACGAGGACGACCAGAAGGACCTCGAGGCCCGCATGATGAAGGGCCGGTTCACCTTCGACGACTTCCTCAAGAGCTACAAGATGCTGCGCCGCATGGGACCGATCCAGGGCGTGCTGAAGATGATCCCGGGCCTCGGGAAGCAGCTCGAGGGGATGGACGAGATCGACGAGAGGCAGCTGGGTCGCGTCGAAGCGATCATCCTGTCGATGACGCCCCAGGAAAGAGGGCTGCCGAAAGTGATCGACGGCTCCCGGCGCAAGCGCATCGCAAACGGATCGGGCACGACCGTGGAGGAAGTCAACCGTCTGCTGGACGCGCGCAAGCAGATGGAGAAGCTCATGAAGGGCGTGAGCAAAGGCAAGATGCCCGATCTCGGCGCCCTGACGGGACAGGCCCCGGCAGCCGCTCCGCAGCCGGGTCAGCGAAAAGCGACAAAATCCAACAAACGCAAGAAGCGACAGAAATCGAGGAGGTAATCGTTTGGCCGTACGCATGAGGTTGACGCGTGTCGGATCGAAGAAGAATCCGGTATACCGCGTCGTCGTCGCCGACTCGCGCTCGCCGCGCGACGGCAAGTTCATCGAGATCGTCGGGCGCTACAACCCGCAGCACGATCCTTCGCTGATCGAGTTCGACGAGGCAAAGGTGAAGGACTGGCTCGGCAAAGGCGCCTTGCCGTCGGAGGCCGTGCGCAAGCTGTTGAAGGTGAGGAATCTGACCCAATAGTGGCCGACCTTCTCGAGTACCTGGCGAAGCAACTCGTCGACGACCCCGATGCCGTGCGCGTCGAGCGAGTCGACGAGCCCGACGCCGTCGTGCTTCGGCTGCATGTGGCGCAAGACGATCTCGGCAAGGTGATCGGAAAGCAGGGCCGCATCGCGCGCGCGCTGCGCACGATCGTCCGTGCCGGCAGCGTGCGCGAGCATCGCCGCGTGCAGCTCGAGATCGTCGACTAGACGAGCGACGGTCCCGTGCACAGCTCGGAGACCGTCGTCGTGGGACGTGTCGGCAAGTCCCATGGTCTCGACGGATCCTTCGTCGTCGAGAACGCGAGCGAAGCCCCGGAACGCTTCGAGGTGGGGGCGGAGCTGATCGTCGGGGGCGAGCCCGCGAAGGTCGTTGCGCGCAGGCACGCGCGCGGGCGTCCCGTGATCCGCCTCGACCGTCGCGTCGCGCGAGGAGCCCAGCTCGAGGTGCCGCGCGAGTCGCTGGCGCCGGCCGGCGAGGACGAGTACTACGTGTTTCAGCTGGTGGGACTCAGGGTGGAGGAGGAGGGAGGCGACGAGCTCGGCACGGTGACCGACGTGATCCCCGGTGTCGCGAACGACGTGCTGGAGCTCGACTCCGGGCTTGCCCTCCCGATGGTGGAGGACTGCGTCCGCGTAGTCGATCTCGCGAACGGCCGGATCGTGGTCTCACCCGGCTTCTCCGGACGCACTAGCTAATCTGGTTCGCCCGTGCAGCTCGACGTCTTCACCCTCGTTCCGCATGCCTTCGCATGGCTGACGGAGCAAAGGCCGGTGGCCACCGTCCTCGGCACCGAGCTCGACCTGCGGCTCTTCTCCTATCGAGACACCACGCCGCTGCGCGCCGCACAGGTCGACGACGAGCCGTACGGCGGCGGCGCGGGCATGGTGTTGCGGGTCGACGTCGTCGCAGCTGCGCTCGACACCGTGTACGACGGCGTGCCCGACCAGCGCGTGATCGCGTTGACGCCGCAGGGCCGCCAGTTGACCCAGGAGGTAGTGGAGGAGCTGGCCGACGAGGAGCGGCTCACGCTGCTCTCCGCCCGCTTCGAAGGTTTCGACGAGCGCGTCGTCCAGCATCTCGCGTCGGACGCGATCTCGATCGGGCCGTACGTCCTGTCCAACGGCGATCTCCCGGCGATGGTCATCGTCGACGCGATCGCGCGCAGGCTTCCGGGAGCGATCAAGGAGGAGTCGGGCGCGTTCGAGAGCTTCTCCTCCGAGCTCGACGGCGGTCTCGAGTATCCCCACTACACGCGCCCTCCGGACTTTCGCGGCTGGCGCGTGCCCGAGATCCTCCTATCGGGCGACCACGCAAAGATCGAGGAATGGCGACGGGAACAGAGCCGGCGGCGGACCGTCACGTGAGCGACCACTACGCGTTGCTCGGCGTGCGACCGGACGCGTCGCCGCAGGAGATCGAGTCCGCCTACCGTCGCGGTGCGCTCGAGCTCGGCTACCAGGACGGTGCCTGGCGTGAGTTGAGAGACGCGTACGACGTCCTGCGCGATCCGGAAGAGCGCGCGAGGTACGACTCCCAGCGGGACGGACTCGGTCCACCCAAGGGAGCGCCGCAGAAGAAGACACACAACCCGCTCGACCGCCTGTTCCCGAATCTGCCGCACGGGTGGCGTGTCGCCATCGACTGGGTCGTGACGATCGCCGGCGCCGTCGCGATCGTCCTCGCGATCAAGGCCTGGATCGTCAACCCCTATCGCATCCCGTCATCGTCGATGGAGCCGACGCTGCACTGCGCTCGGCCCGCCCAGGGCTGCGAGGCGGCCACGTCGGACCGTGTCCTGGCGAACCGCTTCATCTACCACTTCCGCAGCCCGCGGCGCGGCGAGATCGTCGTGTTCCTGACGCCGAGCCTGGCGAAGCAGGAGTGCGGCTCGGAAGGAACGTTCGTCAAGCGCCTGATCGGGGTGCCCGGCGACGTGTGGGAGGAGCGCGCCGGTTACGTCTACATCGACGGGAAGAAGCTGAACGAGCCGTACGTCAAAGCCCTCAGGCGCGATACGCAGACCCTGACCATGCGGGACATCCCGCCGAGGAACACCTACACCCGGATCCCGAACGGCTACTACCTGATGATGGGAGACAACCGGAGCTCCTCCTGCGACTCTCGCCGGTGGGGCCTCGTGCCGCGCAAGAACCTGATCGGCAAGGTCTTCGCCACGTACTGGCCACCGGGCCGGATCTCCTTCCACTAGCGACTTCGTCGCTCTGAGCCACGAAGTTGGTCTTTCGCTAGGATTCCGCCCCGGCCCTCGGGTCGTCTTCCTATGAGCAAGGTGATCGAGACACTCGAGCGCGCCCAGTTGCGCGACGACATCCCGCAGTTCAAGGCGGGGGACACCGTGCGCGTCCATTTCAAGGTGATCGAGGGCCAGCGGCAGCGGATCCAGGTCTTCGAGGGGATCGTGATCAAGCGGCAGGGTGCCGGCGCCCGCGAGACGTTCACAGTCCGGAAGCAGTCCTTCGGCGTGGGCGTCGAGCGCACCTTTCCGCTGCACACGCCAAAGATCGAGAAGATCGAGGTCGCGGCTGTCGGCGACGTCAACCGCGCCAAGCTGTACTACCTGCGCGGGAAGGTCGGCAAGAAAGCGCGCATTCGCGAGTTGCGCCAAGACGTCGTCCGGGCGCCGAAGGGCGCAGAGCCGGCCGAAGTCGCTGAGACCCAGGACGATTCCGCAGAGACCCCGGCCGACCCCGCCGAGTAGACAGCTATCCTCGGCGCCGTGGCGCCCACGAAAACCGGCCAGAAGCTCCTGAAGTTCGACCGGCAGCTCGGAGCCCGGCTGGTAGCGGGGACGGATGAGGCGGGTCGTGGCTGCCTGGCGGGCCCGCTGGTCGTAGCGGGAGTGCTGCTCGACTACGGCTCCCTGCGCGACCACAAGGTTCGCCCGCTCGGGTTCCTCAACGACTCGAAGCAGTGCTCGCCTGAACGCAGGGAGGAGCTCTTCCACGCCGTCCTGGGCTGCGCCGAGCAAGTGGTCGTGCGTGTGATCCCGCACGGGGCGATCGACCGCAACGGCTTGCACAAATCGAACCTCGCGGCGATGCGCGAGATCCTGCACGCACTGTCACCGCCGGCCGAAGCGTGTCTCGTCGACGGTTTCCGCCTCGGTCCGACCGCGCCTCCGCACAGGGCCGTCGTCGACGGTGACGAGAAGAGCGCCGCGATCGCCGCAGCTTCGATCGTCGCCAAGGTGACGCGCGATCGGGTCATGCGCAGGATGGACGCGCTCTTCCCGCACTACGGTTTCTCCTCGCACGTCGGCTACATCACGCCGGGCCATTCGAAGATGGTGCGCGAGCGTGGGCCATCGCGCATTCATCGCCGCTCCTTTCAGGCGATGTGCTACCTGAACGAGGCGGAGGTGGCGGCGCTGTCCGCCTGACGGCCTACTCTCGTGATTGGTGACCGAGCACGGCGCCTTCGGTGAGGATCCCTTCGGTCGTGGAGCAGAACGAGCCGCGCGCTTCTTCGGAACGCCGCGATACATCATCGGGCAGACGCTCGTCGTCATCGCCTGGATCGCGCTCAACTCGGTCGCGCTCATGGCGCACTGGGACCCGTACCCGTTCATCCTCCTCAACCTGGCCTTCTCGACCCAGGCTGCGTACGCCGCGCCGCTGATCCTGCTGGCGCAGACGAGGCAGGCTACGCGCGACAAGGCCCTCGGCGACCAACTCGAGATGCACCACGACCAGGTCGAGAAGCGCGCCGCCGAACGTGTTGCCCGGGTGAAGACCGAAACGGACAAGGTCCAGGCGTTGCTCGAGGCGAACACCGATCTGACCCGGCAGGACAAGGAGCTGACCGAGCAGGTCGCCGCCCTGACACGTGAGATCCACACGCTCCTGACGAAGCGCGCGGCTGACGGACCCTAACCGCGGCGGCAGGCGTATCACCGTCAGAAGGCGACGACGGGAGGCCCAAAATGGCTAGACGCTTGCTTGCGACGATCGCAGTCTGCATGGGTTGTGCCGCGACGGTGGCGAACGCGGGTGGGGCGGGCGGGCCGGGTGCCGGTGTTCAGCAGGGCTGGGACGGGCTCGCGAACGGCGCTGTTCGGTACGTCGCCGTCCCGGCGGTCGACTCGACAGCCATAGAAGTCATCCGTCGTCAGGACGGCCGTGTGCTCCGGTTCATGGCACTCAAAGGGACGTGGGGGATACCCGTCGTTGCGTTCGACGGGACTGCTGACGGCTTGATGGGCGACGGCCGAACGCTGCTCCTCGGCGAAGCGACTGCAGGGCCAACGCTCCGAAAACACAGCACCTTCGCACTGGTCGACGTGAAGAAGATGAAGGTTGTGCGGAAGCTCCGGCTTCCAGGGCACCAGGTCTTCGACGCGCTTTCGCCGGATGGGCGCTACTTCTACTTCGTCGAGTACGTCTCTGCGCAGGACTTCACCCGCTATCGCGTGCGCGCTTACGACCTGCACGCCGGCCGGCTGCTCGCACAGCCCGTCACCGACAAACGCGAGTCGGAAAGTGCGATGCAGGGCGCGCCGATCTCGCGCGTGACGTCGGGGGATAGAAGCTGGGCCTACACGTTGTACGGGGGCTCGGACAAGACGTTCATTCACGCGCTCGACACAATGCATGCGGGTGCGGTGTGCGTCGATCTCCCGTGGAAGAGCCAACCGAAGCACCTCTTCGAGTTCCGGATCCGCCGCGCCGGGGACGGTCGACTGGTCGTGCGAGGGCCTCGTGGCCGTACGTTGGCGGTTGTCGATCAGAACAATCTGCACGTGGTGAGTGCCGTTCGAGTTCCATGACAGACAGGCGCACTCCCGCGACGTAGCCTCGCGGTGTGCCTTTGCGTCCCGGCAAGCGCGCCGAGCAGCGCGCCGTGTGGTGGTACCGCATGCGCGGGTACAGAATCCTGGCGACGAACGCCTGGGCCGCCGGCTACGAGCTCGACATCATCGTTCGCCGCGGACGCCGGCTCGTGTTCTGCGAGGTGAAGGAGAAGAGCGGGGAGCGGTTCGGCGATCCGCTCGAGATGGTGGATGACGAGAAGCAGCGTCGCCTCCGACTTGCGGCCGACGCCTGGCTCGCACGCCATTCGGAGACCGCGGGGCTTCAGGTCTCTTTCGACGTGATCGCCGTCCGGGGCGGCCAGCTGGAACGGGTGGCCGAGGCTTTCTGACTCCGGCGTCGAACTGGCGCGGGTGGCCCCGACGCAGGACGCCCTCTATGCCGAGCTCGATCTCGCGCTCTCGTGGTCCGAGCGTGACCTCCCGGAGCGGGAGCGGACGAAGCACGTCCACCGGCTCCACCCGTACCTCGGCAAGTTCATCCCGCAACTCGTCGAGATCCTGCTGGGGAGATACTTCCGGCCGGGCCAACATGTGCTCGATCCGTTCGCCGGCTCGGGCACGACGCTCGTGCAGGCGCTCGAGAGCGGCTTCGATGCAACCGGCGTCGACGTGGCGGCCTTCAACTGCCTGCTCATGGACGTCAAGACCCGTTCGTACAACCCGTTCGTCATCGAGCAGGAGCTGCGTGCGGTGCACTCGCGCGTCGGAGAAACGTCCAGTGACCGTCCCTCTGCATATGTTCGCCGGTGGTTCGCGCCGCAGGCCGCTCGCGAGCTGCTCGGATTCCGTGCTCTGATCGACGAGTACGAGCACGCAGACGTGCTTCGTGTTGTGCTCGCCCGCGCCGCAAGATCGGCACGTCGGACGACCCACTTCGATCTCGAGTTTCCGCGGCAGCCGCAGCTCGAGCCGTACTGGTGTCACAAGCATCGACGAGAGTGCCGGCCGGTCGAGACGGCAGCGCAATTCCTCCGCCGCTACACGCTCGACACGCTGGCGCGACTGAAGGAGTTTTCGCGCGTTCGCGCACGGGGCTCCGTCGCGTCCGTCATTCACGGCGACGTGCGCGCAGAGCGCTTGCCGGGCCGCTATGACGGCATGTTGACGTCGCCTCCGTATCCGGGCCTGATCGACTACCACGAGCAGCATCGCTACGCATACGAGTTGCTCGGGCTCGACGACCGTCGCGAGCTCGAGGTGGGCGCAGCCGCCGCCGGGAATTCCCGCGCTGCTCTGGCCGCCTACTCCGACGGGATCGTCGACGTGCTCCTCAACGCCAGACCGGCGCTGCGACGAGGCGCGCCGATCGTGATCGTCGTCAACGACCGCCGTGAGCTCTACCCGGAGATCCTCGAACGCGCAGGTCTTCGGCTCGAAGAGCGTCTTCGTCGCCACGTGAATCGTCGGACCGGCCGTCGCGCGGGCGAGTACTTCGAAGACGTCCTCGTCGCCCGCTAGAACCGGGCGAGCGTGTCGTCGAAGCGCAGCCGCGCGATCGCGCGCGGCGCGCCGCCGGCCGCGGCGCGGATCCAGAGCGACGTGACACCGGTCTCGCGACGGACGCACGGCCGTTCCTGCCCGGGTGGCGGACAGTCGACGCGGGTGGAGGTCACGCGCCTGGAAGCCCAGGTGACGTGTCGACCGTCGAAGTCGAATTGGGCGTGCAGGGCCACCGGCGGAGCGAAGGCCGCAACGGGCCGCGAGCGACCAGTGAGGTCGGCGATGGCAAGGGTGCTTGTGCTCGGCGTGCGGAAGCGCTCGAATGCGATGCGGTCGGCGGCGATGCGGATCCGCGTGTCGGTCCCGCGTAGAGGGAGCACGTGAAGACGCGGGTCCGAAGGCGAGAGCCAGGCGATCGTCGTCGGGATCGCCCGTGCGAGCTCGACGAGCCGATAGGAGACAGCGAGCTTGCCGTCTCGCTGAAGATCGAAGCCGAGGTCGACGTCGATGCCTGCCTCTGGCCCGATGCGCGCGCGGGTGACGACACGGCGGGCGAGCCGGTCGTAGACGACGACCTCGTTCCGCTCGGTCCAGGCGACGAACCGCCCTGCGATCGCGACGTCGCGACAACATCCGCTCGAGAGCGCGGCGTCTCGGACGACCAACGGCTTTCCTGAACGTCTGACGTCGCGCACCACGACTCTCATCCGCTGGCCCGTGCAATCGATCTCGAGATAAGCGGCCAGGCCTCCGTCGAGTGCGACCGTATTGCCTGACGTCGGCACCGTGCACGTCCGCGGCCGGATCAACGTCCGGAAGGGGCCGTGGAGGGGGCCGACGAGTGCATCCTCCGCTTGGGGGCAGACGAAGTTCGGCTGCGGCTTGCAGCTGGGGTATGCGCGCTCGAAGGCGAGGAGCGTGGGAGAGGCCGCGAGCGGCCGGCCGAGAGCGAGCGAGTCGCTGCGATAGACCACGCGTTCACCGCGGCGCTGCGTCCATTCGTGAAGCGAGCCGGTTGCGCCCGCCGCCTCACTCCAGACGACTGCGTCACCGGCGAGGGCAGGACCCTGCCACAGCACTTGGGACTGGTCCGTGCCGAGCCCGGCCAGGAGCGAAATCGCGGCGACGAAGGTCGCACCTATCACCATCACCTAGTAGATACGTCGCCGAGGCGGTCCGGTTAGTCACAGATTTGACACTGACCTGGCACGGACGTGTCACGGATCTTGCCGTAGCGTCGAGGCTTGCTCGCGCGCGCGGTCACCTTTGCCCTCGTCGGCCTCGAGCCGCGGCGGGTAGAGGTGGAGGCGCACATCCAGGGCGGTGCTCCTTCGCTGACGATCGTCGGGCTCGCCGACCGTGCCTGCCAGGAAGCGAAGCAACGCGTACGGAGCGGAATTCTCTCGGCGGAGCTCGACTTTCCGGGGGGACGCGTCACGGTCAACCTCGCGCCGGCGGAGCTCAAGAAGGAAGGTTCCGGGTTCGATCTGCCGATCGCCCTCGCGTTGCTCGCTGCATCGCATCAACTTCCGCGCGCGCGTCTAGCCGAACACGCTTCGTGCGGCGAGCTCGCTCTCGATGGACGCCTGCGTCGGGTCGGCGGTGTTCTCGCCGTTGCCGAGGGTGCGCGGCGCGACGACCTGGAGCGGATCGTCTGTCCGTACGAGGCGTGTGCCGAGGCTGCGTTGGCGGGCGTCGAGCCTGTCGGCGTTCGTCACCTGTCGGACGCAGTCGCGTACCTCCGTGGAGAGCTCGAGCCGCCCGAGTTCGTCGTGGGCAACGGCAAGGCGAGGCGGCGTCCGCTCGACCTCGCCGACGTCCGCGGACAGGAGCGCGGCCGGCGCGCGCTCGAGCTGGCAGCGGCCGGTCGTCATAACCTGCTGCTCGGTGGTCCCCCCGGCACGGGCAAGACGATGCTCGCCCGCCGGTTGCCGGGAATCCTGCCGCCGCTCGAGGAAGAGCAGGCACTCGAGGTCACGCGCATCCATTCGGTCGCGGGCCTCGTCGACCCGGACCATCCGCTGATCGGGTACGCGCCGTTTCGCGCGCCGCATCACAGCGCGTCGACGGCCGCGATCGTCGGCGGCGGGCCGAGATTGCGGCCGGGCGAAGCCAGCCTCGCGCATCGCGGCGTCCTGCTGCTGGACGAGCTCGCGGAGTTCCAGCGTCCCGCGCTCGAAGCGCTGCGCCAACCGCTCGAGGACGGCGAGCTCGTCGTCGCACGTGCCGCCGGCAGTGTGCGCTTTCCGGCCAGGTTCCAACTCGTAGGGACCATGAATTTGTGTCCGTGTGGGGCGCGCGGAGATCCCGGTGCGCAATGCAGCTGCTCCGCGCAGAGGCTAGCGCGCTATCGGGACAAGCTCTCGCGAGCGTTGCTCGACCGGTTCGACCTGGTTGTGACCGTTCCCAGGGCTCGAGCTCTCGAGCTTCAGGCCGGCCCGGGGGAGGCTTCCGATCCCGTTCGGGCCCGCGTGGTCGGGGCGCGACTGCGGCTCGCGGATTGCACGCCGAAGCGAACGGCTGCCGCCGACGAGCTCTTGACGCGGGCCGTCGAGCGGTTGCCTCTCTCCGGCCGCGGCCGCGCGAAGGTCGCCGGCGTCGCGCGCACGATCGCCGCGCTAGCCGCCTCAGATGCCGTTCTGCCGGAGCACATTGCCGAGGCCCTCGCGTATCGCGCACCCACCGAGCTCGCGACGCCGTGACGCACTTGCGCAGGCGCGAGCTGCCGCCGCTGCTTCGCGCAATCCACGATCCACCGGCCCGGCTCTACCTTCGAGGAAGCGGTGAAGGAACGCTGCTCGGCCAACCGGCCGTCGCGATCGTCGGTGCCCGCGCTTGTTCGCCGTACGGCGCCCAGGTGGCGCGCATGCTCGGTCGCGATCTCGCTGCGGCCGGTGTCGTCGTCGTCAGCGGGCTCGCGCGCGGTATCGACGGCGAAGCTCATCGCGGTGCGCTGGAGACGGACGGTCGCACCGTTGCGGTTCTCGGGTGCGGCATCGATCGCGACTATCCCGCGGCGCACACAACGCTGGCGCAATTGATCTGCGAGCGCTCGCTGATCGTCTCGGAGTACGAGTCCGGTGTCGAGCCCGCGCCCTGGCGTTTCCCGGCTCGCAACCGGATCATCGCCGGCCTCTGCGCCGCGACGATCGTCGTCGAGGCACGCGAACGAAGCGGCGCGTTGATCACCGCCGACTTCGCGCTCGACGAGGGCAGAGAGGTGTTTGCGGTCCCTGGCGAAATCACTTCCGCACTGTCGGCAGGAACAAACGCGCTCTTGCGTCTCGGAGCAACGCCCCTAACCGCAGCGGCCGACGTCCTCGAATCGCTCGGAATCCAATCGCCGCCGGGGCGCGCGGCGCACGACAATCCGATCCTCGACCTTCTGCCCGCGACGGCGGACGAGCTCGTACGAAAGACAGGACTCGCCGTCGGTGAAGTGATCGCGGCACTCGCCGAGCTCGACGTCGCAGGACTCGCGGCGGAAGGAGACGGGATCTACCGCCGGCTCGCATAGCATCGCCTCCGTGAACACGCCATTCTGGCTCGACGAGCCGACCCCCTCGGTCGACGCGGGTTCGCAGGACGAGGTCGATGTCGTCATCATCGGCGCGGGCATCACCGGCGTGGCCTGCGCGCTCGCGCTCGCGCGCGGCGGGCTCAGGGTGCGGGTGCACGATGCTCGGGGAATCGCCGAGGGCGCGAGCGGCCGCAACGGCGGCTTCGCCCTCCATGGGGGCGCAGCACGATATGACGTCGCGCGCGAGACATACGGCGCCGAGGCAGCGAAGGAGCTCTGGCGCCGAACCGAAGGCGCGCTCGACCGGCTCGAGACGGTTGCCGGAGATGCGTTCCGCCGCACCGGCAGCCTTCGCCTTGCGGCCGACGACGAGGAGCGTGACGAGATCCGACGGGAGTACGAAGCGCTGCGCGAGGACGGATTCGCAGCGGAGTGGCGCGACCAACTGGCGCATTTGCGTCCCCAGTTTCGCGGTGCGATCTTCCATGCGACGGACGGCTCGCTGCAGCCTGGCCGGTTCGTCCGTGGTCTTGCGGAGCAGGCTGCCGCGGAAGGCGTGGCGTTCCGCGAGCACCACAGGATTCCGTCTCTCGACGAGCTCGACGCCGAGCAGGTCGTCATCGCCACCGACGGATCGGGCCGCGGTCTCCTGCCCGAGCTCGATGACGCGATCTGGCCCGCGCGCGGCCAGGTGATTGCGAGCGAGCCGTTGCGCGAATGGCTCTTCGACTGCCCGCACTACGCGCGACACGGCTTCGACTACTGGCAGCAGCTAGCTGACGGACGCATCGTCCTCGGCGGCTTCCGCGACTTCTCGATCCTCACGGAGATGACGGACGACGAGACGACGACCGAGCCGATTCAGGAAGCGCTCGACGCCTTTCTCGTCGAGTTGCTCGGTTACATGCCCGAGGTGACGCACCGCTGGGCCGGGATCTTCGGTCTGACCCAGGATCTGCTGCCGCTGGTCGGCCGCGTCCCCGATCACGAGGGCATCTGGATCGCCGCGGGCTATTCGGGCCACGGCAACGTCCTTGGCTTCATGTGCGGCGAGCTCGTCGCGTCGGCGCTCCTCGGGGAAGGCGACGACCTGCTCGAGCTCTTCTCGCCGGCGCGGTTGCTGGTGTCCGGCTGAGCTTTCGACGTTTTCCTGCGTTTGTCGTTTCGTTAAGCCTCCGTTGCGAGCCACGACAAGGCGGGTGCCGACGCCTACGTTCTCATCCGATGAGCACGACGAAACGCGCGGCGATCGCAGGCGCCGTTCTCTCCCTGGCCGCTGGGGTGCTTCCCACTGTCGCCTTGGCGCATCCGGCCGCTCCGCTCGTGCGTGTCCTGACGATTTCGTACCGGGCTCACGACGGTCTCTCACGGCGCGCCTACCTGATTCTGCCCGCTTGGTATGGGCCGGAGAAGCACCCACCGATACCACTCGTGATCTCGCCGCACGGGCGCGGCGTGGGCGCGCGGGCGAATATTCGACGGTGGGGCGACCTGCCCGCACGAGGTGGCTTCGCTGTCATCAATCCCGAAGGTCAGGGCCGCAGGTTGACACTCTTTTCATGGGGTGACCCGGGAGAGATTCGCGACCTCGCGCGAATGGGGGCGATCGCGGAGCATGCCATTCCCTGGCTGCAGATCGATCGTCATCGGGTGTTCGCGTTCGGCGGCAGCATGGGTGGTCAGGAGACGCTCCTCCTGCTCGCCCGATTTCCGCGGTTGCTCGCCGGCGCGGCTGCCTTCGATGCGCCGACGAACATGGCGGCTCGCTATCGGGCCTTCGATCTCCTTCGTTTCGGAGAGGGGCTGCAGAGGCTCGCGCGGCGCGAGATCGGCGGCACACCCGCGACGAATCCGGGGGGATACGAAGCCCGCAGCCCCCTCGACTGTGCGAGGAAGATCGCGTTCGCCGGGGTGCCGCTTCAGATCTGGTGGAGCACACGCGACAGGACCGTCAGCGACCAGTACCACGAGTCCGGCCTGCTCTACCGTCACATCAAGCGTCTCAATTCGAGCGCGCCCGTCAGCGAGTTCGTCGGAGGTTGGGCGCATACGACAGAGATGACGGCGCACGGCTACCTGCCCTACGCCCTCTCACGATTCGGCCTGATGCCTCGACGCGCCGCTCCACCTTCGCGTATCCAGCCAGACGCGGCGGGCGAAGTCCTCGTTTAGTCCTCGTTCAGCCGTCTCGGTGCGCGGGAAGCCAGCCGTCGCGGTATCGCATCGGCTCCGGTGCCGGAAACCGAGCGTATGCCACGTCCGCGTCGGTCGTTTCCTTCTCGACCCCTGTGCCGTGACGGAGCGCCGCCTCGTCCACCGTGTAGGCGCCCCAGTCGTCGGTCCCCTGCAGGCGCCCGTCGGGGCCGCGAGTCGTATGACGTTCTCGCGCCCCGACCGCAAGGACGACGCAACCGGTGTCTCCGGCGCCGACGATCGCATGCCGTGTCTCGGGAGGACAGTGGACGAAGTCCCACTGCCGCAACGGCCGCTCCTCGCCCTCGATGATGAGGAGCGCGTCGCCGGCGAGCAGCAGGAAGTCTTCTTGGTCGGTTTCCCAGTGGTACATCGTCATCGGCTCCCCGGAACCGAGCACAGTGAGGCCGATCCCGATCTGCGGGAAGTCCCCGTCACCCGAAAGGCCGGCCTCGAACCCGTGCCCCCGGTACCACCAGCGGACGTCACGCATGCTCAGGACGAACCAGCCCTCGCCGCCCGCGAACAGTCCGTGCTCGGTCTGTTTGAGCTGGGCCTCGGGAACCATCCGGCGGATCATAGGAGGTGCTCGTCGCTCCGATCTAACGACGCACGGTTCGCCGAGTAGCATCGACCGGTGCAGTCGCGAGGGATTCACCACTTGGATCTCGTAGTCTCCGACGTTGATCGGAGCAAGATTTTCTACTCCGCGCTTCTTCGTGGTCTCGGCTGGAGCGGCGTACTCGAGCTCGAGGGCGAGCGTGGCGAGACGATCTGGTACTTACAGGCCGCGGACACCTGGCTCGGCCTCCGCGAGAAACAGTCTGATGCGCATCCGGTCCCCTACGATCGTTATGCCGTGGGTGTCCATCACCTCGCCTTCGAGGCGTCGACGCGTGACGCTGTCGATCAGTGCTGGGAGTGGGTTCTGTCCCAGGACGTCGAGACCGAGAGCGCTCCGAAAGAGTTTCCGCAGTACGTCGCCGGCTACTACGCGGCGTTCTTCTACGACCCCGATGGGATCAAGCTCGAAGTTGTGCACGAACCAGTCCGCGCGCCAACCACGTCTGTTTAGTCGAGGTGGGCGTCTCCAAGGGCGAAGCTCCTCAGGGCCACGGCCAGGTGTCGGACACCGTGCCGGAAGTGAGTCGCGGGTGAGAAGGCCAGCGCCGCGACCGGGCACATGGCGCGTCACAGAGCCTCACAGCCGTCCGTTTGCGCCGTAGCCACTTCATCCACGGCCAGGTGTCGGACACCGTGCCGAGAGTGTGACGGAGTTTCCACAGGAGAGCCGGCAGTCGGGACTCGATACGTTCGGCAGACGTAAAGAGGTGTAGGCCCATGCGACACCGCACGGTGATCTTCTTCATCGGGGTTCTGGTCGCGTTCACCATCGAGTTTGCGATCCCGAGCGGCGCCGCAGCCGACCTTGCTCTGTGGTTCGCCTTGCCTCGCGCCCATTGGGGACAACGGATTCAAGTCCATTCTCCCGAGCGTTACGCACCATTTTCCGGCGTGAGGGTCTATCTGGTTCCAATCGCACTCGCCCGGTCCGCGCGCGCCCAGCGACCCACCGGTCCACCCCGTAACCGGAGGATCATTCTCCTCGGACCGTTACATCTCGACAGTCCAGGGATAGCGAGCCTGTCGTTCACGGTCCCGCACGTCCCGCCTGGCGATTACACGATCGGCTTCTGGTGCAGGCCATGCGCTCCGCCCGCTGGTGCTTTCTTCACGACCGCCCAGCATGGCCAGCAGTGGGCGCCCAAGCAGCGCCGCATTCTCCGCATTCGTCGGTAGAAGGGGCCTGAGCTTCTAAAGGTCGAAGTTCGGCAGGTCTAGCTCGTCGGCGCGTTCCATCGCCGCAAGCGTGATGGCGAGGTCTTGGATCGCGAGGCCGGTCGAGTCGAAGACCGTGACGTCGCGCTCTGACTTTCGCCCCTCAGCAGTCCCCGCCAGAACGTCACCGAGCTGCGTTACATCGTCGCGCCCGAGCACGCCGGCCTCGACTGCGTGAACGAGCTCACCGTTGTGACTCGCCTGCTCCCAGTCGTCGCAGAAGACGCGCACGCGCGCCAGCTCCTCGACCGCGATCTCCGCCTTGCCCGGCCCGTCCGCTCCCATCAGGCTCGCATGCTGACCGGGACGAAGCGAGCCTTCTTCGAGCACGATGTTCCGGCCTGGCGTGACGGTCACGAGGAGATCCGCGCCGAGCGCTTCGTCGCGACCCGGTGCGACCTCGGCGCCGACTCGCGCCGCGACCTCCTCGGCTCGCGCCCGGTCGACGTCCCACAGCTGCACGTGGCGCCCTCGCGCGATGAAGGTTTGCGCGGCGGCCTCGCCGTTGACACCGGCGCCGATCACGGCCGCAGTCTCCGCATCCGCTCGGCCCAGCGTCTCTGCCGCGAGCACCGCCGCCGCTCCCGTGCGCAGAGCGGTCACTGCGCCCGCGTCGAGCACCGCCTTCGGCATCCCATTCGTCGCATCGGAGAGGAGAACGAGCCCGGTGACAGTCGGCAGTCCGTGGTCGGGATTGCCGGGGAACGACGTCACCCACTTCAGCAGCGCGTGTCCCGCGCCCAGCGCCGGCATTGCGCGAAAGTCTCCTTCCGGGTAGGCCGGCACATAGACCTTCGGCGGCATCGTCCACTCGCCGCGTGCATACGCGATGAACGCCTCGCGCACGGCCTCCAGGGCACTCTCGGGCGAGACGGCCTTGCGCACCTGTGTCCCGTTGAAGAAGGGGATCACTTCGACCAGCCTCCTGTGTCGCCCTTGTACGTGCCCGCGAAGAGCGCACGCGGCGTACGCATGATGATCTTCAAGTCGAGCCAGGGCGAGCGATGCTCGACGTACCAGACATCCAGCTCGATCCTTTCGTCCCAGGGCACGCGCGCACGGCCCTGGATCTGCGCCCACCCGGTGATCCCGGGCCTCACTTCGAGTCGGCGTCGCTGCCGCGGCGTATAGCGCGCGACCTGATACGCCAGTGTCGGGCGCGGGCCGACGAGGCTCATGTCTCCGCGCACGACGTTCCAGAGCTGGGGTAGCTCGTCGATCGAGAGCCGGCGGAGGAGTCGCCCGGCGCGCGTGATGCGCGGATCACCCTCGTTGACGGCGAAGCCGGCGCCCTTGTGCTCCGCCCCGACCTCCATCGTCCTCAGCTTGACGAGCTCGAACTCCTTTCCGTTCAGGCCCACGCGCTGCTGCCGGTAGAAGAGGGGTCCGCCGTCGTCGAGCTTGATCGCGAGCGCTGCGGCGGCGAGCAGGGGGCTTGCCACCGCCAGCCCGAGCGCGGCGGCCGCGGCGTCGAGCGCGCGGTTCAGCGTGTCCCTTCCGCTTTGGCCCAGACAGCGGGAACGCCGAAGCGCAGATATCGGACGAGCGAGACGACCGTAGCCCACGTGACGAGCACGTAGTAGCGCGCGATCCCGACGCCGAAGGCGGCGGCGAGTAGCAAACCGAGCTGTGCTCCGAGCACGACCTCGAACACAGTCCCTTGACGCACGAGCGCGATTGAAGATCCGAGCAGGACGAGATGCAGGAGACCGCTCGCATAACGCAGGTGCCGATGAGACAGGACCTCGAGCAGATACGTCGGTCCGAGCCCGCGCAGCATCCTTCCACGCAGGACGATCAGCCAGCAGTGCTCGAACATGCGCACCTTGCGGCGGTACTCGTCCTCGATGTCGCGCGACGGCTTCTCCGACGCAAGCGCCTCCGGATCGTAGACCGCACGGCGTCCCTGTTGCACCATCAGATACGGCAGCGCGAGGTCGTGACCGAACCGCGGGTCGACGTCAACGTAATCCGAGCGCCGCACCGTGTAGATCGCGCCGATCCCGCCCGTGATGGAGCCGAGCTCCGACTCGTTGCGGCGCAGCCAGCCCTCGAAGCGCCAGTAGGTCCCCTCGCGATTCGTTCCCTCGGCCGTCTCGTAGACGCTCGAGCCGCAGACGTACGCAACGTCGGAATCCGCGTAGTTGCGCACGAGCTTGCGCAACGCGTCCGGTTGCCACCGAGCGTTTGCGTCCGAGAACGCGAGGATCTCGCCCTGGGTCTCGCGGACGGCCCGATTTTGGGCCGCGACCTTGCCTTCGCGAGGACAGCGCAGGAGCCGGACCCTGGACTCGCGCGCCGCAATCGCCTCGACGAGCTCGTCGGTGCGGTCGTCCGACGCGTCGGACGCGACGACGATCTCGACCTTCTCCGGCGGGTAGTCGAGTGCGAGCAGGTTCCCGACCCGGCGCTCGATGACATCCTCCTCATCGTGCGCGGCGACGATCAAACTCACGGACGGGACGAAGTCCCCCTTCAGAACTGGCCGGGAGCGCAGACGCGCCAGAAGCGCGGCGAAAAGCGGATAGCCGACCTGGGTCCAGACCAGCGCCCCCAACGAGAACCAGAACAGAACCTTCGCGATCACCACGAGGATCGTAGTTTCAGAGACCTTTGACGGCCGCTGCGAGCTTGTGGATCGACTCCTTGGCGTCTCCGAACAGCATCACGGTCTTCGGGTTGAGGAACAGGGGGTTCTCGATCCCGGCGAAGCCGGGATTCATGCTCCTCTTCAACACAACGACCTGTTGCGCGCTGTCGACGTTGAGGATGGGCATGCCGTAGATCGGGCTGCTCGCGTTGTTGCGGGCGTCGGGGTTCACGACGTCGTTCGCCCCGATCACGAGGGCCACGTCGGTGCGCGGGAACTCCGCGTTCGCGTCGTCCATCTCCTTCAACTGCGGATAGGGCACGTTCGCCTCCGCGAGCAGGACGTTCATGTGGCCGGGCATGCGTCCGGCAACGGGGTGAATCGCGTACGAGACGTCGACGCCCCGCGACTCCAGCAGATCGGCGAGCGCGCGAACGTCGTGCTGCGCCTGTGCGACCGCCATCCCGTAACCGGGAACGAAGACGACTTTGTTCGCGTAGGCGAGCATGACGGCGACGTCGTCCGGGGTCGTCGAGCGCACCTGGCCGTCGGCATCCCCACCTGCGGCGGCGCCGGCGGCAGACGGAGCGAGTTGGCCGAACGCACCGAAGAGCACGTTCGCGACGGACCGGTTCATCGCCCGGCCCATCATGATCGTGAGGAAGGTTCCCGACGCTCCCACGAGCATGCCGCTGACGATCAGGACGTTGTTCTCGAGCTCGAATCCCGTTGCCGCCGCTGCAAGACCGGTGAAGGCGTTCAGCAAAGAGATTACGACCGGCATGTCGGCGCCGCCGATCGGCAGCACGAACAGGATCCCGAAGAGCGACGCACCGGCGATCAGAGCCCACATCAGCCACTGTTGCTCCGCACCTGCCGTGATCGCGATCCCGGCTGCGAGCAAGGCGGCGAAGAGGAGCCCGTTCACGACCTGCTGCAGCGGGTAGGTGATCGGGCGTCCGCGGATCAGCTCCTGCAGCTTCGCGAACGCGATCATCGAGCCCGAGAACGAGATGCTCCCGATGATTGCGGAGAGCCCGATCGATGAG
>VAXG01000101.1:8977-15797 GCA_005883355.1 Actinomycetota bacterium | reverse complement strand
CTACCAGCTCCATTCGCAGTAATGCCGCGTCCGCGCGAAGATGCGGGACGACGATGTACACAAGGCGGTGGTTCTTTGACGAGCTCGCGCACGCCGGCCGTGAGCACCTCGATCCTCATTACGTGGCGGCCTACGACGGGAAGGCTGGGACCGACGTGGTCGAAGAGGTCGCGTTGCTGCGCGATCTCGGTCTGAACGAGCGAAGCATGCTTGTTGACCTCGGCGCGGGCACGGGCACGCTGGCCCTAGCCGCCGCTCCACACTGTCGGCGCGTGGTTGCCGTCGACGTGTCGAGAGCGATGCTCGACATGCTGAACACCAAGGCAGTTCGCTTGGGCATGGCGAACGTCGAGTGCGTGCAGGCGGGCTTCCTCAGCTACGAACACCGAGGCGAGATGGCCGATTACGTCTACTCGCGCAACGCGCTCCATCACCTGCCCGATTTCTGGAAGGCGCTCGCGCTCGAGCGCGTCGCCGGCATCCTCAAGTCGGATGGCATCTTGCGCTTGCGCGACCTCGCCTTCGCCTGCGACCAAGATGAGGTGGACCGCGTCATCGAGAACTGGCTCGCCAGCGCGGCAGAACGCCCGGACAAGGGCTGGACACGCGCCGAGCTCGAGGCACACCTGCGCGAGGAGTACAGCACCTTCAGCTGGCTGCTCGAGCCAATGCTCGAACGGTCGGGCTTCGAGATCCGTCAGACGAGCTACGGCACCGCCTCGGTCTATGCCGCATACATCTGCGCAAAACACCGCTCGTAGACGGCGTTGTCGACGATGGAGTCCGCTCGCTGTTAGCGTCGCCCACGTGGGCAGGGAGATCGAGCTCCGTCGGCACACGGACGCCGACGGCGACGTCCTCACCGCCGAGGGCGTGGCTGCAGCGGTGGAGATTGGTGCACGCCTCCGGGGCGGCTACGAGCTCGCAGTCTCGACGGGAGCCCAGCGCGCGACGCAGACGCTCGCCTGCTTCCTCGCCGCTCTCGGCGAGCACGTGCCGGGCGGCGTCGTGGTCGAGCCGGGCCTGCAGTCGCAGGTCGAGGACCGCTGGCGCGCGGCTTACCAGAAGGCGGGAAGCGGCGCACTTGATGCGCTACGCGAGGCCGACCCTGAGCTCGTCGCGGATGACTCGGAGCGGCTCGGCGCGGCGCTCCGCCGCGTCCTCGACCGCCTGCCCGACGGCGGCAACGCCCTCGTCGTCGGCCACAGCCCGACGAACGAGGCGGCGGTCCTGGACCTCACCGGCGAGATGGTGGCGCCGCTCGCAAAGGGCGCCGGCATCCGCGTCGTCGTCGGCGACGACGGCTACCAGGTCGAACCCCTTGAGTAAAACACCGCGACTTCGAGCAAGGGCGGCTCCCTGCCGGACTGCCGGACGAGAAGGCAGGCACAGGGGCGTGTGGGTCGGCAGGGATTGACTACCGCTACCTGAGTTCCGGATGTTCTGCCAGGAAGGCAGACCACTGGTCGTCACCATCCGCGTCCCGTTCGTCTCGGTCGTGCAGGTCGACTCCAGTCACCCACTCGAGCAGCCGCTCACGCCAGACGATCACAGCTCCCAACGCACCGAGGAGGAGCCCATTCCAAATGCCGACGACGACGATCGTAACGGTGTCCATGCCCGCCCTTCCGATTGCGACGTCAGCCTAACCTACGAGACCCGCCGCAAACACTCCTGCCACGCGGGCGTCGCGTTTTGGCGGAAAGGCGACTACCCTCGATTTCTCGGCGCGCTGCAAGAAGCCACGGGTCCGTGATAGCCCTGAGCCGCGGCGTACTCATCAGCGACGCGCTTCGGGACGCACAGCGCCCAGGCGTTCTCGACCAGATCGCGCATCTCGTCCCGATCGATCTCGGCGAGCCGAGCGTGCACCCAGCTGTAGCGCATGTCCGACTCACTCGGCATCGAGAACTTCTCGGGTTCGGACTCCACAAGCGCGATCCGCCAGTCCTTCGGGAACCCGAACCCCATCAGCGTGCCGTCCTTTGAGAACGACAGGAAGACGATCCGGCCAACCCGAAACTTCACCCGGCCTCGCACGAACGCCTCACTGCTCCGCGGCAGCGTCGCCGCGAACGCGCGCACCTCGTCGACCGTCACCGCCACGACGCCAGGATACGCTGGTCGGCCAGCGTTTCGATGTTTCGTGACGACGAGGTTTGGCGAGGTCCTCGCCGACGAAAAAGCCACAACCGCGATCGGCTCCCTGCATCGGGCGATCGGCTTCTTTGCCCGGTACGGCATCACGGTCGAACGCGTCCTCACCGACGGATGAAAGTCAAGTGGCGGGGAGCGGCCTCGTTTGTGAGAGTTGGCGGTGGGTGTGGGTGACCGACGAAGCGAAGCGCAGACCGTTGGGGCTTATGGAGTCTGCCGCGTGGCTTTGCCCTTCGAGGGCTTAGAAGATGCGCGCCCCGGTGTCGCGCCCGCACCCGCTTTCGGTGGGCCGCTCGAGCGCCAGTCGCTGACCAGCCGCCGGTACGCGGCCTCGGCCTGCCGGGAGAGCTCGCGCTCGGCCTCGAAGACGGCTTTGGACTTACCGCCCGCGATTCCCTTGCGGCCTTTTTGCGCGGGCGCGCCGGCGAGCAGTTCGAGCCGGCGGACCTTGTTGCGCGTCATCGCCGGCCGAGCGAAGGCGTAGTCCTCCTCGCGGGTCAGCAGATGCCAGAGGAGCACCGTCAGCTTGCGGGCGGTAGCGGTTGCGGCGACCTGCGGCCCGCGCCGGGCACGAACGCGCTCGAAGAAGGCGCGCAGCGGCCCCGGAGTCAGCATCACCTTCCAGGCCACCTCGCCGAGCATGTGGCGAGGCTCCGAGGCGCCGGCCTTCGAGATGCGGCCATGACGGGCGGGCGTGCTGCCGGACTGACGCACACGCGGGTCGAGGCCGAGGTAGCTGACGAGCTTGCGCGGCGAGGGGAAGCGGCGGATGTCGCCGATCGCCGCCATGAAGGTCGCCGCCGTCTGCACGTTGACGCCCGGGACCGTCATCAGCCGCAGCACCTCCGGCCAGGCGAGCGCCGCTCTGGCGATCTCGCTGTCGAGCGCAGCGATCTCGGCATCGAGGAAATCGACCTGACGCAGACAGCCATCGAGGGTCAGCCGCTCGTCGACCGGCAGATCCAACCGGGCCAGCCAGCGCCGGCCCGCCTTCCCGAAGGCGTCCGTGACCGGCGGCCGCTCGCAGAGATTGCGCGCCAGCACCCCGTGCGCCTCGTTTTTCGCGCGCGTGCGAGCGCGGACGAGTCGCTCGCGCCGGTTGGTTAGCCGCCGCAGCGACCGCGTCCGCTCATCCGGCGTCCACACCTCATCAAGCAGGCCCGAGACGAGCAGCCGCGCGAGCGTGCGAGCGTCGAGCCGGTCGGTCTTCGCCTTCGCCTCGGTGATCGACCTGAGCTTACGGCTGTTGGCGACGACGACTCGGATCCCGTTCGCCTGCAGCAGCGAGACGATCCTGTCGGCGCCGCTCGTCGCCTCCAACGCGACGACGTCACCCGCCACCAGGCTCTGCGCAAACAGCTCCAGCGAGCCGACTCGCGTCGCGACCCGACCCGCCGATCTGATCGCCCCACCCTCAGCAATCGCGACCTCGCAGAAGTCGCGGTGCACATCCAACCCGAACGCGCGCACTCCCTCTCCTTTCCTCGACAGGGTGGGAGCGCGGCGGGACACACGACAGCGACGGATTCGTGCTCTCAGCACACCCGGGTAGGTCGCAGGGGCGGCCACGAACAACGTCGAGCTCGCAGCTCATCGGTCAGATCGGCCTGCCCATCCGCGTCTCCCAACGAAGCCCCATGTCCCGGTAGCACCATGCTCACGGCGGGGCCGGACGCAGTTTCATACCGGGACAACGGCAACCCTACATCTCCACGATCCACGCGCTCAGCTGCAAAACACTCGGCATCCGTCACCTCCGCACCCGACCACGCCGCCCACAAACGAACGGCAAAGCCGAACGCTTCATTCGCACCACTGATCAACGGATGGGCCTACGGCGCCATCTACCGCTCAAGCAGCGAACGCACCACCGCCCTTGACGGGTGGGCCTGCGCCGCCGCCGCCGCCTCCTCCCCGCCCACCTGGCAGGGTGGCCGGTTCGTCGAGCGGAGAGGTCGTTGGAAGCGGCACTGCAGATTGGCTCGATTTGTTTCGAGCGTCCGCGGCCATCCTCGTCTGGGGGAGGAATGATCCCCGAACGCCTCCGCTGCCGGTTAGAAAACGGCTGCTCCGGGGAGGTTTGTTCTGGAGCCACAACCTACCTGCGAAGGGAAGTGAGGCTACATGCGGCGCATCATTCTCTGTCTCGTTGCTGCCTGCACGGTCGCCGCGCCGACCGCGAGCGTGGCGCCGGCGAAGAGCGGCCTGGGCGTGACCTGCGTCCTGCACGCGAAGCTGGCGGCCAAGAACGAGACGACCGGCTCGACGTCGACCGCCAAAGGGCACACGCAGATCAAGGTCCGAAACGACGGGACGATCGAGTTCAAGACGCACATCAACAACAAGAACAACGAGACGTTCGTCGCGGGCCATATCCACCAGGCGCCAGTCGGCGTCGCCGGCCCGATCGTCGTACCGCTGTTCGTCTCGCCGACCCCGCCGACGAGCGCGCGCCACATCAAGCAGAGCGGCTTGGCAACTCCGAACGCCGGCACGACGGGCGCTGCCCTCTGCCAAAACCCGAGCGCCTACTACGTCAACTACCACACGACGGCGTTCCCGGGCGGCGCGATCCGCGGCCAACTGCACTAGAGCACGCCAGCCTGAAGGGGGCGGGCGAGGGCTCGCTCCCTTCCGTGCGCCTCGTTCGGCACACGTCACGGCACGCCGCCCGTCCCGGTATCGAGTTCTTCCGCCGGTGCGACGTTATCGACTTGGTGCTGCCAGTCCGTCGACACCTGCGGCCCCGCGCTCGTTCAAGTCGCCTTCTGGCGGAAAGCGACAGCCGGCGAGGGCTGGGTGGGCCGGAAAACGGGCAGTTTGGATCTGGAGCCGCCACCCGGGAACCAGAGGTTGACCTTCTGCATAGAGAAGGGGTCTTTGAGGTCGTCCAACGCAGGCGCCCGAGTCCGTTGCATCATATGGTGGAAGCCCATGACCCCGAAGGCAGGCGAGATCGAGGTCGTCGGTCGCGATGAGGAGCTCGCTTCGGTGCGCGACTTCCTTGACGCCGTTGATCGGCTCCCGGCAGCGCTCGTCATCGAAGGCGAGGCCGGGATCGGGAAGACGACGCTGTGGCGCGCGGGCATCGCTTTTGCCGAAGAGCTTGGCTACCGTGTCCTCTCGACGCGGCCCGCTCAGGCGGAGAGCCAGCGACGGTTGCGTGAGGACTCGGTCGGTCTACTCGTTGCGGTGCGGGCGGAGCGGGCCGGTGAGCCGTCGGTCGAGATCGGCCGCCACCGAGTCGAGCTGTCTAAAAGAGAGCCGCAGTCCTTGTCGCGTTTCCGCCAAAACGCGACAGTGACCCACTCGGTCGCGCTTCCAGAAGAGGGCGAAGCGGTCGATCGGCGGCGGAGGGGAAATCTCTCGGCTACACGCCGGCCATCGAGACGCTTCAGAGGTCGGACTTGTCGTCAGGAACAAGCTGCGCCAGAGCGCTAGGAGATCCTGCTCGGCGAGTCGAGTTCTTAGGTGCGCTTGGGAACGCGCACGTCCCCGCGCATCACCGCCTCGACTAACGCAACCGTCTCCTCGGCCGCACCGCGACACACGAGGTCGGGCACTGGCTTAACCTCCACCACGTCTGGGGCGATCGAAACGACTGCGGCGGCACGGATTTCGTTTCCGACACGCCGAACGCGCATCTACCGAACTACGGCCGGCCGAGCTTCCCGCAGATCAGCTGCAACAACGGACCAAACGGGGATATGTTCATGGACTACATGGACTACGTCGACGACGCCTCGATGGTGATGTTCACCTCGGGCCAGGTCGGCAGGATGAACGCCACGCTCGCAGGGCCGCGGAAGAAGCTCGCCCTGTGACCGGGCTCGACCCAGCAGCCGTGCAGGGGGATGGGTGCATGCACACGAGGAAGACACGGAATCCGAGCGCGTCTTTCGGCCGGCCTCCTATTCCTTGCCGCCGTCGCGCGGGCGCTCGGCGCTCGACCTGCGCGCCGACGGAACCTACCTGGAAAGCTCGCCGGGGCCGACCGACCGCCCCGAGCAGACTGCGGGCATGTGGGAGCTTGAGGGGGATCGGCTGACGCTGCGGGCACCCGATGGCTCGACGCGTGTGCTCAGGATCGCCTCGGCCGAGCCGAACCGACTGGTTGTGCGGCGGCTGCCTGGGTGAGAGCCCTTGTCGTCGCCGTGGCGGCGGCGTAGGCTGAGGGAAGACAAGCGATCGCTGCGGCAGGCGAGGAGTCATGTCTGAGGTAGCGCAGGCTGTCCCAGCGAAGAAGGAGCGACGGCTCCGTGCGCGCGTGCAGCGCGCTCGCACCGAGACGCACCGCTGCGTCTCCTTCCCCGAGCTCGTCCAGACGCACTTCCTCCGCGAGAGAGCCTTCAGGGACGGCGAGGTCTACACCGGCAACGCCGAAGAGCGCTACCGCGAGTTCGAGGCGGCATTCCAGCACCAACACGGACGGATCGTGAGCGCCTACTGGTGCAGCTCACAGCCGAGCGCCGTCGCGCTGACGGAGGCACAAGGCAAGAAGGGCGCTCCAGCGGCGATAGCCTTTCACCGCGTCTCGGACTGGGCCACCAAGGACGAGCCCGAGATCGCTGACGCATTGCACGAGTGCGACGAGCTCGCTGTGCGCGCCGCACAGGTGCTGCGCGGCAAGACACTGCACATCTGCATGCAGCTCGTGATGGCA
>VAXG01000101.1:0-8971 GCA_005883355.1 Actinomycetota bacterium | reverse complement strand
ATCCGCTGATCATCTACTCAACCTAGTCGACAACCCACGGAACATGAGGAAAAGGGCAAGAAAGAACTAACGTTGAAGCTCGTGCAACGGAAGCTCAAAAAGACACACACCTACTACCACCAAACCGCGAACGGACAAGCGCAGCTCTACTACTTCGCCGGCATGATGCTGAGCGGGTTCGTGCTCGCGTTCGGTTCCTTCGCAATCGGCGCGAACATCGACCTCTGGGGAATCGACAACCGCGAGTTCTTCGGCTGTCTCACCGCCGGCACTATTGGCGCACTGGTGAGCGTGATGGCCCGCATCGGGTCGGGACAGTTTCGGCTCGACTACGACGTCGGGCGTCGCTACCCGATCTTTCTCGGTGCGCTGCGGCCCGTGATCGGGGGAATCTTCGGGCTCGCACTCTACTTTGCGGTCACCTCGTCGCTGCTCGACCTCTTCAAGCTGCCAACGGACGCCAACCAGCGTTTCTACTTCCTGCTCGTGATCGCGTTCCTAGCCGGCTTCAGCGAACGATGGGCTCGAGACACGCTGCTCTCCTTCGGCGGGGCCTCGACTGCGCCAGCGCCGCAAAAGACGGCCGAGGCAACGAAGGCAGCTGTCGGCTAGCGTGCCGCGTCGACGCCCTCGCATCGGACCGCCGAACGGAACGAGCGCCCCATGTCGGGATGTCTTGACAACGTTTACACCGAGCGTGACCCTTGTCTGAGGACGCCGTGGAAGGCGCTGCGAAGACCCGCGCGGAAGCCGCGAGGCGGGGCGGAAAGCTCCCTTCGCCGTGGACGCCGGCGGTGCTCGAGCTTCTGAAGGACTGGAGAGCACGGGCCGCGACCACCTCCTCTCAGCACTACCGGCTCGCATCGAGTCTTGCGCGCCTGAACATCCGGTTCGGAATCCCAGTGGTCGTGCTCACGACGTTCGTCGGCACGAGCGTGTTCGCGACGCTTCAGACCGACGTCCATGTTGGCCTGCGGATCGGCCTCGGCCTGATCAGCGTTCTCGCAGCAGTGCTCGCGAGTCTCCAAACCTTCCTGCGATTTGGCGAGCGGGCTGAGAAGCACCGTGCGTCGGCGGAGCTATGGGCTGCCCTCCGCCGCGAGATCGACGAAATGTTGGCACTCCATCCCACGTACCTCGCGTCCCGAGGCGATCCCAAGCAGTACCTCGACGACCTTCGGCGAAGGATGGACGAGATCGCGCAGCAGTCACCCGAACTCGGCGAGCATGGTGTGTGGCGCGCGAGGCGGCGCTACGACGAACCGTCTCGGGAGGCAGCGTCTCGGGAGCATCTTGCTCCGCCCCCCGAGCCGAGGGGCGTCGAGGAGCAAGCTCAACGGCCGCAACCAGAGGGCTGAGGGCTGAGGCCACACCTGGCGACTGCAAAGGCATACCGCGCCGCCCGGTTCTCCATGTTCGGCGCAACCCCGACCTGTCACGGTCAACTCCCACGTCGGCAACGCGAGTTCGCAGACGCATGCAGCTGTGTGCGGCGGGGACCATCGTTGGGACGTCAAGACCCTGAGCGACCCTGGCGTGGATCTCGTCCACTACGACACACCGAAGCGGCACAGCATCAACTACATGCTCAACCGCGTCGACCCGCACGTCGGCACCCACGCGGCGCGAGACCCGGACGGCAAACACGTCGAGCTGACCGTCTATCGCCCTGGTGTGGCGGAAGAGCAAGCACGTTGTGTTCCCACACGTGTTTTACACGCTCAAATGCTTAAGCCCGACATCGAGCTGCACCCGGTGCTCAGGTTCAGCGCCGAGAATTGCCACCCGACCTAATTGCGCGTCTTAGCTGACCGAGCGCCGCCAAGGAATGCGGGTTCCTATGTAGCCTGACCTAGCAACGCACGTCGCATAACCTGCTGACGTCAGCTGTCGTGAGATCATCGCAGGCTAAATGACCCGGAGGTTGCACTCCCGGGCTCGCGGCGGCGGGCTAGGAGGTTTCGACGAGATCCTTGAGCGTTGAGAAGTGGTTCTCCAGTTGCTTCTCGACGGTTCGAACGACAAGTGGCTCTGCAAAGCGGAGGAAGCCACCGGGTTGACCCTCTGTGTGGGCCCCACGGGTTGAGTGTCAGAACGCGCAGGGCGGTTTCACTCCAGCGCGTTCTTCACCGCTCGGCGCCACTCGCGAACCAGGCGCTCCGCCTCGTCTTCGTCCAGTTGCGGCTCGTAGCGCTTCGCCGTGCCGAATGCCCGTGCGATTTCGTCCTTGGACGTGAAGACGCCGACGGCGAGGCCCGCGAGCGCAGCGGCGCCGATCGCCGTCGTCTCCTGCCTTCTTGATTAGGTAGACCACGCCGGTAACGGCGCTTGGCCGGCGGGAAAAAGCCCTCCCACACGTAGTCGAAGGCGAACAGGTTCGCGAGGAGGGCGGTGTCCCACAGCAGCGAGTCGAATGGGGCGATGAACGCGACGGAGGGGGTCGGCTCCGGCGGCGCCTGCAGCAGCGCGAGTTCCTCGGCGAGGACGAAGCGCTTGCCGCGCACGCCCTCGACGTCGAGGGTCACGAGCGCGCCGAGCTCGACCAGCTCCTCGCGGAGTTCGTTGCGCCCCGTCCGCTCCGGGGTCGACTTCGGCGGGGCGATGCGGTCGAACGTGCCGCCGGCGCCGCCGGCGCCGAGCAGGCCGTGAGCGCGGTACCGCGACAGGAGCTTGTGCCGGAGCTGTTCTCGCTCCGGCACCTCCTGCGCGAGCAGCTCGGCCGGGAGCAGCCGGTCGAGGAGGTCGTAGTACCGGCGATTGCCGCCGCGCCACGCGAGGCCGATCACGCCCGTGACGGTGTACGCCTCGAGCACGGCGCGCACGGCGTTCTCCGGCATCCCGAACCAGTCCTTCGTCGGACCAGTCTCTCGCTCGAAGTCGAGAGAGGACAGTGGTCCTTCCGCACGGATCCGTTCGAGCACGCGCTCGGCCACCGCGGCGTTCTCGGAGAGGGCCGCGGCGTGGAACCGGGACCCCTTGCGGCCCATGACATGACGGAACCAGGGGAACTCGCTCGTCGGGACAAACGACAGCGCCTTGTTCGTCGCCTCGAAGATCTCACGGCGTTCGTAGAGCACGTCGCACCAGGCGGGCTCGTAGCCGGCGACGCGCGCGTGCAGAATGAGGTCGTGGTTCCGGCCGGCGACCGCGATCGGGTCGAACTGGATCGACCCGAATTTGCGCAAGACCTGCAGCACGGCTTCGGGGCCTCCCGCGAGAGACCGCGCAGGCGCCAGGAAGTGCCGCGCGACGAGAAAGCGACGCGCCGCCTCAGCAGTGACCTTCACCCGCAGGACACTAGCCGCGCGAGCGTTGACCGGCTCGCGAAGTGCGCGCGCGGCCACAGGCGACCATCACCCATAGACCTTCGCGTAGAAGGGCGCGACGTGGCCCGCCTGTCGCGGGCGAATCCGGCGGCCGTAAATTCGGATTTGCAGGCGACAGGGCGCAAAGTCGGTTGCGCCCTGCAAATCAGAAGTGACTCCATCAGCGTATGGGGTGCGTGAATTCGATCCGAAACACGAAATCGCCCTGGTTGCATTGAAAGCAACGGCGTTGCCATGCACGTTCGTCTCGATCGTGGAGCGCGTCGCTGTCGCTGTTTGTTGGAACCGCGACGAGACCAGGCAGGCGCCAGGCACTACCGACAGTCAGACTTTCCGGGCTATTTCTCCATGTCATTCCTTCGGTGGCTTAAGCGAAGCGCATCAGCAGCCGATTGCGCGAATGTGGCCGCCTTCAGAAGAATCCTCCTGAGCTTCGTTTTCCTTGGAATTGCGTTTCTTGCTGGAGTCCTTACCCACTCCGAGCACGTCTTCATCGTCGTCTTTGCGGCAGGGGTGGTCGCCAGCTTCGTATTGCGCTCTTTCGCCAAATCCTCCTAGTAGGGCCAGGTGCTAGACGATGATGCGAGGTGAGGTGAGCGGAACGGCACTCGTCATCACAAAATCTATGACGGCGTAGTGGCGACCATCAGCCTTGGCATCGTGATGGTCGTGTGGCCGCAGTTACTCGTCGGCGGCGGCGGGATCGCTCTGGTCTTGGTCGGCGTTATCTCTGCATCGATTCTGATTCCGCGCGTCGCGTGGCGTCGCGAGCCGCCTACAGTGCGGGCGTATTTCTGGCTGATGTTCGTGGGGGCGACCGCAGCCGGATCGTCCTTCCTCGTGGCGGCCGCGCTCAGGTCCCATCTCTGGGAACTGACGGGCGGGATCATCTTGTGCAGCAGCTTCGCGGCGCGGACACTGCTCGCGCGCTGGGTGCGTCACAGGTACCGAGATGACGACCCAGCTAGCGAGAAAAGAGGAGCAACATGACCTACCGATATCGGCCAATAAGGATGAGCACGACTGCTCCTTAAGCCGAAGCAGGCGTCTCGCGGAAACAGTGGCAACGGTACTCCGGACGGGCTGCGACCAGCGGGCCTGGCTCGCGGTTCCGCCGCGCAGCTGCGCAGAAATAAACGGAAAGGGATGAGGGGTAAACCGATTATCTTGGCGGTCTTGGTCATCGCAGTAGCGGCGATGGTTGCCGGCTGCGGCGGCAACAAGAAGGCCTCCTCCAAGGTCATTGTCCCGAACCTCATCGGACTAAGGAGCCCAGCCGCGCAGAGGCTCGTGGAGAGCCGAGGCCTTCCCTGGCGCTGCGACGACGGAGCTACGCCCCGCCCGTCGAACGCCTTCTTCATGAACGACGAGATCGTCGGGCAGACGCTCCCGCCCGGCCGGCACGTCAAGCGCGGCACAGAGCTGATCCTCGTCCCCAGCTCGGTCAAGCTTCTCGTCTCGCCGCTCGGGTAGCAGCATCGGTCTTCTCTTTCTATCTACCCGGGCAGAGGGGCTTCGTGGGCCTGCTCCGCCCGCTGTCTGAACGGGGAACAGAGTGGGTCACTGTCGCGTTTTGGCGGAAACGCGACAGTCGTGCCGGCTTCGGACTACGTTTAAACGTTTTGGGGGCAATGGGCGTCGGACCGCGAACATTCTTCCGGAGAGCCAACCCAGGGGGAGCGGCGTTAGGATCAGG
Organism: Actinomycetota bacterium; assembly: GCA_005883355.1. Lineage (GTDB taxonomy): Bacteria > Actinomycetota > Thermoleophilia > Gaiellales > Gaiellaceae > 3-1-20CM-4-69-9. Next base: position 3,949 of record VAXG01000101.1, on the reverse strand, counting down.
CCGTGGCGAAGCTGGTCGATGAACTTAGGCAGGTTCCGCTTTTCAGCGGACTCAGTCAGCGACAGCTGAAGCAACTCGCGCGCGGCTTCAAGGAACGCGAGTTCCGGCCCGGGACATCAATGGTTCGGCAAGGCGAGATGAGCGGCGTGGGCTTCTTCGTCATTACGGGCGGAGAGGCGTCAGTCAGCGTCGATGGAATGGAAGTTGCCAAGCTGGGCCCGGGCGATCATTTCGGCGAACTCGCCCTGATCAGCGAACAGGTTCGTTCCGCAACCGTAACCGCGGAAGGACCCTTGCAATGCCTCGTCATGGCGTTCTGGGACTTCCGGCGCTTCGCCAAGGAGAATCCTGACGTCACGTGGAAGCTCCTTCAGCACCTGGTCGGCCTTCTCACCGAAGAGCGGAACAGGCGCGCGCAAGCCGCCTTGCAGACCAGCTGACGCCGCGTCGCGGAGTCTGTGGCCGAGTGGATGCGCACCCGGCCGAGGTCTCTGTCGCGTTTCCAACAAAGGGCGACAGCGCATGCGCCTGCTGCTGGCGCCGCTCTACCCGAAGCCGCCCGAGATGTCCCCCACCGGGGCCTATGCGGCTGAGTGCGCGGCGTTCTTCGCCGCGAGATAGCGCTTCGCATCCCAGTCGCCCCTCGCGGCGGCTTTCTGCTCGGCGATTGGGTCGGCATGTGCGAGCTTCACCGGCTTGAACGGTTGTACGACAATGCTTGATCTTGGATGCCTCGACCTCGGAGTTGAGCTCGGTGGTTCTATCGACCGCGCCCTAGCGAAAGAGCGGCACGATCCGGCGGATCCGTCGTCGCTCGGCGGGAAGGTAGAACCCGAGTGGGAGTAGGACGAGCGGATAGATGGCTATAAGCGCTACCGCGACGAGTAGCGGGACGTGTTCAAGTTTCCCGGCGACTGTGAGGGTGACAGCCACTGCAGCGAGCGTCCAGACTCGTCGCCACTGGTATGGCACGGGAAAGAGACGTTGTGCGTTCCAGGTCATGAGCAGAAACATCAGCAGGTATGCGGCGACAGTCGAGACTGCAGCGCCGATCATTCCGTAGGGTGGGATTAGCAAGATGTTGAGGCCGATGTTCAGCCCTGCGGCTGCGCCGGTGATGATCCAGTTGAAGCGTGTCCTCCGTACTCGGCCGATGCTGATTGCAATCACTGTGTAGCCGGCGTACGCCGTCGCGGCAAAGCAGAGGAGCGAGACGACTCGTGATCCAGCGTAAAAGCGCGGCGTGGTCAGCAGGTGCACGATCCATGGTGAGAGCAGGCCTAACGCCAGTGACAGCCAGCAGGCGACGAACAGAAGGTAGGTGAGCACGAAGCTATAGGTGCGCCGAGCCTCGTCGTCGTCGGAGATCGAGTGCGCGAAGGCCGGCCAAGCGGTGCGAAAGGCGGCAAGGAGGAAGACGACTGCGCTCGAGATGCGAACGCCGATCGAGTAGAGGCCTGTCTCGCCGGCTCCGGAGATCGTGTTCAGGAACAGCCGGTCGACAAGGTCGATCGCCCAGAGGGCAATCCCGGATGGGACGAGCGGCATCCCGAACCGGTTCATCTCGCGCAAGAGCGCCCGGTCGAACTGCAAGCCAAGCTGGTAGCGGCGGCGCGTGAGTAGGATCGCGTAGACGACCAGCGTGCCAATGAAGCTGCCGACAAGAACGCCGAGGGCGCCCTTGTGCCAGACGGCAACGAGCAGCACAGTCGCGGCGACGGTGACGAGGACGTTGGCCAGCGACGCAAGCGCGAATTGCATCGAACGTTCCTCGACGCGGAAGAGTGAGGTCAGCTGCTCGTAGTTCGCCTGTGCCCAGAGCCCGATGAAGGCGGCGCGGACGAGCCCGGGCGTCATCCCGTTGAGCGCATGGGCGATCGGTTCTGCCAAGACAAGGCCGACAATCAGTCCCGCCGTTGCCATCGTCATCGTGAACCAAAACGACGTTCGCACGAGCAGCACTCGATCCTCGGGCGTTTGAGCGTCAAAGTAAAAGCGGAAGAACGCGGACGTGATCCCCGCGCGCAACGCGATCACGAGTACTGCTGTCAGCGCCAGCAACGTCTCGATCGCTCCGTAATCCGCGCGCGTGAGGTAGTGCGTGTAGAGCGGCAGCAACAGGACGGCGAGAATGCGCGAGACGAGCCCGCCCAGCCCGTAGACGAGCGAATGACGCCCGAGCCGCTTCAACTCCAAGGCAAGACTCACAGCGCCTCCAACACATCAACGAGTCGGATGCCGACCGGGTCGGATCGTTCACGAGCCCAACCTGCCTGCGAGCCAAAATCAGCGGGTGTGTGCCTTGGCGGCTCGAATTCAATCCGCTGACGTACCGGCTCCACGGGCATCTCTTTCGTCGCGTTCACGATCGGTCGAACGGACGTCGGTATGGGACCGACAGGCCGCCAGGTATGTCGAAGTTGCGCAAAGTCCGAGAGGCTTGGCTTTCAGCTCGCGTGGCCGTCTCTGACGGTAGTGCGGGCGAGAGGTTGGGCTCGTGTTGCGAGCTGGCCGTGGCCTTTCTGGACGAGGGCAAGCCCTACCCGCACGTTCCTTCCTCGTCCCTTACACTGGGGAGCGGCGGTCTCTGAGCCTAGGCGCATTGGCAGGCGTTTTGGCTTATGAAAATCCTCATCTGCTCCTTCTATTTTCCACCGACCGGAGGCGGCGGCGTCCAACGACCGCTGAAGTTCGCGCAACTGCTGCCCGATTTCGGAATCGAGACGCACGTACTCGCCCCCAGCAACGCGAAGTGGCTACACCATGAGGAGCCCCCGCCGCCGCTAGCAACCCGGTACCTAAATCGTGCACCTTTCATCGGTCCCCGCGGTCGGCTGCCGGCGGAGGAACTGTATGGCCGCCGGGGAGGCGATCGCCTGCTGCATAAGCTCTGGTTGACGCCCAGGCGTTTCCTGCTACCGGACGAAGACGTGACCTGGCTGCTGACAGCTCTCCCAGTCGCAACACGAATCGTCCATCGCGAGCGCATCGACGTCCTGCTCACGACCTCACCACCAACCTCCGTGCACCTGATCGGAGCGCTCGCAAAGCGCCTGACCGGCGTCCCGTGGGTCGCGGACGTGCGCGACTCGATCGTCGCCAACCACGACAGACGCCTCGAGCGGCGCGCTGTGCGCGCCAAGGAACAGACCCATCGTTCGGTCGCCAGACTGGTCGCCAAACGAGCAGATGCGGTCGTTGCAGTCACCGACCAAATTGCTGCCGAGATGCGGGCGATCGAACGTTCAACCCCGGTCGAGGTCATCCCGAACGGAGCGGATTTCGACGACTTTACGGACCTTAGCTACCAGCGACGAGGGGAATTCCGAATCACCCACACTGGCAGTTTCTTCGGCCAGCGTGATCCACGACCATTCCTAACCGCGCTCGCGCGTTTGGGCCCGGAGGTGCTCGCCCGCTTCGTCGGTGATTTTCGTCGCTCCGATCTCGACTGGGTGCGCGCGAACAGCCTGGAACACAGGCTCGAACTACTTCCCTACAGTCCTCGCCAACGCTCGCTCGAGCTCCAGCGCGAATCCGACGCGCTACTGCTCCTTCTTCCGGATGTCGGCCAGCGCGGCCAAGACGTGCCCTCGGGCAAGCTGTTCGAGTATCTCGCAGCCCGACGACCGATACTCGCCGCCGTTCCCCCTGCTGGAACCGCCGCGCAACTGATCCGGGAGGCGAAGGCCGGCATCGTCGTTGCACCCGACGACGTCGACGGAATCCAGCACGCGCTCGAAGAACTCGTGGATCAATGGCGCGCAGGCGAGCTGGCCGATGTCTCGCTGCCACCCGCCCTCATCGAACGGATCTCCAGACGAACACGCACACGCCAACTCGCCGAGCTACTTCAGAGCATCAAGCTGCAGTCGGCGAGACCTCAGGGCGCATAGTCTCGACTGCGCGTTCGCGACCAGTACGCTTTCCGAAGTCACCGGCTGGGCCG
>VAXG01000100.1 GCA_005883355.1 Actinomycetota bacterium | reverse complement strand
ATCTCGTCGAGCAGCTCGTCGCGGGGGAGGGAGGCCACCTCGCTTGCGCTGCGGCCCTGCACCATCTCCGTCAGCATCGAGGTCGCCGCCTGCGAGATCGCGCAGCCGCGTCCGGAGAACTTCACCTCGTCGATCGTGTCGCCGTCCTCGCCGAACGCGACGAAGATCGACACCTCGTCGCCGCAGAGCGGATTCTGCCCCTCGGCGTGCGCGTCGGCATCCGCGAGCTCCCCGTGGCCCCGCGGGTTCTTGTAGTGATCGAGGATCACTTCCCGGTACAGCTGGTCGAATTCGCTCACGCTAAGAGCTTATGGGCCTTGCGTAGGCCTGCGACGAGCCGGTCGATCTCCTCCGAAATCGTGTAGAGGTAGAAGCTCGCGCGGTTGGTCGCCGCGACGCCCAGTTTGGCCATCAGCGGCTGGCAGCAGTGGTGGCCGGCGCGGATCGCGACGCCGTCCATGTCGAGGACCTGCGCGACGTCGTGCGGATGGATTCCTTCGATGTTGAACGAGATGATTCCCGCGCGCCGGTCCGGCGGTGGGCCGTAGCCGACGAAGCCGGGCACGTCGACGAGACGGTCCAGCGCGTAGACGAGCAACTCACGCTCGTGTTCCTCGATCGCGCCGATCCCGACGTCGGTGACGTAGTCCACCGCGGCGCCGAAGCCGACGGCCTCTGCGATCGGCTGCGTTCCCGCCTCGAACTTGTACGGGAGCTGGCCCCAGGTCGTTTCGTCGAGCGTGACCGAGCGGATCATGTGGCCGCCGAGGTTGAACGGCGCCATCGTCTCGAGCAGGCTCGCCCGGCCCCAGAGTGCGCCGACGCTGGTCGGGCCGCACATCTTGTGGGACGAGAATGCGAGGAAGTCGCAGTCGAGCTGCTGGACGTCGATTGCGTGGTGCGGCGCCGCCTGCGCCGCGTCGACGACCATGATTGCCCCCTGCTCGTGAGCCCAAGCCGCAAGCCGCTCGACCGGATTGATCGTGCCGAGCGCGTTCGAGACGAAGTTGTTCGCGACGACCTTGACGTTTCCCAGCCGCTTGATCTCATCGAGCGTGTCGAGGCGAAGCTCGCCGTGCTCGTCGAGCGGGATCGCGGTGAACGTAGCGCCGGTGCGCTTGGCGATGTACTGCCAGGGGACGAAGTTGGAGTGGTGCTCGAGCTCCGTGACGACCACGACGTCCCCGGGACCGAGGTTGTCGAGGCCCCACGCATATGCGACGAGATTGATGCTCTCCGTCGCGCCGCGCGTGAAGATCAGCTCGCGCGCATCCGGCGCGTTCACGAACTGCGCCACCTTTTCGCGTGCGCCCTCGTATTCCGCCGTCGCGATCTCGGAGAGCGTGTAGACGCCCCGATGGACGTTCGCGTAGGAGGTCTCGTAAAAGGTGCGGAGCTTGTCGAGCACCTGGCGCGGTTTGTGCGTGCTCACAGCCGAGTCGAGGTACGCGAGTGGCTTGCCGCGGATCTCCTGCCCGAAGATCGGAAAGTCGGCTCTGAGCTTCGCTGCGTCCAGCTTCGTCTTGGCGGTTACGGCCACCAGTCCATCGTACCGGGCGCCTTCTAGCGCAAGCGGACCTCGGCCCGGCCGCCGGTGGCCTTCGTCAGCGTGACCCGGAACGAGCCCGGAATGCGGTACGACTCGCCCTGCTCGAGCCACGGTCGCTTCGCTTTCGTGAGCTTACGGATGAGCACCGCCGACTGCGCGAACGGCGACGGCACGACGCTGTTGTCGACGAACCGGAAGAGCAGCCCGCGAAACGGCCGCGAGCGGAACTCGATCCACCAGGCTCCGGCCGCGGTGTCGACGATCAGCGCTTGCGCCAGTTTTGACGCGGACGTGGGTGTCGCGAGCACGTAGCGCTTCGCGGCGGTCACGTGGGGCTGAGGGCGGATCCAGCCGAGCGTCACCTTCTCGTAGGCGCTGAAGTCGACCTCGCCGCTGCCCATCGGGCTGAATGGATCGCCGGTTTCCTCCAGACCGCAAAGACCAGCCGCCGTGATGCAATCCGACGCCTGCGCGTGGCCGAGGCCGAAGGCGTGGCCGAGCTCGTGCACGACGAGCTGGAGATTAGGTTGTCGGGTCAGCATCACCTCGTGTCCCCAGGTCACGCCGTGGAAGCCGCAGTGACTGTCGGCGATCGTGTAGATGACGTCGTCGTAGCGAGATGCGTCGAACCCGGCCTGGTCGGCGGCGACCCTCGCCGGTGCGACGACGCTCTCGAGGCTGCGGTTCGTACTGCCCCCGCAGCCGGGATTGCCGTTGAAGGCGGCGAGCCACGGCGTCACGTCGACGCGGAGTTGAACCTGGCCGAACGACGCGGCGGAGAAGAAGTTGCCGGCCTGGGCCGCGGTTTGCTCCACGTCGGCGACCGTGTAGGGCCTGGGTCCCGAGGTGGCGAGCACGACGAGCACGCGTTCGTCGCCCTTCACGACGGCGCCGGCCGACTGGACGATCAACGTCGCGAGCAAGACTGCCACCGCGAGGAGCGGCGCCCGGGGCACCGCTCGAGTATGCGCCTTTGGGCGGCCGCGCGAAAGGCTCTTAGGGGATTCTTAGTTTGGGGACTAGCCCTGAGGGATGCGAGCCTCGAGCGCTGCGGCGAGCGACTCGCGGACGGCCTCGAACTCGATGCGGTCCAGGATGTCCTGGAAGAACCCGCGCACGATCAGCCGTTCGGCGTCGCCGCGCGAGAGCCCGCGTGCCATCGCGTAGAAGAGCTCCTCGCGGTCGACGCGGCTGACAGTTGCACCGTGGGTGCAGCGAACGTCGTTGGCGAGGATCTCCAGGCCCGGGATCGGGACAGCGTGGGTCGTGGGCGACAGCATGAGGTTGCGGTTTTCCTGGTACGCATTCGTCTTCTGCGCATCCTTCTCGACGCGGATCATCCCGCGCCACACTGCGGTGGACGTGTCGCGCAGCGCGCCCTTGAAGGCGAAGTCGGAGGTCGTGTTCGGCGCGATGTGCTCCTGGAACGTGTCGTAATCGAGGTGCTGGTCGCCGTCCGTGAAGTACGCCCCGGTGACCCGCGACGTCGCGCCCTCTCCGGCGAGGTCGTTCTGGATCCTGACCTTGCCCTTCTTGGAACCGAACCCGCCGGCGATCCAGTCGAGCTCGGCCTCCCGCCCGACCTGCGCGTGGTGCGATGCGAAGTGCCAGGTCTCCTGCGAGAGGTTCTGGATCGACACGAACTCGAACTTCGAGCCCTGTTCGAGAAAGAACTCCTGAGCCGTGTTCGTGTAGGAGCGCAGGTCGGCAGCCGTGGAGGCGACCTCCTCGACGAGCGTGAAACGCGCGTCCTCTTCGGCGACGACGAGCAGCCGCCAGAAGAGGGAGCCGTCCTCGCTCGAGTTGGTGACGCGGACGTAGAGCGGCTTGTCGAGCTCGACGCCTTTCGGGACGACGACGAGCAAGCCGTGCTTCCAGACCGCGGCGTTGTGCGCGGCGAACTTCTCGTCCCAGCCGACGAGCGAGTAGAGCCGTTCGTGCTCCTCCGTCAGCGGCTCGAAGGTCACACCCTCGGGCGCACGCTCGATCTGGACGCCGCTCTCGGTGATCGTGGCGATGCCGGCCACGTCCAGCTCGAGCATCCCAGCAGACGTGTCCCGAACGGCTGGGGTCTGACCCCGGCCGTAAGAGTCAGGGTCGAAGTCCTTCAGGTCGGTAAAGCGCCAGTGCTCCTCGGTCGTGTCCGGCAGAGGTAGAGCGCGGTACGACTCGAGCGCCTCGGCGCGCATCAGGGGGTCGCGTCCTCGGAGTGTGGGGCGTAGCGGCGATGCAGCATCAGCGCGTTGCCGTCCGGATCGGAGAAGTCGGCGATGTGGCAGACGCCTGAGTCGATCGTTTCACGGAACTCGATACCGGCCGCCTCGAGCTTCCGCTTCGCTTCTTCGACGTCCGCGACGCGGAGCGCGATCGGCATCGAGTGCGGCTTCACCTGGAAGTCGGGGCCCATCGCTTCGGGGGAGATGAGCGCAATCGTGACGTTGCCCGTTTCATACTCGACCCACCGCGAGCTCGAGTGGCGGCTGCGCTCGAGCCCGAGCGTCGTGCCGTAGAACTCGTCAGCGCGCTTGAGGTCCTGAACCGGAACGCCGATGAAGTCGACGCGTTCTGCGTCGATCAACCGACCGAGCCCTCCATCTGCAGCTGGATCAAGCGGTTCATCTCGACGGCGTACTCGAGCGGCAGCTCCTTCGTGATCGGCTCGACGAAGCCCGACACGATCAGCGCCGATGCCTCGGGCTCCGAGAGCCCGCGCGACATGAGATAGAAGAGCTGCTCCTCGCCGATCTTCGACACGGTAGCCTCGTGCCCGATGTCGACCTCGTTCTCGTCGATCTTCATGTACGGGTACGTGTCGGAGCGCGACTCTTCGTCGAGGATCAGCGCGTCGCAGACGACCTTCGACTTCGACCCGCGCGCGCCCTTGGCCACCTCGAGCAGTCCGCGGTAGCCGGCGCGGCCGCCGTTCTTCGAGATCGACTTCGACGTGATCACGGAGGTCGTGTTCGGAGCGACGTGGACCGCCTTGCCGCCTGCATCCTGATGCTGGCCTTTGCCGGCGAACGCGATCGACAGGACCTCGCCGTGCGCTCGCTCGCCCATCAGCCAGATCGCCGGATACTTCATCGTGAGCTTCGATCCCAGGTTCCCGTCGACCCACTCCATGGTCGCGCCCTCGTAGGCGACGGCGCGCTTCGTGACGAGGTTGTAGACGTTGTTCGACCAGTTCTGGATCGTCGTGTAGCGGCAGCGCGCATCCTTCTTGACGATGATCTCGACGACCGCGCTGTGCAGCGAGTCGGTCGAGTAGATCGGCGCCGTGCAGCCCTCGACGTAGTGCACGTAGGCGCCTTCGTCGACGATGATCAGCGTGCGCTCGAATTGGCCCATGTTCTCCGCGTTGATGCGGAAGTAGGCCTGGAGCGGCATCTCGATGTGCACACCCGGCGGGACGTAGATGAACGAGCCGCCCGACCAGACCGCGGAGTTCAGGGCTGCGAACTTGTTGTCGTTCTGCGGGATGATCGTCCCGAAGTACTGCTTCACGAGCTCTTCGTGCTCGCGCAGGCCCGAGTCCATGTCGAGGAAGAGCACGCCCTGTTTCGTGAGGTCTTCCTGCAGCTTGTGGTAGACGACCTCCGACTCGTACTGCGCACCGACGCCCGCGAGGTACTTCTTCTCGGCCTCGGGAATGCCGAGCTTGTCCCAGGTGTCGAGGATCTCGGCCGGCAGATCCTCCCAGCGCTCGGCCTGCTTCTCGGTCGGGCGGATGTAGTAGTAGATGTTCTCGAAGTCGATGTCGTTCAGGTTCCCGCCCCACTGCGGAAGCGGCCGTGCGAGGAAGTAGTCGAGCGACTTGTGGCGGAACTTCCGCATCCAGTCGGGCTCGTTCTTGTGCTCGGCGATCGCCTCTACGACCTCGTGCGAAATTCCTCGTCCGGACTTGAAGAAGTAATCCTTCGCCTCGTCCGGGTTCGAAAAGCCGTACTTGTACTCCTCGCGGATCTGCTGAACGGTTTCGGTCTCGGTCGCCATCAGACTGGTGCCACCACCCCATAACGTTCGTAGCCCTCGGCCTCGAGCTTGTGCGCCAGCTCGGGACCGCCTTCTTCCACGATACGCCCGTCGATGAACACGTGCACGAAATCAGGGGTGATGTAGTCGAGGATCCGCTGGTAATGGGTGATCACGAGTGCCCCCATCTCGGGGCCGACCAGCTCCTTGACGCCCCTGGCGACGACCTTGAGGGCGTCGATGTCGAGGCCGGAGTCGGTCTCGTCGAGAATCGCGATCCGAGGCTTCAGCATCGCCATCTGGAGGATCTCGACGCGCTTCTTCTCCCCGCCCGAGAAGCCGTCGTTGAGATAGCGCGACGCAAGCTCGCGAGAGACCTTGAGCCGGTCCATCCGGTCGAGCAGCTCCTTGCGGAACTCCGGAATCGGAATCGGGTTCTCGTCGCCCCCGTTTTGGGCCTTCCGGATCGCGTTGATCGCGCTGCGCAGGAAGCTCGTCACGGTGACGCCGGGAACGGCATGCGGATACTGGAAGGCGAGGAAGAGGCCGCGCTGGGCGCGCTCGTCTGCCTCCAGCTCGAGGATGTTCTCGCCGTCGAGGAGGAGCTCCCCCTCGGTGATCTCGTAGGCGGGGTGACCCATCAGTGCGTAGGCGAGCGTGGACTTGCCGGACCCGTTCGGGCCCATGACGGCGTGCACCTCGTTGGGGCTCACGGAGAGGTCGACGCCCTTGACGATCTCCGTTCCGTCCTCCAGGGCGACGTGCAGGTTCTTCAGCTCGAGTACAGCCAACTTTGTTACGTCCTTTTCCGCGTAGGAATGCGGCCTGGGCGGGCCACTAGTAGCTCCAATGGTAGCCAATCCGAGGCCTGCCCTGAAACGTCCCACGGCTCGGGCGGCCAGGGTTCGTGTTTCCACCACTTGCCTCTCCAAACCCGCTACCCTGAGCACATGCCAAACGTCGGTCCGTGGGAGATCATCCTGCTGCTCTTGCTGGCGCTGCTGCTGTTCGGCGCCAAGCGACTTCCGGAGATCGGACGGTCGATGGGAAAGGGCATGCGGGAGTTCAAGGACTCGGTCAGCGGCAAGGACAGCGACGACGAGCCGGCCGAGCTGCCGATGCAGACGACCGACACGACGATCGCAGCGCGCGAGCGCGAGCGCGACCCCGTCTAGAACGACGTCATGAAGCGGCTTCCGCGGCGCCTTCGCCATGGTGAGGAGGCGACGCTCGTCGAGCATCTCGATGAGCTCCGGTCGCGCATCTTCGTTTCGCTCGGCGCTCTCGTGGTCGGTTTTGCGGTGGCGTTCGTCTTCCACCGGCATCTCCTGCATTGGCTGAACGCCCCTCTTCCTGCCGGGCGCGGCAATCCGATCACCCTCGGGGTCGCGGAGCCGTTTCTGACTGCGATGAAGGTCAGCTTGATGGCCGGCTTCGCACTTGCGCTACCGGTCGTGTTGTGGCAGCTCTGGAGCTTCCTCGCCCCTGCGGTCGAGCAGCACGCCGAGAGAATGGTCCTGGTCTTCGTGCTCTTCGCGACTGCGCTTCTGGTCGCGGGCGTGGCGTTCGGTTACTGGATCGTGCTGCCGAAGGCGATCCAGTTCCTGACCAACTTCGATCAGCACCAGTTCAACATTCAGATCCGCGCCAAGGACTACTACTCGTTCGTGTTGACCGTCCTCTTCGCCGTCGGTCTCGTGTTCGAGCTCCCGATCTTCCTGCTCGCGCTCGTCCGGCTCGACGTCCTCTCGACGAAGACGTTGCGGAGCAACCGGCGCCTTGGCTACTTCATCGTCGCCGTCATCGCCGTGCTGCTCCCCGGTATCGATCCTGTGACGACGACGCTGGAAGCGGTGCCGCTGATCGTGTTGTACGAGGGATCGATCTGGCTCGCGGTGCTGATGGAACGACGGGCGCCGCGCCCCGAACCGGTCAGCAGCGTGACCGATCCATGAGGCGCGTTCTCTCCGCCGATTGGGTTCTTCCCGTCGAGGGCCCGCCGATCGAGGCCGGCGCCGTCGTGATCGAGGACGACCGCATCGCAGCAGTCGGAACGGCGGAAGGGCTCGGCGAAGGAACGCGCTACGACGACGCCGTCATCGTGCCCGGGTTCGTGAACGCGCACTCGCATCTCGAGTACGCGGTGTACGGGGGCTTCGGCGACGGGCTCGGTGACTTCGCGGAATGGATCACCCTGCACATCCAACGCAAGGCGCGGATCGACTGGGCTGGGCACGTCGACGTCGCGAAGTTCGGAGCCGCACAATGTCTCGCCTCCGGCATCACGACCGTCGGCGACTGCAGCTACAGCGGTGCAGCTGCCGTCGCCTGTGCCGAGCTCGGCCTCCGCGCCACCGTCTATCTCGAGGTCTTCGGCGCCGATCCGACGCGCGCGCTCGAGCATTTCGCCGGAATCCGCGATCGGGTAGCCGACGCATTCTCCGAGCGCGTGCGGCCGGGCGTTTCGCCACACGCTCCCTACTCGGTCTCGATCGAGCTCTACGAGGCCTGCGCCGAGCTCGGCCTGCCGATTGCGACACACATCTCCGAGAGCCCTGCCGAGGTGGCGTACCTGCTCACCGGAGAAGGCGCCTGGGGCGATTACAAGGATCTCCTCGTCGCCTCGCCCGGGAAGACCGGGACGCATCTGCTCGCGCAGCACGACCTCCTGGGGCCGAACGTCGTCGCCGCCCATTGCGTCGTGCTCGACGAGGACGAGATCGGCCTCCTCGCTTCGACGGCGACCGGCGTTGCCCACTGTCCTCGTTCGAACGGCGCGCTCGGCTGTGGCGTGGCGCCGCTCGCGGAGCTCCGCGCCGCCGGCGCCCGGGTCGGCGTCGGCACGGACAGCCCCGCTTCGGCACCGTCTTTCGATTTCTTCGAGGAGTTGCGAACCGTTGTCCTGTCGGCGCGCTCCCGAGCGGCTCGTCCGGATGTCCTCTCCGCGGGCGAGGCCCTCGAGCTCGGCACGCTCGGCTCCGCGCGAGCGCTCGGCCTCGACCGCGAGGTCGGATCGCTCGTCGCGGGGAAGCGGGCAGACGTCACGGTGGTGTCGCTCGAGGGCTCGGCGTATCTACCCTTCGAGGATCCCGCCGCTGCAGTCGTGTTCGGCGGGTCGCCCGACCGCGTGGTTGCGACGTACGTGGATGGGGAGGCGCGCTATGAGAAGGGAGGAATGGATTGGCAAGAGCTGACCGCCGCCGCGCACAGCGCGAGGCTCGCCATGCTCGCCCAGCCGGCCGCAAGGCCGGTGGCGGCTCGCAGCGCGTAGCCGAGAACACGATGTTCTTCCCCCGCCTGCGCAACCAGGCGAAGTGGGCGTTCGTGTTCCTGATTCTCGTCTTCGGAGGCGGGTTCGTTTTCCTCGGCGTGGGCTCGGGCGGCCTCGACCTCGGCCAGCTCATCCGCAACGCATTCGGGACGAGCGGCAGCTCCGGCGTGTCCGTCTCCAAAGCGCAAAAGGAAGTCACTCAGCATCCG
>VAXG01000001.1 GCA_005883355.1 Actinomycetota bacterium | reverse complement strand
CTGTTTACCAAAAACACAGGTCTCTGCGAAGTCGAAAGACGACGTATAGGGGCTGACGCCTGCCCGGTGCCGGAAGGTCACGAGGAGAGGTTAGCCTTCGGGCGAAGCCTTGAATCCAAGCCCCGGTAAACGGCGGCGGTAACTATAACCGTCCTAAGGTGACATGGCTTAAAAGGACAGTAGTCCTTGAAGGCCAATTACGTTGCCCCCCGCGTCGGTAACGGCGTGGTGTGCATCTGGCTATATGCTGGAAAACCCGGTTGTATCCCGCACTACTCGTGTTGTCCGAGCGGACATCTACAGTGACAAAGTGTCGGGTGCGGAAAATCAGCAGGAAAGGCTGATCGAGTTCCGTGGTTGGGTGATCGGTTTCGTAGACGGAGAAGGGTGCTTCTCAATCGGTTTCGTGCGGCAACCAAACCGCCCGGGCCGAAAGGGCTACAAAACCGGTTTCCAGGTGTCTCACGAATTCGCGGTCACGCAAGGCGCTTCTGGCATTGCGTGCCTCGAAGATCTTCGTGAGTTCTTCGGCGTAGGTGATGTGATTCCCAACAGGCGGTATGACAACCACCGGGAGCACATGTATCGCTACGTCGTACGTCGCCGCGAGGATCTACTGGAGACAGTTATTCCGTTCTTCAGCAAGTATCCGATGCGGAGCCCGAAGCAGCAGAACTTTCAGAAGTTCGCGCGCTGCGTCGGGCTGATCTCCTCAGGCCGTCACAAGTCGGCCGAAGGTCTCATCGAGATCGCGGAGATCGCGCAAACGATGAACCGGAAGAAACCCAGACACGATCTGATCAGAATCCTCAGAGGCCATACGCCAGACATCCGGGACACCGGATGATGAGATGGTCCCGTCTGCATGGCGACATGCAGGGATGCCAATCCAAAGGAAGTTGGCGTCCGCCTAATTGACGTTAGGTAAGACCTCTAGCGAAATTCCTTGTCGGGTAAGTTCCGACCTGCACGAATGGCGTAACGACTTGGGCGCTGTCTCAACGAGGGATCCGGTGAAATTGTAGTCTCGGTGAAGATGCCGAGTACCCGTGGTTGGACGGAAAGACCCCGTGCACCTTTACTACAGCTTGACGTTGGAGTCTGGGATTCGTTGTCCAGGATAGGTGGGAGGCTGTGAAGCGGGGACGCCAGTCCCCGTGGAGCCACCCTTGGGATACCACCCTTCGAATTCTGGGCTTCTAACCAGGGACCGTTATCCGGCCTTGGAACAGCGTCAGGTGGGTAGTTTGACTGGGGCGGTCGCCTCCTAAACTGTAACGGAGGCGCGCAAAGGTTCCCTCAGCACGGTTGGAAATCGTGCGTAGAGCGTAATGGCATAAGGGAGCTTGACTGCGAGACTGACAAGTCGAGCAGGTGCGAAAGCAGGCCATAGTGATCCGGCGGTAAAGCGTGGAATTGCCGTCGCTCAACGGATAAAAGGTACGCCGGGGATAACAGGCTTATCCTTCCCAAGAGTCCACATCGACGGAAGGGTTTGGCACCTCAACAACATCTGGGGTGGGCCGGCAGAGATGCCGGTCATGAATCGGCTAATAACGGTGGAGCCCACGCCTGTACACAAGTTGGGTAATACCGTGGGAAGTCTGTCGGAAGTGTTGACCAGTTTCGAACAAGCACTCCGCAAGTGACCCCGTAACGACTGAGGCCGCAAGGCCGAGGTGGTGTTCTTGCTCCACAGGAGCAAATCTATGGACGCCACAATACGCCGACCCCTCGCCTTTGGTCAGGCAGGGTGGAGATATAGTCTGCGCCGCCGGTAACGGCGGAATAAAGCGCGATGTCGGCTCGTCGCATCCTGGGGCTGGAGCAGGTCCCAAGGGTCGGGCTGTTCGCCCGTTAAAGCGGTACGCGAGCTGGGTTCAGAACGTCGTGAGACAGTTCGGTCCCTATCCACCATGGGCGCTGGAAGCTTGAGAGGAGTCGCTCCTAGTACGAGAGGACCGGAGCGAACAGACCTCTGGTGTATCAGTCGTCGTGCCAACGGCGCTGCTGATTAGCCACGTCTGGATGGGATAACCGCTGAAAGCATCTAAGCGGGAAGCCCACCTCGAGATGAGGCTTCCCATCCCCCAGAGGGAGTAAGAGCCGTGGGAGACCACCACGTTGATAGGCGGGACGTGCAAGCGTGGCAACACGTTCAGCGGACCCGTACTAATTGCTCGAGGTCTTGATTTTTGAACACCGAGTGTGGAGCTATGGAGTTTTGAGGGTGCGCGGAAACGCGTCGTGCCCTGACAACTTCGGCGGTCATAGCGGCAGGGAAACACCTCTTCCCATTCCGAACAGAGAAGTTAAGCCTGCTTGCGCCGATGGTACTCGGAGGGCAACCTCCCGGGAGAGTAGGCAGCCGCCGATAATCTTTCTTTCGAAAGGCCGCTACTGTGGCCTTTCGTCGTTCTAGGCTTAGAAACATGGAGCTCAGCGACGACGCGATCGAGCTGCGGCCATGGACCCTCGACGACGTTCCCGCAATTGTCGCGGCGTGCAACGACCCGGAGATTCAGCATTGGATACCCGTGATTCCGCGCCCGTACACGGAGGCCGACGCGCGTGCTTTCGTGCTTGGAGAGGTCGCCGGCATCGGGAGTCACTCTTTCGCCATCACTGCCAGTCGACGTGTCGTCGGTTCGATCGGAATGAAGGTCAACGAGTCGCGCAGCGGTCACATCGGCTACTGGTGCGCTCCCGAGTCTCGCGGGCGCGGTTTGACTACTCGAGCACTGCGGCTCCTCTGCAAGCACTCACTCGAGGAGCTCAAGCTGGAGCGGCTCGAGTTGATTACCGACCCCGACAACCGCGCCTCGCAACGTGTCGCAGAGAAAGTCGGGTTCCAGCGCGAAGGTGTGCTGCGCTCCCATCTCGCCCATCCGGATGGGCGCCGCCGCGACTCGGTGATGTTCTCGCTGCTTCCGGGCGAGCTCGTTTAGATGTAGTTCCTGCTCGGGTCCTACATTTAGACCGGCAGGGTCAAGCTCACGAGGTCGCGCGGGTAATACGTGAGGAACTCGATGCCGTCGTCCGTCACGGCCACGGTGTCCGAGTGCCGAAAGCCTCCGAGGCCCGCCGCGTAGAGGCCCGGCTCGACCGTGAACACCATCCCGGGCTTGATCTCCGTGTCGTCGCCGAGGTCGAGGAACGGGCCCTCGTGGTAACGCAGCCCGATGCAGTGGCCGACGTGGTGCTTCCAGTACTCCCAGAGATCATGCTTGTCGTAATACGCGCGCACCGCTCGGTCGACGTCGGAGCACCGCGCGCCGGGCTTGATCGCCGCGAACGCGGTGTCCTGCAGCGCGACCATGTGGTCGAACAACTCGCGCTGTTCCGGTGAAGGTGGGCCGATCACCATCGTCCGCTCGAGCTCCGAGAGGTAGCCCCACACCGGCGCGCTCGCTCCGGTCACGAGCACGTCGCCTTCCTGAAACACGATGTTGTTCGCAAGCGAGTGGGGGATCGCCGCGTTGCGTCCGATCTGTCCGCGGTAGCCGGCGCTCGCCCCTTCGAAGAGCAGACTCTGCCCCCGGTAGATCGGGCCGATGGCGTCGAGCATCGCGAGCGTGGCTTCCGCGCCGGCGCGCCAGGACACCTGACTTTCGGTCAACCCCGGCCGCGTGTAGCGCTGGAGCAGAACGTGGGCGAGATTTCCCCACTTCGCGCTCTCGCGAATCAACTCGATCTCCGCTCGGCTCTTGATCGACATCTGATCCTCGACAAAGGCGGTGATCCTTTCCGGCGTCGTGCCGGTGAGCTCCGTCAGCGAAGGCCCGCGGTAGCCGAGCACCCAGGGATACCCGTCCTGGTCGGCGCCGAACGAGCCCGCAACTCCCATCTCGGCCAGCAGGCTGTGGAGCGATTCCATCGGATGGGTTTCCGACGGGTACTCCGGGTAGTCCGCCACATGGTCGACGCTGGCGTTCGCCTGGGCGTGCTCGCGCTCGAGCCGCGGAACGAGCATCCCGCCCTTGCCTTCGTCGGTCAGGACGAACGCGATCGGTCGCTCGGTGGGGGCGAAGGCGAAGCCGGCGTAGTAAAGGACGTAGTACGGATCGAACAGCACCGCGCCGGTGAGCTTGCGCTCGAGCAGGTGCTCGGCGAGCCCTGCCAGCCGCTCCTCGTATTCGGACTGCTTGATCGCGAGGCTCACGGGCCGACCTCTGGCCCACGAGCGGCGGATGGGGCGTAATGCGAAACCGGGAGGGGAGCGAGCCGAAGGCGAGCGACCGTCATGCGGCGCGGAGCTTCTCACGCCAGTCAGGATCGAGCTCACGGAGTCGGCGCACCCGTTCGCCGACCGGCGGATGCGTCACGAACAGCGCAGCGAGACCGACCTCGAGAAACGGGTTGATCGTGTAGAGGGGCTCGGTGGCCGGACTGCCGCTGAATGACACGAGTTCGGCGGCCTGATCAAGCCGAACGAGAGCGTCGGCCATCGGATGGGGTGAGTCGCAGATCGCTGCCGAGGCGCGATCCGCAAGGAACTCACGCTTCGGCGAGAGAAGAAGGTGGACGAAGGCCGAGGCGAGGGGTCCGAGGAACCAGAGGAGCACGCGCTGGAACCAGCCTCCGACCCTGCTCAGCTCGAGCAGCGTCGCGGCCAGTACTACGACAGACGTCTGAACAACGACGTCGCGATTGCGGACGTGCGCGAGCTCGTGCGCGAGTACCGCCTCGAGCTCCGCCGGGGATGCCGCAGACAGAAGTCCAGCGCTGACTGCGAGTGTCGAGCCACGCGGCCCGCGACCGGTGGCGAGCGCGCGCGGCAACCCGTCGTCGATCAGGTACAGCTTCGGCTTCGCGACGCCAGCGCGCGCGGCAAGCCGCTCGACGGTCGAATGGAGCCCGGGCGCTCCTCCGACCGGGAGCTCCCGTGCGCGGACGAGTCCGAGCGCGACACGGTCCGCGTACCAATACAGGGCACCGGCGAGCAGCACGCCGCAGAAGACAAAGATCGAGAGCAGACGGTAACCGCCCAGCGCCCAGCCGACCAGGCCGAGGATCGCGCAGGCGCCGAGCAGCAAGGCCCATGCCTTGAGAACGTTCCGAATGACGACAAGGCGCCCGCCCACTGCGGCGCCTTAGTTACCGTCTTCCTGCTCGAGCCCCCGTGGAGGCCAGTCGTCGTCGGGAGCATCGCAACGGCTCGAACAGTGCAGCGAGGCGATGTTCTGCAACGGAACGAGAATGTGCCCGTTCAGCTCTATGTGGGCGACGTCCTCCACGTAGCAATAGGCGGTGAGGACGCCTTCCTGATACTCGCCGCCGAAAAGGGCGACCTCAACTTGCTCGCCCTTGTATTTGTTCGTGTAGTCCTCCACCGGGGGCCTCAGTCTAGCGGGGCGAGTTTCCCGTCCCGAGCGACGTATCTGGCCACCGCGCAATTCGGCACGCCTGGAATAAGCCTGTGATCCCGGACGTAGTCGACGCCGGCCGCGAGGGCGTGGATGACCCGGATCGAGCCGCCGTGGGAGATCACCAGGACGTTCTCGCCTGGGTGGAGGCGGAGCACATCGGCGAGGAAGTCGTTTACCCGGGCCGAGAAATCCTCGAAAGCCTCGGCGTCGTCTGCGCCCGCACCCTCGCCCGCCTGCCAGCGCCTGTGCGAATCGGCGAAGCGCTCCTCGATCTCGAGGGTTGTCAGTCCTTCCCACGATCCGAAGCTCCGCTCGCGCAGCCTCGGATCGACGCGCACCTCGAGCTGCAACTTGGCCGCGACGATGTCCGCCGTCTCGCGTGCCCGCGCCAAGTCGCTCGAGTAGACCACGTCGATGTTGCCGTCGAGCTCATCGGCGAGTGCCCGGGCCTGCTCGCGGCCGAGGTCGTTCAGCCGCGTATCCGAGCCGCCCTGCCAGCGGCCGTCGCGGTTCCAATCCGTCTCGCCGTGGCGAACTAGAAGCAGTGTCGTCATGCAAAAACTAGGCTACCCAGCCGATGGATCTTGGCCTCGAGGATCGGATTTGTCTCGTTACGGGCTCGACTGCGGGCATCGGGCTCGAGACCGCGCGGCGGCTCGTCGCCGAAGGGGCACGCGTGGTCGTCAACGGACGGGACGCCGATCGTGCCGAGCAGGCGCGTATCGAAGTCGGTGCTGCGCTTGCAGTTCCGTGCGACCTTTCGGAGCCCGGCGCCGCTGACCGGCTCGTCGCCGAGACGGCTGCGGCCATCGGGCCGGTCGAGTGCCTCGTCAACAACGTCGGCGACGCCTATCAGGTCGCCTTCGAGGAGCTGACCGACGACCAATGGAACTCGATGTGGCAGCTGAACGTCATGAGCTACGTCTGGTGTATTCGCGCCGTGCTCCCAGGAATGAAGGAGGCGCGCGCCGGCACGATCGTCAACGTCTCGTCGACTGCGGGAAAGCGCCCGTCGACGGGTATGCCGAATTACTCCGTCACGAAGGCGGCGGTGCTCTCGCTGTCCCGTCTGGTAGCCGATCTCTATGCGAAGCACGGCATCCGCTGCAACGCTGTCGCGCCCGGCCCGACGGCGACTCCGGCATGGCTTGGCGAAGGGGGTCTGGCAGACCAGCAGGCAGCGGCTTCTGTTAAGACGCGTCTAGAAGTGTTGGACGCCGTTGGAGCAGGGCGGCCGTTGGGCCGACTCGCCGAGCCCGACGAAATCGCCTCCGTCATCGTTTTCCTCTGCTCGGAACGTGCGTCCTACGTGACCGGTTCCGCCTGGAGCGCAGACGGCGGAACCGTCCCGATCATCATCTAGCCTGAAGTAGTGGCCCTCCCAGCAACATTCGCCGGCGCCTGGCCCGCGCTCACGCGGCGCCATAGTCCACCCTCGCTCTTACGAAGGCTTCTAGCCTTGGCTTCGAGCGAGTGCGGCCTCTGGCTTGGTGCTCGCGACCCAGGCATCCGGCAATGTCACTGGCAGGGCCACTGATGCCCGAACTGGCGGGAAGAGTCGCGGATGCCTTCGAGGGCGAGGTGCGCGCGCAAGAAGAACGATGGCTATCGCCCCTGGCCGTCCGCTCCTACGAGACACGCGGGCGCCTTCGATCGGAGGATGACTGCCGCCTGCGCACGCCGTTCCAACGCGATCGCGACCGGATCCTGCACTCGAAGCCGTTTCGCCGGCTGAAGGGCAAAACACAGGTTTTCATCGATCCTGCAGGCGATCACTACCGCACGCGAATGACTCACACCCTCGAGACGACGGGTATCGCGCGCGGCGTGGCGCGTGCTTTGCGGCTGAACGAGGATCTCGTCGAGGCGACTGGGCTCGGCCATGACATGGGGCATACACCGTTCGGTCACGCCGGTGAGGAGGCGCTCGATGCGGCACTGCAAGAGCGGTTCGGTCAAAGCTTCCGTCACAACGAGCAGTCGCTGCGAATCGCCGAGTCGCTGAACCTGACAGAGGAAGTACGTGACGGGATTCTCACGCACACGGGTTCGCAGGAGCCGGCGACGCACGAGGGCAAGATCGTGCGGATCGTCGACCGCGTCGCCTACATCAACCATGACATCGACGACGCCGTCCGCTTCGGGATCCTCGATCCGGCGGAATTACCGCAGGAGGAGGTCGCGCTCCTCGGCGACCGGGGCTCACGCCGAATCGACACGCTGGTCCACGACCTGGTCGAAAGCTCCCAGCGTGCCGGCGACATCGTCCAGAGCGAGGAGATCGGTGGTGCCATGCTCGCCCTCCGGGCGTTCATGTTCGAGCGGGTCTACCTCGGCCCCCACACGAGGCAAGAACAGGAACGCGCCCGGGCAACCGTGCGCCGGATCTTCGAGCACCTCGCCGAGCGCGGGGACGAGCCGGAGCAGATCGTCGAGTTCATCGCCGGCATGACCGACAGATTCGCCCTCAGCTACGTTGCCGAGCTGAGCTAGTCACCGTGGCCCGAATCAAGGACACATCGGTAGAAGAAGTCAAAGCCGCCGCGGACATGGTCGCCGTCGTGTCCGAGCGCACTCAGCTCCGCAAGGCCGGCGCACGGTACATGGGCCGGTGCCCTTTCCATGAGGAACGCACGCCGAGCTTCTCGGTCAACGCGGTGGACAAGTTCTACTACTGCTTCGGCTGCGGCGCGAAGGGCGATCTGATCACCTTCGTGAGGGAGACCGAGCAGCTCGATTTCGCCGGAGCGATCGAATGGCTCGCGGACCGCTTCAACGTCCAGATCGAGTACGAGGAGACGTCCCCGCAGCAGGATGCGCGCCGCCGCCGGCGGGAGCGTCTGCTCGAACTGCTCGATGCGGCCGCGTCCTTCTACGAGCGTTACCTCTGGGACTCGCAGGCAGGCTCGCTTGCTCGTGACTATCTCGCAGGTCGCGGTCTCGGCGAGGAGGTCTGCCGTGAGTACCGGCTCGGGCTTGCGCTCGGCGGAACAACACTGACACGGAAGGCGCTCGAACGAGGATTCACGCGCGAGGAGCTGGTTGCGGCTGGATTGATAAACAGGCGCGGCAACGACTATTTCTTCGGGCGGCTGCTTTTCCCGCTCGCGGATGCCCGAGGCCGGGTGCTCGGCTTCCAGGCGCGCAAACTCCGGGAGGACGATCCGCTGAAGGCGAAGTACGTCAACTCGCCAGAGGGCGAGCTCTTTCGCAAGGGAGATCTGCTCTACGGGCTCGACCGCGCGCGCGCCGCGATCGCGAAGCAGGAGCGCGCAGTGGTGGTCGAGGGGAACACGGATGTGCTTGCGCTCAGTCAGGCGGGCATCGAGCCGGTGGTGGCGTCGATGGGGACCGCGCTCACCGAACGGCAGCTGAAGGAGCTCGGACGACTTACGACCCGCGTGTGGCTCTGTTTCGACGGCGATGCCGCCGGAGAGGCGGCGACCTTGCGGGGGATGGAGCTCGCGTTTGCACAGCGTCTCGACGTCCGCGTGGTCGCTCTGCCGGCGGGATTCGATCCGGCCGATCTTGCGGAAGGATTCGAGCAGCTGCTCGCGCGGGCAGAGAGCTATCTCGGCTATCGCGTTCGGCTCGAGATCGAGCGAGCCGCCGATCGGCAGGAGGCGTTCGTCCGGGTACGAGAGGTGCTTTCGCGCTCCGAGGACTCACCCGAACGGCAGGATGCAATCCGTTACGCGGCGGACAAGCTCGACCTGCCGAAAGAGACACAGGCCGGGCTTGCGCCGCGAGGTTCCGCCGCCAGAACGGGAAGCGTCTCCGCGAGGTTGCTGGACGCCGGCGAGCGCCTCGAGCAAAACGCGCTCGCCGGGGTCGCCGCCCATCCCGCCCTCGTGCCGGTCCTCGCCGAGCTCGGGCCGGAGCACTTCGACGGCGAGCAGCATCGCCGCCTCCGTGAGCAGCTGGTCTCCGGTGCCGAGAAGGACGAAGAGCTCGTGGGACTCGTCGCGGAGCTTGACGCTCGTGCGACGTCGGAAGGAATCGACGAACGGACGGCCGAGCAACTTTTGCTCCGCCTGCGGGAACGCCAGATCAAGCGTGAGCTCAGCGAGGCGGATCCGGCCCGGACCATGGAGTTGCAAGCCTCACTCGCCAAGATCCTCGCCACGATCGAGGAACTCGCGTCCGCACAGGCATTCTCGCGCTGACCTGACGCTCGTAACCCCTTGCTGCTTCGGGTTACGATCGTCGCCATGCGCGATGAAGCCGAAGTCTGGCAAGCACTCCTGCGGCGCAAAGGGCTGTCGGTCACGGATCTCGCCGGACAGCTCGGCGTCACGCGACAGCATGCGCACCGACTCTTGACGGGCCGCAGGCCCGCGGATTCCCAACGGGATGAACTCGAACATGCACTTGCGCTCGGGACACCGACAGCAGGACGCCCGCTGTTCGCCGTCGGCGAGCTCGACGACAACGGCGAGCTCGACATCGTCCCGGCCGGTGACGCGCAGCCGCTCTTCGCCAGCCGAGAGGTGGCCACGGATGTCGCCCGCGCACTCGAGCCCGCCTCGCTCCATGTCTGCGTCCTGCCTGTGTGGCCCGCGTACGCGTGGCGAAACCTCGTCGCGTTCCACGCGGCGTGGGGCGCAGACCCGGAGCCGCGCAAGCTCTTCGTCGTCGACAACGGCGAGGAGGATCTCCCGTTGGATGCACTCGTGGGGGAGATTCGCGCGGGTCTCGACGCCACCCTGAGAAGCCGGGCGCAGGCGCGTGATCCCGCCTACCTGAGCCAGGTCGAGGCGCGACTTCAACGGCTAAACTAGCGCGCGCTGCTTTCCCCAGTAGCTCAATTGGCAGAGCATCCGGCTGTTAACCGGAGGGTTGTTGGTTCGAGTCCAACCTGGGGAGCTTCGCCGCAGGAAACGCGCTTCTTCGCCGCAGGAAAACGCGCTTCGCGCTTGTTTTCCAGCGGAGTTCTGGGTCCCAACGACGGCGAGGGGGACCCTCGCCTTTCGCTTCCGACGAGCTTTGCGGCGGCGCTTCGGCCACTGGCTTGTGTGACGATCGCTGCATGGTTTCGTTGGTTGATTCTTGACCTGAGCAGGGGTTTCTGAACTGAATAGCGCATGCTGCTGAGGGAGGTCGAGTACGCTCGTCCCGCGCGCGTTCAGGAAGCCCTGCGCCTTCTCGGCGCGAACGACGGTGCTCGCGCCCTCGCCGGCGGCCAGACACTGATCAACGTCATGAAGGCACGCGCGGCCTCGCCCGATGTCCTCGTCGATCTCGCCGACATCGCCGAACTGCGTGGAATCGAGCTCGGCTCCGACGGGACGCTCGAGCTCGGCGCCATGACGACGTACACAGACATCATCGACTCCGCGGAGGCTCGCGCTCGGCCGATCCTCGGCGAGGTCTGCAACCAGATCGCCGACGTCCAGGTCCGCAACCGCGGCACGATCGGCGGCAACGTCTGCTCGAACGACCCGACGAACCATCTGCCGCCGCTGCTCGTCGCGATCGGCGCGACGATGACCATCGTCGGACAGGCAGGCGAGCGTTCGGTGCCCGCGGACGAGTTCTTCCTCGGCGTCTACATGACTGCGGCTGGGCCCGGGGAGCTGTTGACGAAGATCTCGGTGCCGCCCGGTAAGAGCGACGGCTTCGCCTCCGTTCCGATCGGCAAGGATGGAACCTGCATCGTCAACGTCGCAGCGTCGCTCACCAACCGGACTGCACGACTCGCCATCGGCTGCGTCGATGCCGTGCCCGTCCTCCTGACGCCTGACTCGACGGAGGACGCCGCCGTGCGCAAGGCAGTGCACGATGCGAACCTCGACCCGCCGTGGGACGTGCATGCCTCGGCCGAGTATCGCCGCCACCTCGCCGAGGTCCTCGCCCTCCGTGCGGTCGCGCAGGCCGCTGAAAGGAGATAGCTTGGACCCCGTCTCCCGCAAGACGATCACCGTCGACGTCAACGGCGAACGCTACGAGCGCGAGCTCGACGCCCGGCGATTGTTGATCCACTTCATCCGCGACGACCTCGACCTGACCGGCAGTCACATCGGCTGCGACACGGGAAACTGCGGGGCCTGCTCCGTGCTCGTCGACGGCACCCTGGTCAAGAGCTGCATGATGCTCGCCGTCCAGGCGGATGGTGCCAAGATCGAGACCGTCGAGGGGCTTGCCGCAGACGGCGAGCTGAACGGCCTCCAGCAGGCGTTCTCAGACCATCACGCGCTCCAGTGCGGCTACTGCACGCCCGGCATGCTGATGAGCGCGACAGCGCTCCTGCGCGAGAACAAGAGCCCCAGCGAGGACGAGATCCGCAAGGGCATCCAGGGGAACATCTGCCGCTGCACGGGCTACGTGAACATCGTCGAGGCGATCAGGGCGGCGGCGCAATGACCGAGACGACCGTCACTCCCGAGCGGCCACTCGTCGTCGAGTCAGGCGAGCTCAAGCCGGGCTTCATCGGACAAAACGTCCCGCGGAAGGAGGACAAGCGCCTCGTCCAAGGCGAGGGCGTGTTCTTCGACGACGTCAAGCGGCACGAGATGGGCTACGTCCAGTTCGTGCGGTCGCCGTACGCGCACGCACGGATCAAGTCCGTCGACGTCTCGAAGGCGCTCGAGCTGGACGGCGTCTACGGAACGCTCACCGGTGACGAAGTCGCGATTCTCACGGACCCCTTCTTCGAGCTCTCCACGCCGCCCGGAGCGAACATCAAGGACTATGCGCTCGCGGTCGGGCGTGTGCGCCATGTCGGCGATCCCGTCGCGGCCGTGGTGGCACGTACGCGTGAGCTCGCGCGCGACGCCGCCGAGCTCGTCGAGGTCGAGTACGACCCGCTGCCACACGTCCTCGACGGCGAGGAATCCCTCAAAGACGAAGTGGTGCTGCACGAGGAAGCCGGGTCGAACACCGTCTGGTCGGGCGTGTTCGACTGGGGTGACTTCGATGCCGCGCTGGCAGACGCCGACCACGTGGTCAGGATCGAGCGGCTGCATTTCGACCGCTTCTCGTCGACGCCGCTCGAGTGCTCCGGCTGCCTCGTCGAGTTCAACCGCGGAACCGGCCAGTGGACGATCCACGGGAACCATCAGATGCCCGGAGTGGGGGCGATCTGGATGGCGCCGGCGCTCCGAGTCGGGATCGACAAGCTGCGCTTCGTCAGCCAGGACATCGGCGGCGGCTTCGGCAACAAGATCACGCTCCACCCGCAATACACGGCGTGCTGTCTGCTCGCGCGGAAGCTCAACCGGCCTGTGCAGTGGACGGAGTGGCGCACGGACCAGCACACGGCGAACACGCACGGAAACGAGCGCACGTTCCTCGACGTCACCGTTCCGGTGAAGGCAGACGGGACGATGCTCGGCTTCTCGGTCCGCGCGATCGACGACTGTGGGGCGTTCCCACGCTACGAGCCACTCGGCTGCATCATCTGGGCGCAGGTAACACCGGGTTGCTACCGCTGGCGGAACGTACGCGTGGATTTCACGCAGGTCTGCACGAACAAGTCGCCCGTGGCGCCCAACCGCGGTTATTCACGCATGCAGCATCTCTGGCTGACCGAGCGGATCGTCGACATCGTTGCGAGCGAGCTGGGCATGGACCCGATCGAGGTGCGCAAGAAGAACTACGTCAAGCACGAAGAGTTTCCGTATGAGACGCCGAACGGCTGCATCTACGACTCCGGCGACTACGCCCGCTGCCTGGACATCGCGCTCGATCTGATCGGCTACGACTCGCTCGAGGAGAAGCGGCGCGACGCGGAGTCACGCGGCAAGCTCTTTGGGATCGGCATCGGATCGACGCTCGACTCCGGGACGAACAACTTCGGGCAGTCGATGATCCTCAACCCGGAGCTCCAGTTCTCCGGCAACAACGAAGTCGCAACCGTGAAGCTCGACATCTTCGGCGAGGTCGTGGTGACGCTCGGGACGGTGCCGCAGGGCCAGGGGCACGAGACGACGGCCTCGCAGGTCGTGGCCGAGATCCTGGGCTGTACGCCCGACGACGTGAACGTCCGCGCGGGCCACGACACGTACTGGAACTCGACCGCCGGATTCTCGGGGACGTACGCGTCGCAGTTCGCCGTCACGGGCCTTGGCGCCGTCAAAGGCGCCGCCGACAAGCTCGCAGGGGAGATGAAGCAGCTTGCGGCCGCCGTCTTCGGCGCTTCCCCGGACGACATCGAGCTCGTCGAGAGCCTGGCGCGGATCAAGGGCAATCCGGAAGCGGCGCTGCCCTTCATGGCGCTCGGCGCGATCCTCAATGCAAACAACGCCGGGCTGCCGCCCGAGCTCGACATCACGCTGAACGTGCGGCATGTCTACAGGCCGGCGTTCGAGAAGCCGGACCTCGAGCGGAAGTTCGGCAATCTGACCTTGACCTATGCGACGCAGATCCACGCGTGCGCGGTCGAGATCGATCCGGAGACAGGCGTGTACGAGATCGTTGACTACGCGGCGGTCGACGACTGCGGCAACCGCATTCATCCGCAAATCGTCGAGGGGCAGGTGCACGGCGCCACGGCCCAGGCACTCGGTGCAGCGACACACGAGATCTTCACCTACGACGAGGAAGGGAACCTGCTCACTCCCAACTTCTACGACTACCACGTGCCGCATGCGCTCGACATGCCGCCGATGAAGACCGGCTTCATCGAGTCGGAGTCGCCGTTCACGCCGCTCGGCGCGAAGGGCATGGGGGAGGGGGGCGGCGCCGGGATCCACGCGGTCTGCGCGGCGCTTCAGAACGCCGTCGGCCGCCGCGGCGAAGGCCCGATCGTCTGGCGAAGCTGCAATCCCTACGAGGGCGTGTGGGAGTTGCTGCAGAAGCCGGACGAGACGCGGAAGCTCGTCAGTGTGGAAAGTCGATGAAGGTCGCCGGGGAAAAGCAGTTCGAGGCGCCGCCGGACACGGTCTGGCAGGTCTTGAATGACCCGGCGCAGATGGCGAAGACGATGCCGGGCGTCGAGTCCTTCGACATCCAGGACGAGAGGCATTGGCGCGCGCACGTGAAGATCCCGCTCGGCCTCGGCGGTCTGCGCATGTCGATCGACTTCGAAAAGGTGGAGGAGCGCGAGCCGGACTTCGCCAAGCTGCACGCCAAGGGGAACGGCGTGGGCGCGGTGCTGAACATGGACACCTCGTTCAATCTCACCGAGGCCGACGGCGGCACGAACATGAAGTGGGAGGCCGAGGTGCATCTGCTCGGCCCGGTCGCGTCGATGGGTCAGCGGGTGCTGCAGCCGATCGTCAACCAGCAGGTGTCCCACGTGCTCGCGGCACTCGACAAGCAAGTGCAGGAGGCGAAGGCAGGATGAAGGCCGGCCTATGAGTGGCGAGGGCCCGTAGCCGGCCCGCTGCTCCGCTTTCGCCGGGTCCGCCCGTCCGAGGCCGACGACATCTGCGCAGGCCTCGCGAAGGTTCATGACGACGCTCTTCGGTCCGGGATGGCCCTCGGCGCGCTCGCCTCGATGGGCCGCAGCGTCCTCGAGCGGTCCTACCGCGACCTGGTCGCGGGGCTCGACGAGCGCGAGCGTCTGCTGCTCGTGGGCGAGGAGGAGGGAAAGGTCGTCGGAATGGCCCACGTCGTGTTCAGCGGGGCGACGAACGCGGACCATCGGGCCGAGGTGCAGCGAGTCGGCGTTGCGACGGAGGTGCGTGGCCGGGGAATCGGTCAAGACCTCATGTCCGCGGTCGAGGAGGCCGCCCGCGAGCACGGCGTCACCTTGTTGTGGCTGACGACACATGCCGACTCGGATGCCTGCGCGTTCTACGAGGCGATCGGGTACACACGGATGGGGACGATGCCGAACTACTCGCGGCGGCCGGACGGGACGCTTTGGCCCGGGGCTTTCTACTTCAAGGAGCTGTTCGCGTGAGAAGATCGCCCTGATGCCGCCGCCGTTCCGCATCGGTGTGATGCAGCTGACCATGGAGCCGCTCGAGGAGATGCTCGAGTCGGCGCGCGTCATGGATCGCGCCGGGATGGACACGATCTGGCTCGCTGAGGCATACCCTTGGTGGCGCAAGCACGGGATGGAGGCGCGCTCGTCCACCGTCGTCTCCGGCCTGGTCGCGAAGGAGACGGAGCGCCTGACCGTCGGCTGGGGGATCATCTCGCCGTTCACGCGCCACCCTGTTCAGGTCGCGATGGACGCGCGCGTGGTGCAGGAGGCCGCCGGGCCGGGCCGGTTCCTGCTCGGCTTCGGGACGTCCAAGATCTTCCTCAACAACGCGCGGCTGAACGGCAAGCGCACCCTCGGGCCGATGGCCGACGCCGTTGCGATCGTCCGCGGCGTCCTTTCGGGCGAGCCGTTCGCGTACGAAGGCGACACGTGGAGCGCCGACGTTCCCGGCCTGCAGGAGGAAGCGTTGACACCCCGGCACGTACCACCCGTGTACGTCGCTGCGACCGCGCCGAAGATGCAGGCGCTCGCGGGCCAGATCGCGGACGGCTGCCTGACGCCTTCGATCACGACTCCCGCCTTCGTCCTTTACACGCGCGAGAACGTCGCTGCCGACATCGACATCGGCTGCACGGTCGTGGCGTCGATCCACGAGACGGATCGAGACAAGGGGCGCGACGGGGCGCGCGAGATCGCAGGGATGTACCTCGCCAACAAGGTGCAGAACATCAAGGGTGCGGCCGACACGTTGCTCGACCTTGCCGGGCTGACGCAGGAGGAAATCCAGCCCGTGGCCGAAGCGATGGAGCACGGCGGACGGCTCGCTGCGAAGGCAAAGGTGACGGACGAGATCCTCGACAAGTGCAGGCCGATCGCAGGCACTCCTGCCGACTGCATCGCTGCGATCGAGGAGTACCGCGAGGCCGGTTGCACGCACGTGATGCTCGAGCTCTGGGGCGACCGGCGGCACGAGCAGATCGAGCTGTTCGGCAAAGAGGTGCTGCCGCATTTCCGTTGAGATCGACGCCGACCGGCTCGTCGCGCTCGCGGTGGATCTCGTCTCCGTCGCGAGTCCGACCGGCGACGAGCAAGCGATGGGAGAGCGGGTACGCGACGAGCTCGCCGACATGGGGCTACAGGTGCAGTGGCAGGAGGTCGAAGAAGGTCGCCCGAACGTCGTCGGAGTCTGGGAAGGCGCCGGCGGCGGGAAGTCGCTCATGTTCAACGGCCACATGGACACGTCCTACTCTGGGCAGGAGCCGTGGCTGGCCGGCATCCGCGGTTTCCAGCCGGAAGGTTTCGTGCAGGACGGCCGCGTGTACGGGCTCGGCATCTCGAACATGAAGGGTGCGCTGGCCTGTTACATGGAGGCCGTGCGTGCGCTGCGCGACGCGGGCGTACGCCTGCGCGGCGACGTGATGATCGCGTGCGTTTGCGGTGAGATCGAGAAGACGCAATGGCATCCCGACTTCGTCGGCAGCGAGTACCGAGGCTATGCTTCCGGGTCGCGTTTCCTCACGTCGCACGGCGCAGTGACCGACATGTGCATCCTCGGCGAGCCGACCGAGCAGAGGATCGTGCTGGGCCACTACGGCTCGCTCTGGATGCGGATCTCGACCAGTGGGCCGTTCATCCACACGGCGTTCAGCGAAGGCCGGCGGAACGAGACTTCGATCGTACGGATGCGTGACGTGCTCGAGGCGGTGCTGGAGTTCGCTCCCGAATGGGAGGAACGAACGTCGTACGGAGGGAAGCAAGGGATCGTCAACATCGGCGCGATCAGCGGCGGTTTCGCCTGGCGCGTTTCGCGGACACCGCACCGGACCGACCTCTTCGTCGACTTCCGCGTCCCCCCGACCATGCCGATGGCCGAAGCGCGCACCGCGCTGGGCGACTTCGCTCGCGGCCTCCGTCAACGTTTTCCCGACCACGAGATCGAGTCGGAGATCTACGTCACCGCTCCCGGCTCCGAGATTGCCGAAGATCACCCCCTGATCGATGCGATCGACGAGGCTCATGCGGAGGTCTTCGGCGCACGGCCCGAGCGCGATACCGTGCGCTGGTTCTCGGACGCGTCCACACTGACGCGCTACGGAATCGAGAGCGTCAACTACGGCACGTCAAGCGGTCTCCCGGACCCGGTGCTCGGCGAGAACCTCGACATCGACGGGCTCGTGAAGATTGCGAACGTCTACGCCCTCGTCGCCCAGCGGATCTGCGGGACGGCGTGAAGAGCCTCGACGCGTTTCTGCCGACGTACGATTTCGCGACACGGCACCAGGTCTCGATCGCCGTCGATCCCGCGCGGGCCGATCGAGCTCTCCGCGACGTGACGTTCAAGGAGGTTCCCGTCGTGCGCGGTCTGCTGCTGGCGCGAGGCCTCGGGTTGCGCAAGGCAGAGGAGACGGTGCTCGCGACGATGGTTCCGCGCGCGACCGTTCTCGAGGACGTGCCCGGCGAGGGGCTCATCCTGACGCTGAGCGGTCAATTCTGGCGCGTCCGAGGCCGCGGGCCCGAAGCGCCGGCGACGGCGGTGATCGACTTCCGGGCGCTGCCCGGGAGCCTGGCGACGGAGACGCGCGTGCACATTCCGGATCCGGTGTCGCGGCGGAAGTTTTCGCGCTACTGGCGCTTGGTTCGTCCTTTCAGCGGGCTCATCCGGATGCTCGTGCTCCGGGCGGCGAAGCGCCGTGCGGAGGCTGTGTGAAGCTCGTCACGTTCGACGACGGGAAGGTGGGCGAGCTGCGCGACGACAAGGTCGCGGAGCTCGACGTCTCGTCGATGCACGAGTACTTCGAAGGTGCCGGCTCGGCGCGTCCGACAGGGCGAGAGCATGCGCTCGAAGACGTCAAGCTTCGCGCTCCGATCGTCCCGAAGAAGTTCATTCACACGGCGGGCAACTTCCGCGAGCACGAGGAGGAGTCCAAGCGCGTCGGCTGGTCGCACGAGATCGCGCCTTGGATCGTCTTCTTCCAGAATGTCGACGCGATCGTGGGCCCCGACGAGCCGATCGTCTACCCGGAGCACCTGACCGAGGAGCTCGACTACGAGCTCGAGCTCGCCGTTGTGATCGCAAAGTCCGGCAAGTGGTTCGGTCCGGACAAGGCGGCGGACTACATCGGCGGCTATGTCATCTTCAACGACATCACCGCCCGCGACATCCAGCGGCGAGAGATGCGCTCGGGCGTGTTCTCGTTCTGCAAGGCCATCGACACGTTCTGTCCGCTCGGGCCGTGGATCGTCACCCCTGACGAGATCGGCGACCCGCACGATCTGCGGATGGACCTGCGGGTGAACGGCGAGAGTCGCCAGGAGTCGCACAGCGGGAACATGTCCGTGACGATCCCGGAGATCCTGTCGCACTATTCGGCGCTCGGCTACTCGGCCGGCGACGTCGTCTCGACCGGCACCGTCAGCGGTGTGGCCGGTTTCAGCGAGGACGCCACGTCGCTCTACCTCAAGCCCGGCGACGTGATCGAAGCCGAGATCGAGAAGATCGGAGTCCTCCGCAACCCGGTGATCTCCTGGCAGGAAGGCCACGGCGTGCCTGCCCCTCCGCGCGTCCAGTGGTGAGTCGCGTCCAATCTCCCGCGCCTAATCGTTGCACTTGGGGGAACCTCCCGGTTCCCCCAAACCCCCTCCACTGGTCCGCTTCGCGGACAGGCGCGTCGCGCCGGTGACCTGGCCGCGCGATGACGCCAAGCTCGACCGCGTCCGGGCGCTGATGGCCGAGGAGGGGCTCGACGCCCTCGTCGTGAGAGCGCCGGACAACGTTCTCTATCTGACGAACTTCTGGGGGATGAAGGGATACGACGCGGCGGTCTTTCCCCGGGATGACCCACCTGTGCTGATCACGATCGAGCCGTCCGCGGAGGATGCGGCAGACAACGCCTGGACGACTGGCATCGTGCTCGTCCCCGGGTACGACCCTGACGACCCCCGTCCGCCGCTCTCGCGCACCCTCGAGGCGGTTCTGTCGGCCTCCCGGCCCTACGAGAAGGTCGGTCTCGAGTTCTCCCTGGGCACCCAGGCGTCGGACCGGATGGTGGGCGAACCGACGACCTTCACGAAGGCCTGGTTCGACGCTTTCCCGCAGGCGGTCGACGCGACGCCGCTCCTGTCGCGTGCACGCGCACTCAAGACCGAACAAGAGGTGCAGCGGATGCGGCTGGCCAACGAGATCGCGGCCGCGGCGATGGAGCACGTGGCCGCGGAGCTCCGGCCGGGGATGAAGGAGAGCGAGGCGGCCGCGCTCTGGGGGGGCTTCGTGCACGGCGAGGGCACCGGCTGGAAGGGGCAGGTGGACCTCGCGCTCGGCTTCTCGCTCGTCTGGTCGGGCCCGGGAATCCGCACCTTCACGGCAACGGGCAACAGGTTGGTGCAGAGGCACGAGCCGACACTGTTCGAGATCTGGGTCTGCGCCGATGGGTACTGGTGCGACCACACGAAGAACGTCTGCCCGGGCAAGCTCGACATCAGCTACGAGGCGCTGCTCGACGTGCTGCTCGACGTCTACGGACGCGCCATCGACCACTGCCGCCCCGGCGCGAGCCTCGCCGAGCTCGACGTCCTTATCCGAGACGGGCTTGCGCAGGCCGGTTACCCCGACCAGCCGTCGCATCCGATTGCACACGGCGTCGGCGCGCGTGCCCACGAGCCGCCGTACGCTCACCAGGCAGGCACCGGCACGATTGAGGAGGGCATGGTGCTGGCGATCGAGCCCGGCGCGTACTGGGACGGTGGCGGTGGTCTGCGCATCGAAGACAACTTCCTCATCACCGCCGGCGGCCCGGAAAAATTGTCCAGCTACCCAGACGATTTCCGATGAGTTTCTGGACCGGCCAGCTCAACGATCCGCATCGCTTCGATGCCGATGTCCGTTTCTACGACACGACCCTGCGCGACGGCGAGCAGACCGTCGGCGTCGTGCTCAGTCCCGGCGACAAGCTGGAGCTCGCGCGCGGACTCGACGAGCTCGGGATCGAGCGGATCGAAGCCGGCTTCCCGCGCGTCTCGAAAGACGACTGGCGCGCCGTCGAGCTGATCCGCGACGCCGGTCTGAACGCGGAGGTGTGGGGCTTCTCGCGCGCGGTCGAGGCCGACGTGAAGGCGCTCGTCGAGCTCGGCGTCGGCGCGAGCGTGATCGAATCGCCGATCTCCGACCTGAAGCTGGCGGCACTTGGCGTCGATCGCGAGGCGATGCTCGAACGCATCGTCTACGCGATCTCGTTTGCAGTCGAGCAGGGTGTGACCGTCGCGTTCTTCGGCGTCGACGGGACGCGCGCCGATCCGGGGTACTTCGAGACCGTCTACAAGACGGCGATCGAGGCCGGGGCGCAAGAGGCGGTCGTCGTCGACACGATCGGAATCGCAAGTCCCGAGGCGGTGGCCGACCTCGTCGGGCGCACGAAGGAGTGGGTAGGCGCCCAGGTGCCGATCCACTTCCATGGGCACAACGACTTCGGTCTCGCCACCGCCGCCGCGCTCGCCGCGGCCCGTGCGGGCGCGAGCTGGATCCAGGGAACGGTCAACGGGATGGGGGAGCGCGCCGGTAACGCGAACCTTCCCGAGATCGCGTTGGCGCTGCGCGGGCTCTACGGCATCGACACGAACCTCCGCCTCGACAGGGCACGCGCTTTCTCAGAACGACTTCGCGAGCTGTCGAGCTACGAGCTCGAGCCGTTCAAGCCGCTCGTCGGCGATAACCTTTTCCGCCGGGAGTCGGGCGCGGTCGCCAGTCAGTTCCACGATCCTCCGGCGATCGAGCCTTACTCGTCGGAGCTCGTTGCCGCCGAGCGCAGCATCGTGCTCGGCAAGAAGAGCGGCATCGACTCGATCCGCATCAAGGCCGAGGAGCTCGGGCTCGAGCTGTCGGACGATGCGCAGCGCGAGCTACTCGTGCGCGTCAAGGAGCTCGGAACGAAGAAGCGTGGGCTCGTCACCGACGACGAGTTCCGCGAGCTCACGCGTGGCTGACTACGACGCCGTCCTCGTCGGGAGCGGCATCAACTCGCTCGTCTGCGCGGCGTTCCTGGCGCGCGCGGGGTGGCGCGTGGCGGTCCTCGAGCGCGAGGCCGAGCTGGGCGGCGCGGTGCGCACGGCCGAGCTCACCGAGCCGGGCTTCCACCACGACGTGTTCAGCGCGTGGCATCCGCTCTGGGTCGGCAGCCCGGCCCATGCTGAGCTCGGCTCGGCTCTCGCCGAGCGGGGACTGGAGTACCTGAACACCGAGCACCCGACCGGGACGCTGTTCCCGGACGGGGAAAGCGCCTTCCTGACCACCGCCACCGACGGAAACGCAGCGGAGCTCGATCGTCTCGCGACGGGTGACGGGGCTGCCTGGCGAGAGGCGATCGCAAGCGTCGGCACGCAGGCGGAGCTCATCTTCGGCGTGCTCGGCACCGAGTTGTGGTCCCCCGCCGGCCTGAGCCTCGGCGCGAAAGCCTACCGCCGTCTCGGCCGACGCGGGCTTGCGCGGTTCGGCGCCGAGGTCGTGCAGAGCAGCAGGGACTGGCTGACGACGACGTTCCGCTCGGAGCGCGCACACGGGCTACTCGCGCCCTGGGTACTCCACACGGGCCTCGGGCCGGAAGCCGCCGCGTCGGGATTCATGACCCGCGTGATCGCCTTCGCAATCGAAGCTGGCGGCATGCCCGTTCCGCGGGGTGGCGGTGCGCGGCTCGTCGATGCGCTCGTGCGGCTGATCCGAGATGACGGCGGCGTCTGCGAGACAGGCCGTGACGTAGAGAGAATTCTCGTCAGGGGAGGGCGTGCCACGGCAGTCCGGCTCGCCGGCGGCGACGTTGTCGGAGCCGGACGTGCGGTCATCTGCAACGTGACGCCCACGCAGCTGTACGGACGCCTGCTGGATCCCGCGGACGTCTCGGCGGACGTGGCCGACGCGGGCAGACGGTTCCGGTTCGGCCGCTCCGAGATGCAGATTCACTTCGCCCTGTCGGAGCCGCCGCGGTGGGAGGGCGACGAACGGCTCGACAAAACGGCGATCGTTCATCTCACGCCCGGGCTCGACGGGGTCTCCCGAGCGGTGAACGAGGCGGAACGCGGTTTGCTGCCGGCCGAGGCGACGGTCGTCGTGGGACAGCCGCTGGCCCTCGACGACTCGCGCGCGCCGGCCGGGAAAGGCATCCTCTGGATCCAGCTGCAGGAGCTCCCGTGGCACGTGAAAGGCGACGCGGCAGGCGAGCTGGACGTCGGGAACGGGACGTGGGACGAGTCTCTGCGCGAGCGCTACGCCGACCGGATCCAAGCGCGGATCGGGCGGCACGTTCCGAACCTCGAGTCCTCGATCCTGCGTCGTGTCGTGCTTTCGCCGGCGGATCTCCAGGCCGCGAACATCAATCTCGAGCAAGGCGACCCCTATTCGGGCTCGCTGGCGCTCGACCAGAACTTCGTCTGGCGTCCCTTCGCCCGCCAGCCCGGGCATCGAACCCCCGTCGACGGCCTCTTCCAGATCGGCGCGAGCACCTGGCCGGGGCCGGGCCTCGGCGCAGGCTCCGGGACGTTGGTCGCAAAGACTCTCTTGCAGCCGCCGGCGGCCCAGCGGATCGTCGGGCGGCTCGGCGCGTTTCTGCGTCCCGGACAGGCATAGAATCGCCTGCATCCCGCCGCATTTCTCGATCTCGCAGATCACGACCCTGACATCGACGTTCGCGGCGGATGTGCGCGCCTACTCCGCCGCAGGCGTTGACGGGATCGGCGTGTGGGAGATCAAGCTCGCGGACGGAGGCGAGGCCGAAGCGCTCGAGCAACTCGAGGAGAGTGGGCTCGGATCGGCCGCGGCGGTTCCCGCGGTGCCGTCGATCCTGCCCCTGCCACTGATGGCCGGGCCGGATGAGCCCGAGGAGCGAATCGAGGCGATCTGCGCCTCCGTACACCGCCTCGCCCCGTTCAAACCGAGCGGTGTCGTTTGCCTGACAGGGCCGGGCGACGATCGCGACACCGTCGTCGAAGGGCTGCGCACGATCGGCGAGGAAGCGGCCCGCGCCGGCGTGCGCGTCGGCCTGGAGCCGGTCAACCGCATCGGCGGGGAGGACTGGACGATGATCTCTTCGCTCTCCGAGGCGGTCGAGCTCCTCGGAGACGTCGACCGTCCCGCGCTCGGCATCCAGTTCGACAGCTGGCACGTCTGGAACACGCCCCAGGTTGTCGAGGACATCGAGAGGTACGCAGAGCGCTTCGTCGGCGTTCACATGGCCGACTGGGGCGGGACGACTCGGGGCTGGTGCGATCGAGTGCTGCCCGGCGACGGTGTCGCGGGCCTCCCGCACATCCTCGGTGCGCTCGACCGAGCCGGCTGGAGCGGCTACTACGACCTCGAGATCTTCTCGGACAACGGCACGTTCGGGAACGCGTGGCCCGACTCACTGTGGGATGTTCCGGGAGAAGAGCTTGCTCGAAGGGGGAAGGAGGCGTTCGAGCGCGCCTGGGAAGCGCGAATCCGAATTCCCCTTGACCGGGTATCGCCCGGTGCCAGGTAATCGACGGATGAGGACGACCCGAAGAGGAGGCAGTACATGAGAGCTCGAGGGAGGTGGACGTTCACCACGGCCGGGCTGCTGGCGCTCGTCCTGATCGGAAGCGCGCTCGCGGCGACGGCGGGGCACCGAACCGCACAAGCGAAGGCGCCGATCATCATCGGTTGGGCATTCGACAGCAAGGGCGCGATGGCTCCGTTCGACAACCCGGCGCTGGCGGCCGCGCAACTCCGCGTCGCCCAGGTCAACGCAAAGGGCGGCGTCAACGGACGGAAGCTGCAGATCCAGACGTGCGACACCCAGGGAAACGACCCCGCGACCGCCAAGGCTTGTGCGTTGCGCCTACTCGGGCAGAAGGCCAACGTCCTCTTCACGACGTGTGACGTGGACTTCGCGGCGCCGGTAGTGAGAGCGGCGATCGACCGCGGCGTCCTGGCGATCGCACCATGCATCGGCACCGACCAGATGGGGCCGAAGCGTTTCGGCTCGAGAGGACGGCTGGCGTTCAGCTTCGGCAACGTCGCGCAGGATGAAGGTTCCGCGATGGCGCAGTACGCGTGGAATCGAGGCTGGAAGAGCGCCGCGCTCGCGACGGACACCGTCATCGTGTATTTCAACAACGTCGTTCAGGCGTTCGAAGTGCGATTCAAGCAGCTCGGCGGCAAGATCGTTGCGAAGGAGACATACCAGTCGCTTGGCGGCAACAACGTCCAGAACGCGGTCAGCCGTCTCAACAACGTGAAGGCGGATGTCATCGTCACATCAACGGCAGGTGCGTTCGGTGCGTTGTCGACCCTCATCTCCGGCCTGCGATCGCTCGGGAACAACACGCCGGTCATCAACTCGTGGGCCGGCGACGGCACCTACTGGTTGCCGGCCAACCCGAAGGTGACGAACTACTGGTTCGTCACCTTCGCATCGTGTTTCGGTGACGATCCGAGCGCGGCGGTCAATGCGCTCGCGAAGAAAGTGAAGGCGGGCACAGGGGGCTTCATCACGGGACCCTCGGCGATCGATGGTCTCGTTGTTGCCATCAAACGTGCCAACGGCTCGACGAAGGGAATTGCGCTCGCGAAGGTGATGGAGAAGTTCAAGAAGGTGCCGACAATCTCAGGCAACGTCAGCTTCTCGGCGAAACTCCACACTGTGTACGGGCGGCGGTACCGCGTGATCCGGATCCAGGAAAACGTTCCGAAGTTGGTCGGCACGATCGTGGCCAAGGTCGTTCCGAAGATCTAGGTCTTGTCGCAACCGAACGGCGAAGAAACGACGAGGAGGCCCGGGGACACACTCCGGGCCTCCTCCGTGTCGCGGTCCTTCGAGGGCGTGCATGCCTTGCGCGACGTCACGCTCGAGCTCGGGCGCGCAGAGGTCGTCGGGCTGATCGGGCCGAACGGGGCAGGCAAGTCGACGCTCGTGAACGTGCTGAGCGGCTTCGACCGGCCGAGCGGCGGGACCGTCGAGTTGGAGGGCCGCGACATCACCGGCTGGAGCCCTTCTCGCCGCGGCAGGCATGGCCTGGCCCGAACGTTCCAGCACAGTCACGCGTTCCGGTCGCTCTCCGTCCGTGAGAACGTCGAAGTCGCCGCGCTCGGCGTCGGCGCGGCCGCCGGTGAAGCACGCCGTCGGGCGTCGGAGCTGCTCGAGACGCTGGGTCTCGCCGCGCACGCGGACGCGTCGGCCGACACGCTGGCCCAGGGCGACGAACGTCGCCTAGGCGTCGCCCGGGCGCTGGCCACGAGACCTCGCTTCGTGCTGCTCGACGAACCGGCCGCGGGGCTCCCCGAAGCCGAGGTTCCGGGGTTCGCCGACGTCGTGCGCGGCGTCCGTGACGACCACGACGTGGGTGTGCTGTTGATCGACCACAACATGGCACTGATCATGGCCATCTGCGACCGGATCTACGTGCTCGACCAGGGACGTGCGCTGGCGGAGGGCACGCCCGACGAGGTTCGAGCCAACCTCGACGTTGCTGCGGCGTATCTCGGCGAGAGCCCCGTGCAGGACACGGGCGACGAGGAATGAGCGAGCCGGCCCTCGCGGTCGAAGACCTCCGGGTGCGGCACGGCGCGGTGACCGCGGTTCGCGGCATCTCATTCTCGGTCGACCGTGGGCAGATCGTCGGCCTGATCGGGCCCAACGGAGCAGGCAAGTCCTCGACACTGCACGCGATCATGGGGGCGGTGCGGCCTGCAGGCGGCGACGTGCGCGTCAAGGGAACGTCGGTCGTGGGCCGGCGGCCGGAAGACGTGGCGCGCCGTGGCGTCGCGCTCGTGCCGGAAGGCCGGAGGATCTTCGCGGATCTGACCGTCGAGGAGAATCTGAGGCTTGGGCTCGCCGGCCGCCGAACCGGTGACGGTGCTGCGGCCGACTTCGAACGCGTCTACGCCCTCTTCCCCGTGATCAGAGACTCCCGTCGCCGAAAGGCGGGCGCGCTCTCCGGTGGCCAGCAGCAACAGCTCGCAATCGCGCGCGCGCTCGTCGCCGATCCCGAAGTGCTCTTGCTCGACGAGCCCTCGCTCGGGCTTGCGCCGCGCGTCGTCGACCTCGTCTTCGAGGTGCTCAGCTCGATCCGCGACCGTGGCCTTGCGGTATTGCTCGTGGAACAGCGTGCGCAGCGCACCGTCGCGCTCGCCGATCGCTCCCATGTGCTTTCGAACGGCGAGCTCCGTCTCACGCTCGGACCGGAGTCCGCCGGCGACACGGAGGCGCTCGTGAGTGCGTATCTCGCATGACGGTTGCCGTGCTGGGGATCGACTGGCAGACGCTCGCCGACGCGATCGGACTTGGCGGCATCTACGCCCTGATGGCCGTCGGGATCGGCCTCGTGTTCGGCGTGCTGCGGCTCGTCAACTTCGCCTACGGACAGCTCGTCATGGCCGGAGCGTACGCGCTCGCGTTCGCGTCCGAGCACGGCTGGCCAGTCGGCGTGGGGATCGTCCTGTGCTTTGCGGTTGTCCTGGCCCTCTCGCTGGTGATGGACCGGATCGTGTTCCGCCCGTTGCGCTCGTATTCTCCCGCAGTGATGCTCGTCGCGACGTTCGCCGTCGCGTTCCTGTTGCAGAGCGTTGCGTTGCTGTGGTTCGGGCCGCTCGGTAAGATCTCCGCGTCGCTCGCGACGTTGAACCAGCCGGTGATGATCTCCGGCGTCGACATCCGCAAGAT
The DNA here is from genome assembly GCA_005883355.1 of Actinomycetota bacterium. Classification (GTDB taxonomy): domain Bacteria; phylum Actinomycetota; class Thermoleophilia; order Gaiellales; family Gaiellaceae; genus 3-1-20CM-4-69-9. Next base: position 2,343 of record VAXG01000001.1, on the reverse strand, counting down.
CTCGATCGTCGCCACCGCCCTGGCGGCAGCGTCTCTGTTGGCGCTCGTGCTCCTTCTCGGACGCACTCGGGTCGGCCTGCACATGCGCGCGGCGGCGATGGACTTCCGCACGGCAGAGCTGCTCGGCGTGCGAGCGGGTCGCGTCATCGGCGCGGCGGTGCTCGTCTCGGGCGTCCTCGCGGCGATCGTCGCCGTGATGCTCACAGTGCAGACGCCGCTCGTGACGCCGGATTTTGCGTTGCGCGACACGATCCTCGTGCTTGCTGGAGTGGTACTCGGTGGGATGAACCGGCTCGTCCCGGCAACGCTCGGCGGCTTCGCGATCGGCTTCGCGTCCGGGTTGCTCGGGGGCGCGCTCCCCACAAACCAGAGCCAATACCTACCGTCGTTCCTCTTCGCCGCGGTGATCTTCGTTCTCCTCATCCGGCCCGGCGGGCTCTTCACCCGGGAAGGCCAGCGAGCTGTGGAGCGAGTATGAGGCGTACCGACCAGGTCCTGCAGCTGCTAGCGCCGCTCGCGCTCGTCGGAGTCGCCGCCCTCGTCGGGACCCTCGTTTCCACCTCGACCGAAACGTACGTCATCAACGCTCTGGTCAACGTCGCGATCGTCGTGGCGCTCTACGTTTTCATCGGCAACTCCGGCGTGCTTTCTTTCGGACACATCAGCTTCGTCGCCGTCGGCGCCTGGGCGGCCGGTGTCCTTTCGATGCCCGTCGAGGAGAAGCCCGCGATCATGCCGCACCTCTTCGGTGTCCTCGGCGACCACACCATCGGCAATGTGTGGTCGCTCATGATCGCCGCTGCGGTGGGCGCGGCGTACGCGCTCGTCGTCGGCCTCCCGTTGATGCGGCTCTCCGGGCTCGCCGCGGGCATCGCGACCTTCGGCGTGCTCGAGATCACGCACAACGTCCTGCGCTACTGGGACAAGATCGGCCCGGGGCTCAGCACCTTCTCCGCAGTCCCCGAGACCACCGGCCTGTTCCAGGCTGCGCTCGGAGCCGGTCTCGCCGTTGTCGTTGCATTCGCCTACAGACGGAGCCGGCTCGGTCGCCTGCTCAGCGCTACGCGGGAGGATGCGGCGGCGGCTCGCGCGGTCGGCGTGTCCGTCTACCGCCAGCGCCTGTTCGCCTTCGTGCTCTCGGGAGCCCTGGCCGGGTTCGGAGGCGGGCTCTTGGTCCATCTGCTGCCGGTGAACACCGAGTCGGTCTATCTCGACCTCACGTTCCTCACGCTGGCGATGCTCGTGATCGGCGGCGCTACGAGCCTCTGGGGCGCGGTCATCGGAGCATTCGCCGTCAGCGCCGTCGACTCGTTCCTCGCCGAGGCCGAGAACGGCATCCACCTCTTCGGACAGTCGCTCGACCTGCCCGCCGGCACCCGCATCGTGGTCGTCGGGAGCCTGATGGCCTTGGTGTTGATCCTTCGGCCGGTGGGGCTCACAGGCGGCCGGGAGCTCTCGTTTCGGCGGCGCCGGCCCCTGCGCGTTCTGACAAAGTTCGCCAGATGATCGATCCAAAGTTCGAGCAACTGCGAGAGCGGCTCGCCGAGACACAGGACCTCACGAAGGCGGCCACACTCCTGTTTTGGGATCAGCGCGTGATGATGCCGCCCGGGGGCGCAGCGGCCCGAGCCGAGGCGATCGCGACGGTCACCCGCCTGGGGCAGGAACGCTTCGTGACGGACGACATCGGCCGGTTCCTCGAAGACCTGCGCGACTTCGAGGAGAGCTCGGATTACGACTCCTTCGAGGCGAGCCTGATCCGCGTTACGCGTCGCGACTACGAGAAGGCGACGCGGGTCCCGCCCGAGCTCGTCGGGGAGATCAGCCGCGCGTCAGCGCTTGGTCTCTCGGCCTGGGGGCCGGCGAAGGAGGACTCGAACTTCGAAGCTCTCCGTCCGCACCTCGAAGAGAATCTGGAACTGCGGCATCGCTACGTCGCGTGCTTCGATCCGCCCGACGAGACGTACGACGTCCTCCTCGACAACTTCGAGCCGAACATGAAGACGGCGGAGGTGCGGGAGATCTTCGACCAGCTCAAAGAGGAGCTGGTGCCGATGATCCGCGAGATCGCCGAGACAGGCGAGATCGACGACTCGTTCCTGGAGGGGGCGTTCGATCTGGAGGCACAGCGAACCTTCAGCCTCGACGTGTTGCAACGATTCGGCTACACGGAGGAGGAGTGGCGGCTCGACCAGACGCCCCACCCGTTCATGACCACGCCGGGGCATCGCGACATTCGCCTGACCACGAACTTCCGCCCGGACAACCTCAGCTCGCTCTTCGCGACCATGCACGAGTTCGGCCACGGCCTCTACGAATGGGGAGTCGACGAGTCACTCGCGG
>VAXG01000117.1 GCA_005883355.1 Actinomycetota bacterium | reverse complement strand
ATCGGATCGATCGCGTCCTGCACCGACCAGGAGTGGAGGACGTACTGCTTGGCGTCGGCTACGACCTGTCGGCCGAGCTCCGTGTTCGATTCGATAATCGCCATCGGGGTCTCAGCTTACCGCGGAAAAGTCGATGGGATTTGCGCGGGTGGCGTCCCGATCACGATGGCGATCTCTCTGAGATCCTCGAGCTCGATCTGGCGAGGATTGCCGCTATACGCCTTCCCGTCGACGTAGATCGAGATCGGCGCCGCCGGCCTGCAGTAGCCGCCGACACACTTGCCGTCGAGTCTGACGTCCCACTCGGTGAAGAACTCGCCGAGATTGTTGAACTGATCCTGCTTCGCCTCGGTGTGGAGGATGCCGTAGACGTCGTGCGTGTGGAGCGGAGAGATACAGGGCTGGGCGCACGGAGGGTCGATGAAGCCGTACACGATCGAGCCGTCCTTCTGCTTGACGTGGTGCACGGCCGGGTCGTGAATCGCGATCCCGATCCCTGCCGGCACTGTCACCGGCTGGGCGTTGACGAACACGTCGAGATGCGCGTGCACGTGCAGGAAGACGAACTCGTGTGTTTCCGGGATCAGGCCGGCCTTCAGGGTCAGCTTCATCGGATCGGCAGGCGCCGGCCAGGGGACCGCGCCCTTGGCCGGGGTCGGGGCGGGCGCTGCAGGCGGAGCCGCCGCCTTCTTCCCGCCGCAGCCCGCGAGAAGCAGCACGAGGAGACATGCGAACCAGGCCTTCATCCGCGGCACCCTATCCGCGGTATAGCGACATCGTTGCGATTAGCGAAAACGGCGTAGACTCACCGTTATGTCGAGTCTCATGGCAAGGATCCGCAAGTGGTTGGGGATGGGGACGAAGAACTAGTCGGTTCTCACGCCCCGGAACGGCGTAAGGTGTACTGACTGGCCCTGCACTCAGGTTCCGGCCCGAGCCCGCAACCCACCAACGCGCGATGCGCGCGAGGCGAGGAGCTTCGAGCGAACGGAGTTTCGCGTGTGGGGCCAGTTTTCGATGGATCGACCGGAGCCCCTGCGCCGTGTCCGCGGTACCCTGAGCCGTTCACGCGAGGAGGATCGAGATGACCGAGCTAGCGACACCACCCGTCGAGCGGGAGCAGGACGTCAAGCGGATCAGCCACTGGATCGGCGGCCACCTTGTCGAGGGCCGATCGGGGCGGAGCGGCCCGGTTTACAACCCCGCACTCGGGACGCAGACCGGTGCCGTTGACTTCGCGACGCCCGAAGAGGTGGATCTGGCCGTCCAGACGGCACGGGAAGCCTTCGAATCGTGGCGCGCGATGTCGCTCTCGAAGCGGACGGCGATTTTCTTCCAGATTCGCGAGCTCGTCCACGAGCGGCACGAGGAGATCGCGCGAATCCTTACGGCGGAGCACGGCAAGGTGCTGTCGGACGCGATGGGGGAGGTTGCGCGCGGGCTCGAGGTGATCGAGTACTGCTGCGGCATCCCCGAGCTGCTCAAGGGAGACTTCTCGGAGCAGGCATCGACCGGCATAGACGTCTACTCGATCCGCCAGCCGCTCGGAGTGGTTGCGGGCATCACGCCGTTCAACTTCCCGGCGATGGTCCCGATGTGGATGTGGGCGCCCGCGCTCGCGTGCGGCAACACGTTCGTGCTCAAGCCTTCCGAGAAGGATCCTTCCGCGTCGCTCTATGCGGCCGAGTTGCTGAAGGAGGCCGGCGTTCCCGACGGCGTCTTCAATGTCGTGCACGGGGACAAGGTCGCGGTGGACGCGGTACTCGAGCATCCCGACATACAGGCTGTGTCGTTCGTCGGCTCGACGCCGATCGCCCGCTACGTCTACGAGACCGGGACGAAGCACGGGAAACGGGTCCAGGCGCTCGGCGGCGCGAAGAACCACATGATCGTTCTCCCGGACGCAGATATCGACATGGCGGCCGATGCCGCCGTCAGCGCGGCCTATGGCTCCGCGGGAGAGCGCTGCATGGCGATCTCCCAGGTCGTCGCGGTCGGGGATGCGGCCGACCGGTTGGTCAAGGCGATCGAGAATCGTCTCCCGAAGATCAAGGTCGGCAACGGTCTCGAGCCCGACGTGGAGATGGGCCCGCTGGTCACGCGGGAGCATCGCGACAAGGTGGCGTCCTACATCGACGGCGCGCGCGAGCAGGGTGCCGACGTAGTCGCCGACGGCCGCGAGAGTGCGCCCGATGGGGACGGTTTCTTCCTCGGCGTATCGCTGCTCGACAACGTGACGCCGGAGATGGACGCCTACAAGGACGAGATCTTCGGGCCGGTGCTGGGCGTGACGCGTGTCGGGACTTACAACGAGGCCGTGCGACTCGTGAACGAGAACCCGTACGGGAACGGGACGGCGATCTTCACCCGCGACGGCGGCGTGGCGCGGCAGTTCCAGTTCGACGTGCAGGCCGGCATGGTCGGGATCAACGTGCCGATCCCGGTTCCCGTCGCGTACTACTCGTTCGGCGGGTGGAAGAACTCCCTCTTCGGCGACACGCACATCTACGGGCCGGAGGGAATCAACTTCTACACGCGCGGCAAGGTCGTCACGTCACGCTGGCCGGATCCGGCGACGTCGAAGGTCGACCTGGGCTTTCCGCGCACCCGCTAGATAGGACACGAGCCGAACGGCTGGGGTCCAGACCCCGGCCTTCCGGAGCACGTCCCGAACAGCTAGGGGGTCAAACCCTTGCAGTTCGAGACATGTCGCGCCAAGTGGAGCGGTAGCGTAGGCGGATGACGGGGCCGCCGTACAAGCCGCTCGACGCGCAGGTGATTCCTCGCTTCGCGGGGATCCGGACGTACATGCGCGCCCCGCACGTGACCGAGCTCACCGGGGTCGACGCGGCGGTGTACGGGATTCCCTTCGACACCGCGACAAGCTTTCGCGCCGGCGCGCGGTTCGGGCCCGAGGCGATTCGCTCCGCCTCGGCGCTCATCCGTCCCTATCACGCTGTTCACGACTTGAACGTCGTCGAAGCGCTGTCGATCGTCGACTACGGCGACCTACCGGTCTCGCCCGGCGACACCGAACGCACGTACGCGCAGGTGGTCGAAGCCCTGATGCCGATCGTCGCGGCCGGCGCCTTTCCCGTCGCGCTCGGAGGCGACCACTCGATCACGCTCGCCGAGCTGCGCGTGCTCGCGAAGCGTCACGGCCCGCTCGCGCTCGTCCAGCTCGACGCGCACGCCGACACGTGGGAGGCGTACTTCGGCCAGAAGTACTTCCACGGCACGACTTTCAAGCGAGCCGTCGAGGAAGGCCTCCTCGAGGCGACGGCGTCGGTCATGGCCGGAATGCGCGGATCCGTCTACGCCGCCTCTGATCTGGGAACAGCTCGCGAGCTCGGCTTCACGGTGATCGAGAGCGAGGACTTGCGCACGCTCGGGCCGGAACGCTACGCGGAGCTCGTGGGAACCAAAGTGGGGGAGCGACCCGTGTTCCTCTCGTTCGACATCGACTTCCTCGACCCGGCGTTTGCGTCCGGAACCGGAACGCCAGAGGTCGCAGGCTTCTCGACCGCCGAGGCACTCGCCTTCCTGCGCGCCCTGCGCGGAATCAACCTCGCCGGCTGCGACGTCGTCGAAGTCGCTCCCGCGTACGACGGGCCCGGGCAGCCGACGGCCCTAGCCGCAGCCAACGTCGTCTTCGAGCTGCTCGCGCTGAGGGCGCTCAGGCTCTGACGGTCGGTGGCCATTCGGTGAGCGGCTTGCCGATCTCCCACTGATGGCCGAACGGATCCTCGATACGTCCGAGTAGCCAGCCATGTGACTCTTCGACCGCGGCGACCTGGGTCGCGCCTAGTGCGACCGCCTGCTCGCACACCGACCGAGGATCCTCGACGATCAACAACAGCCGCACCGTGCTGCCGCCCAGAGATTCCGGGCTGAGGTTCTTGTTCTCCGCTGATTCGTCGGCGACCCAGAACGACCCCTTACCCACTGAGAGCTGGGACACGACCGACTCGTGTTCGTCCGTGCCGCCGACCCGATAGATCTCCACCGCCCCGAAGGCAGCCTTGTAGAACTCGACGGCGGCGCGCCCGCGCCGGACAGAGAGTTCCGGAGAGATCTCCATACTTTCTAGGCTGCGGTCGTCGCCGCAGGCTTCAACTCTTCGCCGAACCTCGCCCGCCGGACGAACTGGCCGATCCCCGGATCGGCGGCGAGCTCGTCGCCCTCGACGAGGATCTGGCCGCGCAGCAACACGACTTCCGGCGACCCCGTGACCTCAGTGCCCTCGTAGAGGTTGTAGTCCGTCTTCGAGTGCTGCGTCTTCGCAGAGATCGTGACCTTCTTCTCGGGATCGAAAACAACGATGTCCGCATCGGAACCGACCGCAATCGTGCCCTTGCGCGGATAGAGGCCGAACAACTTCGCGGGATTCGTCGCGAGCAGTTCGACCATCCGGTTCAGCGAGATCCGTCCGGCGCGCGCGCCGAATTCGTGAATCATCTGCAGACGGTTCTCCAACCCGGGCCCACCATTCGGGATCTTCGAGAAGTCGTCCCTGCCCATGCTTTTCTGCCCGTCCCAGAGGAAGGCGCAGTGGTCGGTGGAGATCGCCGACAAGGTGTCTGTGCGGACCGCGTTCCAGAGGATGTCCTGGTTCTCCTTCGCGCGCGGCGGCGGCGTGTAAACGTATTTCGCTCCTTCGAAATTCGGACGCTCGAGGAACGAGTAGTCGACGAAGAAGTACTGGGTGCAGGTCTCGCCCCACACGTCCCAGCCCTTCTCGCGCGCGAGCTGGATCGGCTCGACGGACTCCTTGCACGACACGTGCACGACGTAGAGGGGAGCGCCCGCGACTCGTGCGAGCTGAATTGCCCGGTTGGTCGCCTCGCCCTCGGTCTCGGGCGGCCGTGTGAGCGCGTGCCAATGCGGCTCGGTGTGTCCCTCGGCCAGGGCCTTCTTCACGAGCACGTCGATCGCGTCGCCGTTCTCGGCGTGCACCATCACGAGCGCGCCGGTCTCGGCGGCAACCTCCATCGTCTTGAAGAGCGTCTCGTCGTCGACCATCAGCGCGCCCTTGTACGCCATGAAGAGCTTGTAGGACGTGATCCCCTGCTCGGGCAGGGACGCAAGCTCCTCGAGTGTCCCGCCCTCGCGCAGATCCGTGACCGCCATGTGGTAGCCCATGTCGATCACCTGCTTGCCGTTCGCCTTGCCGCGCCAATCGTCGATCGCGTCGCCGAAGGTCGATCCCGGCGGTTGGATGATGAAGTCGACGTGGCACGTCGTCCCGCCGAACGCGGCCGCGGTCTGACCCGACTCGACGTTGTCGATCGTCGTCGTCCCGCCGAACGGCATGTCGAGGTGCGTATGAGGGTCGACGCAGCCGGGAAGCACGTACTTCCCGGCTGCATCGATCACTCGCTCGGCCTGGAGATCAAGCGATTCGCCGATCAGGGAGATCCGCTCGCCTTCGACGTAGATGTCGCCGACGTAGTCGTCCGCCGCCGTGATGATGCGGCCGCCTTTGATCAGAACGGACATGCGGATCTCCTCTCTCGACCTGGTTCCTACTTCCCGCCCTCCGTGACCTTGACCTTCGCCTTCTTCCACTTCTTGCCGTACACGTCGACGCCTTGCGCCTTCAGCTGCGCGACAGCGGCTTTGGCGAGGTCGACGCGGTACGCGCCTGAGGGCGCGTTGTTGATCACCTTGAACTGCTGTGCGATCTTCGCCGTCCGGCTGAACGCCGTGGGCGAGGTGATCCCGATGCCAAGCTTGCTCGGCCAGATCAGCGCGTTGATCTCGTTCATCTGCCACTTCTGGTGCCCACCCGGCAGCGCCGGACCGTTCTTGAGCACGATCTTGACGCAGTCGCTCGCATGGTCACGGCAGTAGATCCAGCCTTTGAAGGAAGCCGCAAGGAACTTCTTCGCAGTGGCCTGGTTCTTCTTGTCCTTGATCCAGTCGTCACGCACGAAGATCTCGTCCTCAAGCATCGACGTGCCAGCGCCCTTACTGGCGTTTTCCATGGGGATGACGTTCAGGTCGGAGAGCGTATAGAGCTTCCCGGTCTTCGGGTTCTTGCTCTCGAGCACCTGCGCCAGCTCGTTGTAGGTCATCGCCGCGGCAGCGTCGACCTCATGGTTGAGGAACAGATCCATGTTGAACGGCTGGTTGACGATGGTGACGTCACTCTTGTTCTTCGGATCCATGCCGTTCTTGACGAGCGCCGCGTAGAGCTCGTTCTCGTTGCCGCAACACCAGACCCCGACCTTCTTGCCTCGCATCTTCGCGATCGTCGTGATGCCGCTGTCCTTCCAGGTGAGCTCCGTCATGCCGCTCTTCGAGAACACCTGCGCGATGCTCATGATCTTCTTGCCGCCGTCGCGGAACGACAGCATGCTCGGCACCCAATCGATGCCGAACTCCGCTTGCTTCCCGAGCACGACCTGCTCGGGGGTGATGGTCGGGCCGCCAACCTTGAGGTTCACGTCGAGCCCGGCCTGCGAGTAGTACCCCTTTGCCTTCGCGGCGTAGTAGCCCGCGAATTGCGCCTGCGTGACCCATTTCAACTGCAGGGTCACCTTGGTCGCCTTCGTGCTCGTCCCTAACTCTGTTCGGGCGGCTGCCCCTCCCGCCACGACCAAGCATGCGAGCACCGCGATCCCTACGACCCACCTGTGCTTCATCCGATTCCTCCTCTTGTCCGACGTCCTGCCATTCTCTCCTAGGAGGGGGCCTGATGTCATTCCGTCTGGAACGCCCTTGCGGAGGGGTGCCAGCTCGTCGTCAACCGCTCCACCAGGGCCACCACGGCATAAAAAACGATCCCGAGCAGGCTGGCCATCACGATTCCGGCCCAGGCGTCCGTGAAGTTGCCGTATGACGAATCGTTGAGGATCTTCACGCCGAGCGCTTCGATGGGGCCGCCGAAATACTCGCCGACGATCGCGCCGATCATCGAGAGAACGGTCGCGACCTTCAAGCCCGTGAACATGTGCGGGAGCGCGTTTGGAATCCGGACCCGCCGAAACAGCGCGAATCTTCCGGCTGCGTACGATCGCATCAGCTCGATCGACGACGGATGGACGGAGGTCAGCCCGCGCAGCGTGTTGATCATCACGGGGAAAAAGCAGAGCACGGCGGCGATCGCCATCTTCGAGAAGGGATTCAGCAAGCCGAACCAGTTGTTCATGATCGGGGCGAACGCGATGATGGGGATTGCGTTGGCTGCGACCGCGTAGGGCATGAAGGCGCCGGCGAGGGGGCGCCACGCGGCGAAGAGCAGGGCGACCAGGATGCCGAGGCCCGAACCGAGCGCGTAACCGCCGAGCGCCTCCTTGAACGTGTACATGCCCTGGCTCCAGAGCACGCTCTTCTGAGTCCAGAACGCGTGGCCGATCGCGGTCGGTTTCGGTAGGAGGAACTCCTGCACGTGAAACGCGGTGACGAGGCCTTGCCATGCCCCGATGCCGATCGCGAAGACGGCGACCGCCGGGATCCAATCGAGCGCAGTCCTGCCGATTCGCCGGCTCAGGCTCCGCGGAACCGGCTGAACCATGCTGCTCACAACGGCTCCTCGACCAGGGCGGGCTCCTGGGTCTCACCGAGCGGCGCGCCGGCCGCCGCCAGCTGCTCGCGCACTCGCGTGACGAGCTCGAAGAAGCTCGGCTCTTCTCTTGTCGCACTGGCGCGCGGTTGCGGCAGATCGACGTCGACGAGGCCGGCGACGCGCCCCGGTCGCGCCGACATGACGACCACACGCGTCGAGAGAAACACTGCCTCGGAAATCGAGTGCGTGACGAAGACGACAGTCGAGCTGGTTTCCTCCCAGATGCGCAGCAGCTCCGAATTGAGCCGCTCACGTGTCATCTCGTCGAGCGCGCCGAACGGTTCGTCCATCAGGAGCAAGGTCGGTGAGAACGAGAGCGCGCGTGCGATCGAGACGCGCTGCTGCATGCCCCCGGAGAGCTGCCAGGGGTGATGGCTCTCGAACCCGCTGAGCTCGACGAGCTCGAGCATGTCCTTGACGCGTGCGTTCCGGCGCGCTCGATTCCAGTGCAGGAGCTCGAGCGGAAGCGAGATGTTCTTCGCCACCGTCCGCCAGTCGTAGAGAACAGCGTCCTGGAAGACGATGCCGTACTCGTGGTCTCGTCGCGCGCGTTCCGCGGGCTTGCCGTTGACCTGAACTGTCCCGGCGGTCGGTTTGGTCAGGTCGCCGATGATCCGTAGCAGCGTCGACTTGCCGCAACCGGAAGGCCCGATCAGCGAGACGAACTCCCCGGGCTCGACGTCGAGGTCGATCCCGTCCAGCGCAGTCACGCCGGCCCTGAACTGCTTCGAGACTCCTTTGAGCGAGACGGCATTCATGCAAAGTGCTCTGGGGCGCGCTTGAGGACGAGACGCTCCAAAACGACGATCGCGAGGTAGAACGTGATGCCGAGAAGCGCGCAGACGATGATCGTCGCCCAGAGGTTCGCCGGCTGGGTGGAGTAGTACTGGTTGAAGTTGACGATCGCGTAACCAAGCCCACCCTGAAGGGAGGCGGGAGTCTCTCCGATGATGGCGCCGATCACGCTCGCCGTTGCCGAGATCTTCAGCGCCGAGAAGATGAAGGGCAAGGAGGCAGGCACGCGGAGCAGCCAGAGAATCTTCGAGGGGCCTGCCGCATACGAGCGCATCAGCTCCAGTGCGCGCGGGTCGGGTGAGTGCAGGCCGCGAAGCGTGTTGATCGCCACCGGGAAGAACGTCAGGTAGGCGGCTATCACTGCGACTCCGACCGAAGGGTTGACGCCTTTCGTCCCCAGGCCGACCACCACCATGGGGGCGATCGCGAGGATCGGGACGGTCTGAGACACCACGATGTATGGCAGGAAGCCACGACGTAGAACTGTCGAGTGTGCGAGCACGACGGCAAGCAGGAAACCGATCACGGCGCCAAGAGCAAAGCCCGCGAGGGCCTCTGCGTTGTGCCAGAGGTAGTGCCGCAGCGGTGGCCCGTCCGGCTGCAGCGGCTGTCCAAATGCGTGCCAGATCGTGCTGACGTGCGGCATGTTCGTGTCGTTGACCGTGAACGGCCACGTCCACTGCTCGCGGATGCCGAGCCAGCGGTAGCCCTCCCAGAGCCCCCACAGCGCCGCGAGGCCGACGGGCAGGAGCAACACGCGCGCGGCGGCACGCGGCACTGGACCAACGCCCCTCCTCGCAGGCTCGACCGCGATCGCCGACATCGAGCGATGCTTACCATACTCCCAGCCGCGAAAGTTAGAGTCGCCGCAGTGACGCTCCAGCCCCCCCGGACCGTAGACGAGCTTCGCGAGCTCCAGGAGCTGACCGGGGACGACAACGGCGCGCAGCGGGTCGCCTGGACGGAGACCTGGGAGCGAGCGCGTGAATGGCTGCGCGGCAAAGTCGCGGAGACCGGCGCGGAGGAGTCGGTCGACGCGGCAGGCAACCAGTGGTTCACTCTGCGCGGCGCATCGAACCGGGCTGTGCTCGTCGGCGGTCATATCGATTCGGTTCC
>VAXG01000116.1 GCA_005883355.1 Actinomycetota bacterium | reverse complement strand
ATCTCCTCGAACGAGGCCGTGAACTTGCTGTCGCGGTCGTGGATCAGGAATCGCATCCGTTCGAACACTCCGGTAAAGCTGAGGTTGCGCGCCTGCTGGGTCACCCAGGCGCCGGTCGGGCTGGCCGTGCAGCCCGCCAGGTGGACGCGGCGGCTTTCGAGCTCGATGAAGAACAGGACGTAAAAGCGACGGAGCGAGATCGTCTCGACCGTGAAGAAATCGCAGGCGAGCATGCTCGCGGCTTGCTGGCGGAGGAAGTCTCGCCAGTTCGGACCCTCACGCCGCGGCGCCGGCTCGAGGCCAGCTGCGAGCAACAGCCGTCGCACGGTGCTCGCCGAGGCACGGCGGCCGAGCTTCAGTAACTCACCGGCGATCCGCGGGTATCCCCGGCGCGGATTCTCGCGGGCGAGCCGCACGACCAGCTCTCGCACCTCAGGATCGACCGCCGGCCGGCCCGGGCCTCCCTCGCGGCTGCGCCCACTTGCGTCGAACCAGCTCGCGGTGCCAACGTAGAAGTGTCTGGGGCGTCGGGGCTCACGGTGCTAGCAAGCGTGTCGGTCGCGCGCGCCTCGCTCAGCCCATAAGGTGCCGACCTCAGTCCAGCGTCTCCAGTCGGAAGCCTTGATCGTCGGCGATGAGTAGGACGCCCGCGCCCTTGGAGATCGGGCCCACGATCTCGCCGGTGAGCCCGAACACGGCCGCCTCGTTTGTCGGGCTGTGCCCGACGACCAGGGCGCGACCCCCATCGGCGAGCGCGTCAACTACGCGTCCGAGCGCCGCACCCAAGGTTGCCGAGTCCTCTGCGACCAGCTCGGGATCCGCACTGCGCAGTGCATCGAGCTCGCCGCTCCCCGCCTTCTCGTACGCTTCGCGCCAGCGTTCTTCGCTCCCGGAGCGCAAACCTGTCTCGACGATGACTCCGCCGCCGACCCGCTCGCCGAGCGCGGCGAGAAAACAGGCGAGCGTCTGGGTCGCACGCTGCGCACCCGTGGAAACAAATAGGTCGTAGTCGCCGCGCAGACGCGCTCCGATCTCGGTCGCCGCGCGCACACCCTCCTGAGTCAGGATGTCCCCGTCAGCATCGGTGTGCCTCCTCAGCTCGACGTATCTCGCCATTTCTCCCGAAGGGTCTCAAAACCAGAATCACTGGGCTTGTGAAACAACGCACGGTCTGGTAAACGCGCGCGCGCGTGAACCCCTAAAAACACGGTGTGTTAACGCTAGGAGGAGCAATGCCAAGCATCGGCCAAGAGAACCTCGAGACGATCATGATCGACTTCTTCGGCGCCCTCCGGCGTGGTGATTTCCGCCAACTGGCCCGACACGACGTCCGGCCCAACGGGGCGGGCTTGGCTCAACCCGCCGGCTCTGATCAGCGCCAGTCCACGTCCTAGGCGAGGCCGGCTGCCGTGAGTGCTTCCCTCCGGCCCCGGTAGTCGTCGATGCGCGCGATCGGCCCGTCGCGGAGGGTGAAGACGTTGAAGATCTGGCCTTCGAGAGGCTCGTCTTCCACCGCGTCGATGCTCGGTCCGCGCGCGCCCAGCACTACTTGCTCGCCGCCTCGGGTGAACTCGAGCGCGTCGATCTCGCGACGCTGCTCGAGCCCCAAGCGGAACGTGTCGACCACCTCCTCGCGCCCGTGACAGACCCACTCCTCACGCAACCCCTGCCAGCTGACGTCGGGATCGAGCAGCTCCGCCGCGGCTTTGGGAAGCGCTCGCTCCCGGCCGAGAGCTCGCCGATCAGCTCGTTGGGGTCGTCACGCCGCGGCGGGAGTGGGGCCGGCTGCGACGGCGGCCCGTGCCTGGTCGAGGTCGAGGAGCTGACCGTTCAGGCCGCCGTTTTGGTGGAGGTCGCCACCCGGAACCTCGATCCGTCCCGCGTCGGCCACGCCGCCCACCTTGAGCGGGTCGAAGCCGGTCATGCTGATCAGCCGTTCGATCGCCGCCGCCGCGGCGTCGTCATCGGTGGCGTAGAACAGCACTGCCCGCCGAGGGTCGCGGTCCGCGGCGCTTGCGAGCGAGTCGGCCCCGAGCGTTCCGAACGCCTTCACGTAGTGCGCGCCGGTGGGGAGCATCGCGGCGACCACGGACCCCGCGGACTGGTCGTCGGGCAGCGTCCGCGTCATCTCGCCGTTCTGGTCGACCCCGATCGGATTCGAGGGATCGACGACCACCTTGCCCTCCAGCAGGTCCGTGTCCTTCGCGATCAGCTCCTTGATCGTGTCGAGCCAGACGGCGAAGACGACGGCGTTGGCCTCCGCGATCGCCTCTTCGACCGAGGCGGCGCGCGCGAGCTCACCCAGCTCTTGCGCGAGCGCTGTTGCATTCGCTTCGTCCTTCGCTGCGAGGACGACGGGATCGCCGCCGCGGACCAGATTCCGCGCCAGCGCTCCACCGATGTTGCCGATTCCGATGATGGCGGTTGTCATGGCGACTCCTCCTTTTACTTGACCCCGCAACTAACGAGCCGTACCCACCCGATATTCCCACCGCCACGTCTGCACGGCATCACGGTCAACGGTGCCGATCCGCCCAGCACCATTGGGAATCGCGCACCTGCCCGACCGCGCGCCCGACCTAGTCGCCGTCGGTGTCGAAGACGGCCGCGATCTTGATCCCGTGCTCGGTGAAGATCGGCGAGCTCGCGATTGCCTGGCCGAGCCGGCCGGCGCCGATCAGCGCGATGTTGTGCTGCCCCTGCGTCCGCAGGATCTCGCGGATCTCGCCGAGCAGCGACTCGAGGCGGACAGGTCGCGGCGGATCTGCGTCGCGTTGATGTTCGTGTAGGCGGAGATCTCCTGCGAGGAGATCCGCTCCCTGCCCATCTTCTTCGCCTGCGTCAACACCTGCAGGTACCGAGACAGGCGCGCCGCCACACCGACCGTCAGCCGGTCTCCCGTCACACCCTTTGCGAGTGCTTGCGTCACATCCGACCTCCCAGCGAGCGCCACCAGCCTATGCGCGGGCGCCTCCGTCGGAGCGCAGGGCAGACGGAGAAGCTAAGCCGCGGCTACTTCCCGCGCGCGGTCTTTTTCTTCGGCTTGGGCTTCCTCGTCTTGCCCGTTTTGGCTGGCGCCGCAGCCTTCTTCGGTCGCTTCGGTGACACCTGCTCCCTCCTTCCTTGGCTGGGTCCTACTTACGGCTGCTGCAAACGAGCAAGACCGGCGAAGGTCGCGCGCCGGTGCGTTCCGGTGAGCTTGAGCCGGGCGACCGCGGCACCGCGGCTGTCCGAGCAGACGACCCGCCAGGAGAAGGGGTCGGCCTCGACAGACCAGGCGACTCGCAGCTGATCCCGCGTCACTCGAACAACGCGGAGGGCATCCCCACCCGAGCCTGAGGCCCCCCTCGGGAGGGGCCGGCTCGGCCCCGATACCTGTCACGACTGGATGCTGGCTGACCGGGCACGCGGATGCGAGCGATCCTAGCCACGATCCCTCACCCCGCGAACCAGTTCGCAGAACTCGAGCAGCGGCCGGCCGCGGCAAACAACGTAGTCCGCTCTGCGTGTCGCGTTTGGCGGAAACGCGACAGTCGTGCCCGGGTAGTTACTTGACCTTTCAAACGCTCGGTCGTGACGTGATGTTCTGTCTCGACGTCAGCCTTTCGAGCCCATGCTGGCGAAGGAGCCGATTCGTGTGAAGTCGATGGGGACGGGGGCGCCGCGGCGCATGCAAATGGTGCCGCTGATGGGGATGCCGCCCAGGCTGCGGACGGCAGCGCGTGCCGCGGGGCAGGCGTCGGGAACGTCGATCAGAATCCGCGTGTCGCCTGCGATCGACGTGGCGGCGCCGAGAGCGCGCTCGAGCACGCGTCGGGCGGCGGCCGGGCTCGGCTCGGTCATCTCGAACGGGCCTATCGCGACGTGGTCGGCGACCCTTCCGAACGCGAGGTAGCTGCCGCTGTGGCCGTCGTGGAGGACGTAACGGCCCGAGATCAGCGTGCGCAGCAGTCGGTCACGTCGGTCGCTCCAGCAACGCTCGTCGAGCGCAAGCAGTCCCGCCAGGTGCTCCTCGCCTCGGGCCGGAGCTGCTCCGTCTTTGCTCGAGCGGAGTTGCCAGCGCGAGACGGAGCCGAGCGGGCGGAAGCCGTGCTGGCGGTACAGCTTCGTCGCGGCGGGGGCGGCGTTTAGGTAGACGGTCGGAACGAGCACGTCGAGGCGGTCGAGCAGCGCTTCCAGCAACCTCGTGCCAAGGCCGGAGCCGCGCCATGCCGGGTCGACGATGAAGTTGCCGATCCAGGCGCTGCGCTCGTGCCGATACGCCATCACGAACCCGACCGGGCGAGCTCGCTGCTCGAGCACCAGACAGCCGTCCGGCAAGACGGCGAGAAACGCAGCCAGCTCCGCTTCGTCGCACGACCAGCTCTCGCCGCGCGCCAGCTCGAGGAAGCGGCCAAAGTCGACCTCGCGAAGAGACCGGATCACCGCTGCAAGCCTGCCGCATCGGCGAGGCGGACCCGTCCGACAACCCCACCCGCCGGCCACACCAAGTAGGCGTCGTCTTTCCAACAGATCGCGACACGTGTTGCTGTCGGCGCCGCCTCGACCGCTGCTCAGGCCGGGGCGAGCGAGTGCGCGCCACGGCCGGCAGAGCGAAAGTGCGTCTTTGAGGTACCACGGCGTGAACGACCCCGTGGCGGTGTCTTGCTTGCCCGCCCTGGCCGGCAGAAGCGAGGGCTGCTTCGGTCGTAGACTCGATCGTTGTCGATGCCCAGCGGATCTCGGCTTCCCGAACTCGGTCCGCGCGGCGAGGGCTGGGTCGTGCTGCAGCTCCTGCTTGGCGGGGCGATCGCTGGGTGCGGCTTCGTCGGCGTCTACTGGCCGGGGTCGGTGGAATCGTTCTTCGGTGTTCTCGGGTTGCTGATCGCTGTCGCGGGCGCGCTCCTCTCCGTCCTCGGTGTCCTGTCGCTCGGAAGTTCGTTCACGCCTCTCCCGCGACCGCGCGTCCGCACGCGACTCCGGCAGGGTGGAATGTTCCGCCTCGTCCGTCACCCTGTGTACGGAGGCGTGATCTTGATTGGAGTTGGCTGGTCGCTTGCCGATGCTCCGCTGGGCCTCGTGCCGACCGCGCTGCTCGCCGTGCTCTTCGACCTCAAGGCGCGGCGCGAGGAGGCGTGGCTGATCGAGCGCTTCCCCGAATACGAGGCCTACCGGGCCCGCACGCCGCGGCGGTTTGTGCCCTGGCTCTACTGAGCCGCTTCTTTGTTGTCGTGTTCTCAGCTCAGCCTGAGGCCCAAGGCTCGGGCACTGCCTGAGGGCTTCGCTTGACGCGCATGTGCATCGTCTCCCGAGCAAGCAGCGTGTCGCGGTTCGCCAAAACGCGACAACTGGAGCGTTGCGTTCGCGGCGAGCTCGCGAGCGGCCCCCGTCGCGGTTACCCCGGCCTTCGGAGGGCTCTCGAAGGCGAGGCCCCGCCGGTGGTCGGCAAGGCATCGCGCTTCTACGTTCGGAAGGTCTGCTAGTTCGCCGGCGTAAAGAACTCAGTTACAAATCCTTGAGTGCCGGGGGAAGGCGTGTGCGCCGCCCGGCTCCCGCTCTTTTGCAGGTTAGGGTTTCGTTCATGCGCTTGTACGCGTTGGTCGAGGCTGGCGATCCTGAGGCGATCGACGTTTTCATTCGACCTGAAGACGCGCAGCGTGCGCTCCAAGATTGTCTACGTCCGCTGCGCTCGCCGCGGAGGCCGTCGCTGAGGAGGGTTCCGGCCCCACGCCGCAAAACGAGCTGTGATGAATGACTCGCTTCTCGTAGGGAGGACGTCGGGAAGCTATCCGCACAGCAGGCGCGATCCGCTCCCCGGCTGATCAGCCAGTTCGCGTGAGTTGCTCGTCGATCCAGGCATTCGCTTCCGCCGGCTCGACGCCGCGCACGAGGGCAATCTCGTTCGAGAGAAGCTCGCGTGCTTTCACGAAAAGCGCCCTTTCGCCCGGAGAGAGCTGCGACTTGGTCCCTTTCGCGGGCAGCGTCCACTCGCGACGCGCGCTGTCACGGATGACCTCTGCGAGCTCGATCGCATCGCCACCTGTCAGCTTCGCCTGCGAGTCCCTCCGGCGCTTGAGCCAGGGATCCCCGCTGACGGCGTGATCTGCGCCCAGCGTCTTCTGCACCCGGGACATGTCCGCCTCGCTGGCCAGCGGCCGCAGCAGCCGGTGTGCGCGCTCCATCGGCAACTCCACCGAGAGCCCGCCCGCGAGCGCAAGCACGATGACCTCTTGCCGCTTGCCGAGGACGACCCTTCTCTCCCTGGCTGCCACATGCCCCGCTCCGTGCGAGCCGTAGACGACCATGTCCCCGACTGCCAGTCTCACAACGGCAGCGTAGTACGCGCGCCCCTTCTCGCCCCCAACCGGCTTCGACGGCGCGACAGCTCGCCGTTGGTCGCGCCGGTCGTATTGAGCGGTGCGTTCCGCTCGTCTGCGCAACCAGCAACTGCGTCCGACTCCCGTATCGGGCCGATGTCTCTGTCGCACTTCCGCCAAAACACGACAGCGACAAGCCGGTCGGCTTGATCGGTTCAAGACGATGCCTCCTTCCTTGCCTGTCGGGTCTAACTTGCGCTGACGGTTGCGGAAGGAGAAGATCCGGCTCCATGCTCGCGACGACCTTCCATTACGCGGCCACGCGGCGAATCACAGAAATCGGCCTGCTGGTCGCGTTAGTCGGCGGCCTGGTGATCGCCTTGGGAAGCAGCCGACGCACCTGGGTCGGTCTCGGGGGCTTGCTGATCGCGGTCGGGCTTGCAGCCGCCCTCGTCGCCTTGCACTTCGGCGTCTCCCCTTACCGGCACGGCCGCTAGCAGACCGCCCGCGCGTTCCATCCGTCTCGCCCCTCTCTCCGTTGTCCGATCGACGATCTGCGGCTGTACACCCTTTTCTCTCGCGCGACCCCTTCCGTGTAGAGAGGCGGTCAACCGACAACCGCCTCGCCCGGTGTCGCCTTAGGAAGCGGTGGCGCCGACTGATAACCGCAACGAACCTGCCGTGCAGGGATCGCGCCTCTGGTTCGACGAGCCGGCGACGGCGGCTCGTGGCGTTCGGCTCGTGATAGCAGACTGACCTGGCCAGGGCAGATCCGACATCAACGAAGGGTGTCGCTCCTGAGCTGGGCCGACGTTGTCGAGCAGCTTCGCGCCTGTCTCGGCATCGTGCGGAGACGCCTGGCTGGCGTGGCGAGCACGAGTCGGCCGCTGTTCGCGGGTTCGTCGTCGAGCGCCTGCCGCGTGCTCGGCTGACCGTCTGGCCGGCGAGGGACACTGCGGCTTCATGCGGCGGTGGGATGAGATCGTCGCGACGATGATCGCCTAATGCTGGTCGGTCCATTCCGAACCGCGCGCGGGCGGTTACAGGCCCTGAGCCGTTGCCGCCGGAGCGGCTTTGCGATACTCGGCCGGGCGGCGATTCCCCAGAGGAGGTACGCGAAGAAGGAGATCCGGTGCGCTGAGGTCGGCTTCTTTCCAGACTGCGAAGGCGTCATGCGTGGCGAGGATGAGGAAGAAGTGATGGCGGCGGCCGCTGAGCACGGTCGCATCGCGCACGGTATGACGGACGCAGACTTCACGGAAGAGAACGTCCAGATCATCCGGTCTCACATCAGAGACCAGTAAGAGCCGTCCTGGCCTCCGGATTCGGTCAAACACGTTGAAGGCTTTCGCGGATCGAGTCATGCTGGAGGGTGGGTGCGTGTGCCGGTATCACCTCGTCGGGATGACGTTGTCAGCCTCCGCGATGGAAGAACACTTGCGTTCGCGGAGTGGGGCGACCCGGACGCCCCGCCGCTCTTCTTCTTTCACGGTGCACCAGGCTCTCGCGTTTGGCCCATTGAACGAACTGGCGCAACGCGGCCGGCTCGTCTGATCACGGTCGATAGGCCGGGCTATGGCAGATCGGATCCACATCCCGGAGCTGCGGTGGCGACGTGGGCTGAAGACGTGGCTGAACTTGCCGATCGGCTATCGCTGGAACGCTTCGCGCTCGCCGGCTGGTCGATGGGTGGTCCGTTTGCGCTCGCCGTCGCGGCACGACTTCCAGAGCGGGTCACGCGCGTCGGACTCGCAAGTATGAGTCGGATTCCGCCCGACGAAGGCCACGGGGCCGTCGAGCTTCTCCCTCCCCCGCTTCGCGAGAAGCTCGAAGAGGCTCGAACCGAGCCGGACGTCCTCGTTGAGCTGTGGCCAGAGGAAGAATTTTGGCGGGGGTTTGAGGACCCAGAGAAGGTGTTCGACCTGCTTCCGGAGGTGGATCAGTGGGTCGCTGCCGATGCCGACGCACGTGCGGTGCTCGTGGAGAGCATGCGTGAGGGCCTGCGGTCGGGAATCCAGGGGATGGTCCGCGAAGAGGTGATGTTGCTGCGGCCGTGGGGTTTCGCCCTATCCGACATCCACACGCCGGTCGAGCTCTGGCACGGCGACGCAGATCGCGTGCCCCTCGCTCGGCCAGAGTTCATCGTAGGTCGGCTTCTAGATGGCCGCCTCAACGTCTGGTCAGGAGAGGGCCACTGCGCGCTACTGCGGCGGTGGGACGAGATCGTCGCATCGCTTACGTAGACTCGATCCTCGTTCCACAACCCCCACGATTGGACTAATTCTGGTCGCGTTTCTCGCCTCGACGGCCTCCGCCGCGCCCTCGGTGCGACAAAGGCCCAGATCCGCACGCAGTTCCTCGCCGAGTCGGTCCTGCTCGCCGTCATCGGCGGCGTCGTCGGCGTAGTCCCTTCACCGCCCCATTCGTCGCAGCCACGCGATGTGCGCCGGGGGCGGGCAGGTGTTCCCCGCCCGTCCCCCGGTAGTCCGTCCGTCAGACTTGCCGGTCGGCCGGTCGTGCCGAGCGCGAGCAGACGCAGCATCGCCGCTCTTCCTTCG
>VAXG01000114.1 GCA_005883355.1 Actinomycetota bacterium | reverse complement strand
CGGGCCGGGCGTGTTCAAGCTCGACTACGCGTTGGACGGGCCGATTCCGTGGCGCGCGGCGGAGGTCGCCCAAGCTGGAACGGTTCACGTGGGCGGGTCGCTCGCCGAGATCGCGCAATCGGAGCGCGCGGTCTGGGAGGGAAGACACGCTGAACGGCCCTTCATCCTGCTCGCCCAGCAGAGTCTGTTCGACGACACGCGCGCGCCGACCGGCAAACAGACGGTCTGGGCGTACTGCCACGTCCCGAACGCATCGACGTTCGACATGCGCGAGCGGGTCGAGGCTCAGATCGAGCGTTACGCACCCGGCTTCCGCGATCTCATTCTCGGCTACGCAGCCCGCAACACAGCCGACCTCGAACGCGACAACCCCAACCTCGTCGGCGGCGACATCGCCGGCGGCGCCAACACGCTTGCGCAGCTGTTCGCACGTCCCGCTCCGCGACTCAATCCCTACTCGACTCCCCTCTCCGGTCTCTACATCTGTTCGGCGGCGACCCCACCCGGCGCGGGCGTCCACGGGATGTGCGGGCACCTTGCCGCGAGAGCGGCACTCACGCGCGGCTAAGGCTCCCCTCGCGCGGACTGATCCAGCCTCTCCCGCAGGTCACGCAGCCGCTCCGAGGCCGCCTGTAAGACGGCGTACACGTTCCCCGCCTCGACGAAGATCTTGTCTGAGGCGACCGGATCGTCCTTCGTCAGCTCGGCCTTGCGATCGAGCCGCTGGGTGAGCTCCAGCGAGAGCGACTCCAGCTCCG
Organism: Actinomycetota bacterium; assembly: GCA_005883355.1. Lineage (GTDB taxonomy): Bacteria > Actinomycetota > Thermoleophilia > Gaiellales > Gaiellaceae > 3-1-20CM-4-69-9. The sequence goes on along the minus strand of VAXG01000114.1, from coordinate 33,787 downwards.
TCGCGAGGTCGGCGTCGGATCGTCCGTCGGGCATCGCGGAGCAACTCTAACGGCGACTTCTCCTTTTTCCAGGTGCGCCGTACACTCGTTTGGTGCAGATCTGCAGCAATTGCGGTGAGGAGAACCCGGACCGTTTCCGTCTCTGCGGGTTCTGCGGCACCGCGCTGGCGCCTCCGCTGCCGGCGCAAGAGGTTCGAAAGACGGTGACGATCGTGTTCTCCGACCTCAAGGGCTCGACGAGCCTCGGGGAGCAATTGGACTCCGAGTCGCTTCGCGAAGTGATGTCGCGCTACTTCGACGCCATGCGGGAGATCCTCGAGCACCACGGGGGAACGGTCGAGAAGTACATCGGGGACGCCATCATGGCCGTCTTCGGTCTGCCTCGAATTCGTGAGGACGACGCATTGCGCGCAGTCCGCGCCGCGCACGCGATGCAGTCGATGCTCGCGACGCTGAACGAGGAGCTCGATGAACGGTGGGGAGTCAGGCTCGTGAACAGGACCGGGGTCAACACCGGCGAGGTCGTCGCCGGAGATCCGACGACGGGGCAGCGGCTCGTCACGGGCGACACGGTCAACGTCGCGGCGCGCCTCGAGCAGGCCGCGCCCGGCCTCGAGGTCCTGATCGGCGAGCCGACCTATCGCTTGACCCGCTACGCGGTGGAGGTCGAAGAGATCGAGCCGCTCGAGCTCAAGGGCAAGGCGGAACGTGTTCCGGCGTACCGTCTGCTGTCTGTCAAGGACGAACACGAAGGGCTATTGCGACCGAGCCAGGGGCGACTGGTCGGACGCGACGCCGAGCTCCAGCTCCTCGTGGATGCGTACGACGCTGCGGTCGCAGAGCGACGCTGCGTCACCATGACCCTGGTCGGCGATGCAGGGGTCGGAAAGTCACGGCTCACCGAAGAGTTCCTACGCCGCGTCGGTGGCTCCGCCCTCACAGTCCACGGACGCTGTCTCCCCTACGGCAACGGGGTGACTTTCTGGCCGGTTGTCGAGGTCGTTCGCGAGGCAGCCGGTATCTCCGACCGTGACGATGCCGACTCCGCCCGGAGCAAGCTCTCGACGCTGCTCGGCCCGGACCACCCGGACGTCGTCGACCGCATTGCCTCGGCCGTGGGCCTCTCGGAGACGCAGTTCTCCGTGCAGGAGCTGTTCTGGGGTGTGAGGAAGCTGTTGACGCTCCTGGCCGTGAATCGTCCGCTCATCGTGGCGGTCGAGGATCTGCACTGGGCCCAGGACACGTTCCTGGATCTCGTCGAGCACCTGACGGACACATTCGAGGGAGCGGCGATCGTGATCCTGTGCGATGCAAGACCAACGCTGTTGGAGCAAAGGACGGCGTGGTCGGAAAGGCCGAACGCCGCTCACGTTCTGCTCGAGCCGCTGACGGCCGAGCAAAGCGAGCAGGTGATCAAGAATCTGATCGGAGGCGCCGATCTCGACGAAGGCGTCCGGGCCCACATCGTCGAAACGGCCGAGGGAAACCCTCTCTTCGTCGAGCAGCTCCTCTCGATGCTGATCGACGACGGGCTTCTGATCCTGGAAGACGGACACTGGAGCGCCCCGGACGGGCTCCGCGACTTCGCTGTCCCGCCGACGATCCAGGCGTTGCTCGCGGCCCGCCTCGACTCGCTCGCCCGCGAGGAGCGCGCCGTGATCGAGCCGGCGGCAGTCGCCGGCAATGTGTTCCCCGAAGGTGCCGTCCAAGAGCTCGCTCCGGACACGCTGCAGAATCAGGTCCCCGATCTTCTCGCCGCGCTCAGCACCAAGCAGTTCGTGCGACCGGATCCCACGGAGCGTGCGTTCGAGCACGCGTACCGCTTCCATCACGTTCTGATTCGCGAGACGACCTACGACGGACTGTTGAAGCGTGCGCGGGCGACGCTCCACGAGCAATTCGTCCGCTGGGCGGATCGTGTCAACGGCGACCGCGCGCTGGAGTACGAGGAGATACTCGGGTACCACCTCGAGCAGGCGCACCGGTATCTCGCCGAACTCGGGCCGCTCGACGACCATGGGCGCGAGCTCGGCGCGGACGGGTCGAGGCGACTCGCTTCAGCAGGCCATCGCGCCCGCGCGCGGGGAGACGTCGCCGCGGCGGCGAATCTGCTCGAGCGCGCGGCGGCGATCCTCCCGGCACTCGATCCTGCTCGGCTGGCGCTGTTGCCCGAGCTCGGCGAGGCATTGATCGACATCGGGCAATTTCCTGCGGCCGAGACAGCGCTCGCCGAGGCACTGGACGCCGCGCAATCGACGGGAGATCCACTGTTGGAGGCGGACGTGGGTCTCAGGCGCTTGCTGCTCGAGCTGCGGAGCGGCGAAGTCGACCGCTGGAGCGAAGAGGCAGTCCCGCAGATCGCGGCCGCCATCGACGTCTTCACCAAAGCTTCGGACCACGCGGGGTTAGCCAGGGCCTACAGGCTGCTCGGCTACGTTCACGGGACCGCATGCAACTACGCCGAGGCTGCGGAAGCCTCCGAGCGAGCCCTTCAGCACGCGGCGGAGGCAGGAGACTCGAGGGAGCAGCGCGTCAACGCAACCAGCCTTGCGCTTGCCCTTTGCTGGGGGCCGACACAGGTCGACGAGGCGATCGAGCGGACGAGCCAGATCCTGGAACAGGTGTCCGGCAACCGGCTCTCGCGCGGCTGGGTCCTCTGCCTGCTTGCCCACCTTCGCAGCATGAAGGGAGAGTTCGAAGGCGCACGGGAGCTCTACCGGGCCGGCCTCGCCGCAATGGAAGAGATGGGGGTGGGGTGGTATGTGGCCTGGACCTCGCTGTCCGCCGGCCGCGTGGAGATGCTCGCCGGCGACTATCCGGCCGCGGAGCGGGAGCTGCGACGAGGATTCGAGCTGCTCGACCGGATGGGGGAGCGATATCTCCGCTCCACTGTCGCAGCGCTGCTCGCGCGCGCCGTGTTCGAGCAGGGCCGGCTCGATGCGGCGGAAGAGCTCACGCGGGCCGCCGAGGAGCTGGCCAGCGCGGACGACGTCGAGACGCAGGCAGCCTGGCGGTCGGTCCGCGCGCGCGTGCTCGCGCGCAGACAGGAGTCCGAGGATGCCGCGCGCCTGGGCCAGGACGCCCTCCAATTGCTCTTGCCGACCGACTCAGCAGTCATGAAGGTCGAAGCGCTCGCGGATCTCGGCGAGGTCTTCGAGGACCTCGGCGACCCCTCGGGCTCGTGGGCTCTCGAAGAGGCGATCAAGCTGGCCGAGCTGAAGGGCAACATCGCCGCTGCGGCTCACCTTCGTCTTGCTCTGGGCCGGCTGCCGAGCGCAGCCGGCCCAGAGCGAACTGCTGTCTGACCTTTAGCCGGCCCCACCGTAGCCGTTGTCGTTCACTCCTCTGGCAAGGAGCGTTGCGACCAGCCCGCCTCCGGAAAGCGTGTCGACGCTGACGACGCAGGAGACGAAGTCGGAGCCCGGCGGAATCTGCAGGATTCCATTCACGGTGACGCACGGGGGCACGGCCGCGCCGCCGTCCGTTGCGGTCAAGAGTGGGTAGCTCGGCAGTTCGTAGAGGGCTAGGTTCTTCTTCGTGATCCCCTTAGGAGGACTGAAGAAGTAGACCTTCACGGTGGCGAGGCCAGCCCCGTCGAGAAAATCGACGAACGAGATCTCTCCGAAAGGATGGGTCACGTTCAAGGGCTGGTTGATGGAGTCCACGCCAGCGCTCGCAGGGGTGCACGGGACGAGTGCTGAGGGTGGCAACGTCGGGTAGGTGATCGACGTCTGCTGAAGGGAATCGAGCGCCATCAACGTGGACCCGTTCGGACCGCATTGTCCCCGCCGGGTCTGGTCCGTGGAGGACACGATCGAGAACGGAAAGTCGTCGTCGACCACCGTGTCAGTCAGACCACTCTGCTTGCCTTCGTCGAAGCTCGCCGAGACGCGCGCGGTGAACGCCGTCGGCGCCGAAGCGCTGAACGAGATCACCTTCCGAACAGTTCCCTGCGCCACCTGCCCGAGATCGCAGGTGATGAGGCTCGTGTTGGTCCCCGTGACCAAGCAGCCGGTGGGCAAGGTGAATCCGTCGAACGCGCTCTTCGGCAACGGCAGCGGGTTCCCGCTGGTGTCGGTCACCCTCTCGAACACATGGTTGACAGTGCTCGGCCCGGCGTTGACGAACTTGATCGACAAGAAGCCTTGTTGTCCGACTTGTTGTCCGACTGTGAGTACATGTGGTGAAAACGTGATCACCACGGACGTCCGCACGCTCCCTGCGCGGCTCGTCGCTGTAAGGGCTGCGGCCACCACGAGGGTGACCGCGAGCAAGAGCGCGCCGAACAACCGCACGCGCGATGACGCCACAAACTTCATGTTTGTTCCTCTCCCTTGGGTTTTGTCCGGCCACTTTCGCCGCAGGACGGACAGGATTGCTCTCCGGCAAACATGGTTTCACGCTCCCTCATCGCCGTCAATGAAATTGAGGGCGATGAGCGAATATGATTTGCGAACCAGAACTACATCGAGTTAAGGAGCGGGTTCAGTCGGCGCTCTCGACCTCGAGCTGGTACTTGCGCACACGCTCGAAACCGGCGACGCCGAGCACGCCGCTATCGACGAGCCGACACAGCCAGCCGTGGCCGCTGTTGGGATCGAACTCGTCTTCGTACGTCCCGATTGAGGCGAAGATGCGCCCACCCCGGAAATCCCACTCCTCGATCTCGTCGTGGTTGCCGTCGATGTCGCTCCGAAACGCATCGAGGTCCGCCCGCAGGCGCTCCTTCACCGTGGGAAGCCAGCTCTCGCGCGGGTCGTGGCCTACGTCGACGCCGCACTGCTCGAACAGGTCGTCCTCGATCTCCTCGAAGATGAGCGCGTCGATGTAACGCTGCGATTCCGGCCAGTCGGGTTCCTCGCCGGGGTCGAGTGCGACCAGCTCGACGTCAAGCCCCTGGTCGGCTGCCCGTGTGATCGTCGCCTCGGCCACTGCCGGCAGCCCTGCGTCCAGCTCGCGTTCGACGGCGTGCTCGAGCTCGTGATCGGGAACGTCGCCCTCGGCCTCTGCGTAGTCGCGCTCCGAGATCAGGTCGAGGAACGGCTCGCCCGTCTCGTCGTAGGCGAGCTCCTCCGCCATCACCTGCCAGCTGATCGGCTGGCTGGCGTCGATCGTCGTGAACGCGTGGCCGAGCCTCGGCGAGCCGGGTCGGAATCTGCGCACGGCGCCGAGCTCCTCCCGGTCGTCCGGGTGCCGGAGATGGAGCCGGTAACGCGCCGGCTTTGCGATCGCCGTGGCCAAGCGGCTCTCCCCGTCAGGCTTCTCGACCCTCTCCACCAGCCAGAACCGGCCGCGGAGCTGGAGCGCCTCGCCCGGGTTGAGCGGATCGCCCGACGCATATTCGTGGGCACGCTCCTTCCCGCCCGGGCTCCGCGTCACCAGCTCGTACTTGACCGACATGCGTCTGCTCATTCTGCGGCAGGAAGCACCAGCTCGACAAGCCCGGGCTTGATGAGATGCTCGCGCCATCGCGAAACGAGCCCTCGATCTGATCGTCGCGACGGCCCTGCTCGTGGTGTTGTCACCGGTTGTCGTCGCGCTGCTGGCCGCGATCACGATCGACATGATCGTCTCCCGCCGCGATCGCGGCGGGATCTTCTACCGAGAGCCTCGCATCTCGCGCGGCCGGCTGTTCGGCCTGCTCAAGTTCCGCACGCTCAGGCGAGACGCGCTCGAGCAGATGCGCGCCACGGGTGGGCATGCCCGGCTGTACGAGGCGGACCCGAACAATCTGACCTGGACCGGCCGGAGGTTGCTCAAGCCGTGGTATCTGGACGAGCTGCCCCAGCTCCTGAATGTCCTGCTCGGAGACCTCAGCCTCGTCGGGCCCCGGCCGTGGCCGGCCGAGATGGTGCGTCGCCAGGTCGCCGAAGGCCTGGACTATCGCAACCGGATCCTCGCCGGCTTGACCGGCCCGGCTCAAGTGACAAAGGGCGAGGGGATTCCCTACGCGGTACTCGACTCCCTGTACCTCGAGCGCTGCAGCACGCTTTCGGGCTGGAGCCTTGTGCGTTACGACCTGCAAATCCTGTGGCGAACCCTGGTTGTGATGGCTCGTGGAGAAGGACTGAACTATTGAGCCCTCCCTGCCGATAAGGGGAACGTGGAGAGCGCGGCACTTCAATTTCCCTGGCGGCAGCTCGGCGAGCTCCTGGTCGCCGAAGAGCTGTTGACCGAGGACGAGCTCGAGCAGGCCCTCGGCGAGCAGGCCGCCAGCGGGCGCCTCCTCGGCCAGATTCTCGTCGCCAACGGCTACCTCTCTGCCTTCTCGCTCGCGCGCGTCCTCTCCGAGCAGCACGGCGTCCAGCTCGCTGCCAAAGAGGGAGTGCCTGCGTCACCTGCTCACCTGGCGGCCGCGCCGGAGCAAGCCTGGCGCCCACTCGGCAAGGTCCTCGTCGATTTGGAGTTCCTGACGGAGTCGCAGTTGGAACGCGCGCTGACAGCGCAGCGCGAAGAAGGCGGCCGTCTCGGCGAGGTCCTCGTCACCCGTGGCCTCCTGTCCGGATCGGAGCTCGCCCAGGCGCTCGCAGAGCAGCACGGCGTCGAGCTCGGGGCGCAGGACGAAGCCGAGCTCCAGACGATCGTCCGGCCGCAGACTCCCGACGAACCGCTGTACAAGCTCTTCGAGGTGATCTTCGAACCCGGCTACCAGCGCCGGACCGAGCTGTTCGAGAGCGCGAACTTTCTCGAGACCGCCGATTACGCATTCGAGTTCGTGGATGAGCACGACCCGGCCGCACTCGAGATCCACCGGACGCACGGCGCGGCTCAGGAAACGGTGTGGAACTACAGCGCGAGCCGAGCGGCGGCGGTCAACGCCGAGCGGAAGGATCTCGCGCAGACGTTCGGCTTCGATCCGACCATCTGGGGCAAGAAGAGGTAGGAGCCCCCTATTCGGGCGTGACGTACGCGCCCGTGATCCCGCCGTCCACGACGAAGGTCGCGGCGTTCACGTAGGACGACTCGTCGCTTGCCAGGAAGAGCGCGGCGTTCACGATCTCTCGGGGTTTTGCGAGGCGTCCCATCGGGATGTGCACGAGGCGGCGTTCGGCTGCGGCCGGGTCGTCGCCCCAGATCGAGAGCAGGAGCGGGGTCTCGACCGGCCCGGGACAGAGTGCGTTGACGCGAATGCCTTGCCTCGCGAACTGGACGCCGAGCTCTCTCGTCAGCGCGAGGACGGCTCCCTTGGAAGCCGTGTACGAGATCTGCGAGGTGGCTGCGCCGAGCAGCGCCACGAACGAGGCGACGTTGATGACGGAGCCACTGCCGCGTTCGAGCAGGTGCGGGATGCCGTGCTTGCAACACAGGTACACGCCACGCGTGTTCACCGCCTGGACGCGATCCCAGGCATCCGGCTCGGTCTCGAGGATCGAGCCGTCGTCGGCGGGTGAGATGCCGGCGTTGTTGTAGAGGATGTCGACGCCGCCGTAGCGCTCCTTCGCCGCGTCGTACATCGCGCGGACGCTGTCGGGGTTTGCGACGTCGACCTGGACCGCGAACGCGTCGCGGGCCTCGGCGGCGGTTTGCTCGGCCGCCTCGGCGTTCACATCGGCGGCGCAGACCTGGGCGCCCTCCTCGCTGAAGAGCAGCGCTGCTTCACGTCCCATCCCGCCCCCCGCGCCGGTGATGACGGCGACCTTTCCGTCCAGACGTCCCATCAGCCGGTTGCCAGGTAGACGTTTTTGATCTCGGAGTAGCCGTCGAGCGCGTGCATCCCGAGCTCGCGGCCGAATCCCGACTGCTTGACGCCGCCGAACGGCGTCGAAGGTCGCACCGAGCTGTTGGAGTTGATCGAGAGGACACCGCTCTCGAGAGCACGGGCGACACGAAGCGCGCGGGCGCCGTTCTCCGTCCAGATCGAACCCGAGAGCCCGTAGGGCGTGTCGTTCGCGATTCTGACGGCGTCCTCCTCGTCGTCGAACGGAATCAACGCGGCGACCGGGCCGAAGACCTCCTCGCGGGCGATGCGGTCGTCGTTCGACGCTTCGACGAGCGTGCACGGATACCAGAACCCTGCCCCTTCAGGGGCCTCGCCCGTGAAGGCGCTAACGGTGTCGTTCACGTATGAGGCCACCTTCTCGCGGTGGCCGGCGGAGATCAGTGGGCCCATCTCTGTTGCCTCGTCTCGCGGATCGCCGACCCTGACTCTCCGGGTCGCTTCGATCAGTAAGTCCAGAAATCGGTCGTACACCGATTTCTGGACAAGGATCCGGGAGCGTGCGCAGCAGTCCTGGCCGGCGTTGTCGAAGACGGCGTAGGGTGCCGCGGCTGCTGCTTTTTCGAGGTCGGCGTCGGCGAAGACGACGTTGGCCGACTTGCCTCCGAGCTCGAGGGTGACGCGCTTGATCGTCCCCGCCGCTCCTTGCATGACTCCGCGGCCGATCTCCGTCGAGCCGGTGAAGCCGATCTTCGCCACGTCGGGATGCTCCACGAGCCGCTGTCCGACGACGCGGCCGGGCCCGACGACGACGTTGACGACGCCTTCCGGTATCCCGGCTTCGAGGATCAGTTGCTCGAGGCGGAGGGCGGAGAGCGGTGTCAGCTCGGCGGGCTTGAGGACGACCGTGTTCCCGCAGGCGAGCGCCGGCCCGAGCTTCCAGCTGGAGATGTTGAGCGGAAAGTTCCAAGGGACGATGAGGCCGACGACTCCGAGCGGCTCCCGGAAGGTGATGTCGACGCCGCCGGCCACCGGGATCGTCTGGCCGTAGTGCTTGTCGACGGCGCCCGCGTAGAAATGGAAGACCTGCGCGACCATCCCGACCTCGGCGCGCGCGCCGGCGATGGGCTTGCCGACGTTCTGCGATTCGATGCGCGCAAGCTCTTCTCCGTTCTCCTCGACGAGCGTCGCGAGGCGGCGGAGAAGCCGCGCGCGGTCGGCCGGAGCGACGGCGCGCCATCCGTTGAAAGCCGCGGTGGCACGAGCAACCGCCGCGTCGGTCTCCTCGACCCCGGCTGATTCGATCTCGGCGATCGTCTCCTCAGTCGCGGGGTTGGTCACGATCAGAGCCATCTGGCCCATTTGACCACGGCTGGCTCTGTCACGTCACGTTGTCCCACGGCCAGGTGTCCGACACCTGGCCGTGTCCCTCGGCGACAAAGTCCCGAAAGGCGACCCGTGCGCGCGCCGGAGTCGTTCCGAAGATCGCCAGGAGGTCGCCCAGCGCGAGGAAGTCCGGCGGGTGCTCGAGATCTACGGCAGCTCTGTAACTGCTCCAGCGCCACTCCTCCGGCCTCTTGCAGATCCCGGCCCGAACCGGGTTCAGCACGATGTAGCGGACGGCTTCGCGGAGGTGCTCGTCGCTCTCGACCGCCCGCCAGGAGTAGTGGTTCCGGAAGAGATGACCGGTCCGCCCGTGCTTCCGATTCATCCTGCGGGCATGGCCACAGTTCAGGAGCTGCATTCCGCCGGCGAAGCCCTGCTCGGCCGGCCGCATCAGCAAGTGATAGTGATTCGTCATCAGGCAATAGGTGACAACTCGCCATTGCTGCTCGAAGACGATGCGCGAAAGCCAGCGCAGGAAGTCGAGGCAGTCGAGATCGTCGCGGACGATCGGCTCGCCGTTGTTCCCGCGCGCACCCAGGTGGTAGTACCCACCCGGCTCGAAGAGTCTCAGTCGACGGCCCATCGAGGACGACGCTAGCGCGACGAATCGTCGGCAGAGCCGCTGGTGGATAACGCGTCACACTTTCGTCACGGTGTCCGACACCCGGCCGTGGATGTAGTTGGCATGACGACTTAGTCGGGTTCGACTAGTCGTTGCGCGCGGCGCGATAGTGCTCCGCTTCGCGCACCAGTTCCTCGAAGAGCCGCGCGTCGTCGCCCGCTTCCGGATGCCACAGGACGCCCACCGCGAAGCGCCGGCCCGGATCCTCGACCGCCTCGACCGTTCCGTCCTCGGCATGCGCGGCGATGCGAAGGCCCTCTCCGATCCGCCCGATTCCCTGGTGATGATGCGACTTCACCGGAGCACGGTCCCCGAGCAACGACGCAAGCCGCGTGCCGTCCTCCACCGTCACGTCGTGATCCGCGTACGAACCAGGCGTGTGCTTGTGCTTCTCATCGCCGACGACATCCGGCAGGTGCTGCACGAGGTCTCCGCCGCGCGCGACATTCAGCACCTGGCTCCCACGGCAGATCGCGAGCACGGGCATGTCTCGCTGAAGCGCTGCCTCGAGGAGTGCGAGCTCGGCACGGTCCCGCTGCTCGTGAACGCCGGACGTCTCGTCGTGCGGTTCCTGGTCGTAGAGGTCGGGATCGAGATCGGAGCCGCCCGAGAACAACAGTCCGTCCAGCGCCTGCAGCGTCTCCTCCACTCCGTCTTCGCTCGGCGGCACGAGCAGGGCGCGCCCGCCCGCACGCTCGACGGCGCGCACGTAGTCGACAGGAATGAGCGCCGCCTCCAGCTCCCAGGCGCCCCACTTGGCAGGAGTGACGTACGTCGTGATCCCGATGAGCGGCCTAGCCACGTTCGAACAGGCGCTCCCGCTCGTAGCAGGTCACGACCTCGTCGAACAACCGCTGCTCGGTGCGCGCGTAATTCAAGTAGTGGTCGACAACGTCGTCGCCCAGCGCCGCACGCGCGATCGTCCCACGCTCGAGCGCTTCGATCGCTTCCCGCAGCGTCGACGGAAACCGATCCGCATCCGACTCGTACGCGTTGCCCTCGAGCGCCGGCGGTAGGTCGAGTCCCTGCTCGATCCCGTGGAGACCGGCGGCGATCAGCGCGCCGAAAGCCAGATACGGATTGACGTCGCCGCCGGGAATCCGCGTTTCGATCCGCTGGGCCGCCCCATGCCCGACGATCCGGAACCCGCAGGTCCGGTTGTCGTGCCCCCAGGCGAGCGTCGTCGGCGCCCACGAGCCCGCCGCGTACCGCTTGTAGGAGTTGATCGTGGGCGCCAGAAAGACCGCCATCTCTTTCGCGCCCGCTATCCAGCCCGCGAGGAACTGCTTGAAGACCTCGGGGCCGCCGGCAAATGCGTTCTCGCCGTCGCGCCACAGGCTCGTGTGGATGTGACACGAGCTGCCGATCCACGAGTGGTCGGGCTTCGCCATGAACGTGATCGAGCACCCGTTCAGCTGCGCGATCTCCTTGGCGCCGTTCTTGTAGACGGAGTGGTTGTCGGCCATGGTCACCGCGTCCGCAAACTTGAAGTTGACCTCCTGCTGGCCCGGCCAGGCCTCCCCCTTCGAGCTCTCGACCGTGATGCCCGCGCCGTACATCCCGTTCCGGATCTGACGGAGTAGCGGCTCGTCGTAGGTCGTCGCCAGGATGTGGTAGTCGAGGATGTAAGGGACCGACGGCGTGAGGTCGCGGTAGTGCTTCGCGTGCGCTTCCTCGAAGCTCTCCTTGAGCAAGTAGAACTCGAGCTCGGAGCCGACCATGGGCTCATAACCGACAGCCCGCGCCCGCTCGACCTGGGCCTTGAGCACCTGCCGAGGCGAAGGTCTCACCGGCGAGCCGTCGTTCCACGTGACGTCACAGAGGACGAGCGCCGTCCCCTCGAGCCACGGAATGCGACGCAGCGTCTCGGGGTCGGGACGCATGGCGAAGTCCCCGTACCCTTGCTCCCAGCTCGCGATCGAGTACCCGGGAATCGGATCCATCTCCATGTCGAGCGCGAGCAGGTAGTTACAGCCCTCGACACCATGGTCGGCGACGTTTTCGTCGACGAAGTACTGGGCGTGGACCCGCTTGCCCATCAGCCGGCCCTGCATGTCGGTGAACGCGACGACGACCGTGTCGATCGACCCGTTCTCGACGTCGCGTTTCAACTCGTTGAGCGTCAGCATCGGCGAAGGACGGAGGGAGCCGGTTCGACCCGGCTCCCTCCAACTCGAGTCGATCCTACGCCGCGGGTGTGGTCAGAGGCGGACCGGTCCGCTCGCCGACCCGCTCCTCGATCCGTGCGAGCTCGTCCTCGGAGCCCTGCACGATCGGGCCCTTGAACCACTTGTTCGCGGACGCGAACCACCAGCCGCCGACGAGCAGCATCGTGCCGATGACGGCAATCGGCGCATAGTTGACGCTCAACCACGTGAACCCGGTCTTGAACGGGATTCCCGTCGGGGTGATCGGCATGATGAACAGCACCGAGATGAAGGCAACCCAGATGACAGCCGTCCAGCCGATCACCTTGTACCAGCGACCGAGATTCCACTCGCCCGGCTCCCAGGCGTCGGCCAGTCGGAGCCGGAGATAGATCGGCAGCGCGTAGGCGATGTAGAGCCCGATCGTCGCGATCGACGTCACCGCCGCGTACGCGACGTAGCCGGCGCCGACGCCGATGCCCTTCGAGAAGTACGCCGGGAACGCGCAAAGAAACGCCATCACCGCGATGGCGATGACCGCCATGTACGGCACCCGCGCCTTGTTCAACCGCCGCCAGATCCGGTGGCCCGGGGTTGCACCGTCCCGTGAGAAGGCGTAGAGCATCCGTGAGGCGGACGTGATCGCCGACATCCCGCAGTAGAGCTGCGCACCGACGATGACGAACAGCAAGAACTCCGCCGCCCTCAACCCGAGTGCGTCGAGGAAGACCTGCTTCACCGCGAAGAGGCCCGCCCCCGTCGTCGACTGGAAGCTCTGGATCGCAAACGTGACGCCCAGAGCTAGGATGTAGCCGAAGACCGCCGAGACGACGATCGACATGACTACACCTCGCGCCGCAGCTCGTCCCGCATCTTGCGTCTCCTCGCTCATGTGTGCAGACGCGTCGTAGCCGGTGAACGTGTACTGCGCCTGCAGGAGCCCGAGTAACAGCACGAACCAGAGCCACTGATGCGAGAACCCGCTGTTGTTGATCGTCTTCGAGAAGACCGTCCCGACCGACTCGTGATGGTCGGGCTTGAATGCCAGGAAGCCGACGATGATCAGCACGCCGAAGACGTGCCACCACACGGAGATGTCGTTCAGCAAGGCGACCAGCCTGACGCTGAAGATGTTCATCAACGCGTGCAGCCCGAGGATGCAGGCGTACACGTAGATGACCTCGTGCGGCGAGGAGTGGAACGTTCCCGGCCAAAGCAGGTTCAGCAGTGCGTCGGTGAAGATCGCGGCGCCGTAGTCGATGCCGGCGGTGATCGCGATCTGACCGATGAGGTTGAACCAACCCGTGAACCAGCCCCAGGCCGGCCCTCCCATCTTCGAAGCCCAGTAATACAGACCTCCCGCGGTCGGATACTTCGACGCGATCTCGGCCATGCCGAGCCCGACGATCACTACGAAGACCGAGACGATCGGCCAGCCCCAGGCCTCCTCTACCGGCCCTCCGTAGTTGATGCCCGTCGAGTAGAGCGTGAGCGTCCCGGACAGGATCGAGATGATCGTGAACGAGATCGCGAAGTTCGAGAAGCCGCTCATTCCACGCCGCAGCTCCTGGGCATAGCCAAGAGCGTGGAGCATGCGCCGGTCCTTCTCGTGCGCCGAGTAATCGGCCACAGTTCCGCCTCCTAGTTGGGGTCGGCGGATTCTCTCGCGCCGGCCGCCCCGGATCAATAGTGCGGCTAGCTGCGGCCGAGCCGGGCGGCCTCGACGAGCTTCGCGGGCGCGACCTCCGCGTACGCGTCCTCGACGATCCCCTCGAGCTCGTCCCAATGGATCCCGCGGTCCAGCCGCAGCCCGAGCCAGCCTCGATGGCCGACGTACGGCGGCACGAAGAACCGCTCGCCGTCTGCATCGACGAGCATCTTCTGCATCCCCTCCGGCGCCGCACACCAGATCGCGAAACGTCCATCGCCGTGGTGATTCGTCAACGCCATCAGGAACGAGCGCTTCTCGCGGATGAAGAACGTGGGCGCACCATGGCTCAGCCGCTCGCTCGTCTCCGGAAGCGCGAGACAGATTCCGCGGAGTTTCGTCAGCACCTGCTGCTCTGGGGTCATGCCTGGTGGTTGCGGAAGTCGACGATCAGCCGGGCAGGCGACTCAGCCGTCTGGATACGGAAGTCAACCTTGTCGGAGAGCCCGATCGCCCAACTCAGCACAGCCTCGAAGTCACCTGTCCGCACGAGCTCTTGGACGACCGATGTGCCCGCGGCGGCGCCGTCGATTCGCTTCGGTCCCTTGTAGACCATCACACCCTCACCCGTGTTCAGGTCGAAGCCGGAGGCAGGGTCCATGCGGACGACCACGACAGCGTTGCCCTGCACGCTCACGGGCTTCCCGGATCCGTCTTCCTTCAGCGGCGGCTGCACGTATTCGACGCGATAGCCAGGCAGTCCATTCTGGAACTGAAAGACGACGCGGTCGTAACCCTCGTGCCGCCCGACGGCGATGCGGTCGAGGAGAGCAGTCGCGCCACCGGTCGCGGCACTCACGACAGGGGTTGTTCCGGCACCCGCGAGCGGGTCGATCCCACCGGCCGTGGTCGTGGTCGTCGGTGTCGAAACGGAGTACCCGCCCTGCGGGGCCGACGACTTGTGAGATCCGCCGCATCCGGAAGCCGCCAGCAAGGCAGTGGCGGCGAAAGCGGTGAAGAGCAGCCTGCGGATGTGCGCAGCCTACTCAGGTCTTGTTAGGGAAACGTGCTCACTGCTCGCGCAGGATCTCGCCGAGCGGTAGGCGCCGCAGACGCAGACCCGCGGCAACGGTCGTCAGCAGCGCACCGAGCACAGCGGCCACCGCGAGGCCAACGAGAAAGAGCCACGGCGCAGCCAGGTGATCGGGTGGCGGGTCGAACACGTGCTGGAGCATCGCGACGAGCATCTCCGCCAGCAGCCAGCCGAGCAAGGCCGCAAGCGCGAGCCCGCCGGCGAGAACGATCGCCACCTCGCTCCACAGAAACGCGCTGATCTCGCGCACGGAGCTGCCGATCGACGCCATGGTCGCGAACTCGTGCTTGCGCTCGGCAAGCCCGAGGACGACGAAGAGCGCCATCGCGGCGGCGGCAAGAATAACTACGAACGCTTCCTCGATCTTTGCGATCCCGCTCATGTCGACTGTCGTGATCGAGCTCACCGTCTGCGCGGTCTGCGTTGTGATGTCCTTGACGCTTGCACCTGCCGGCCGCGCTACCGCGCCGACGCGTTTCGCGACCGCGGCCGCGTCGCCGTGGGTCTTGGCGAAGACGACATTCGGCCCAGGGTCGTGCGTGACGGAGAGGAGATAGTCGAGGTTCGTGACCATGAACGAGTCTCGCGGCGCGGACGGGAACTCCTGGACGATGCCGACGACGTGGAACGGCGTGACTCGAAGCCGGCCGGTCGCGTGATCGAGGACACGCAGCTTGAGCAGGTCACCGATGTTCAGCGAATAATCCGTAACGGTCTCCTTCGAGACGAGGATGCCGTCCCGGTGCGCGCGAAGCTCGGCGAGCAGGTGATTCGCCGTTCCGCCGATGAAGTAGGAATCGCGAAGCGTGGTCCCGCTGGTCACTGTGGAGGCGTTGACCCCGAAGGTGTCCTGTAGATCAGGGCCCACGTACGCGTAGGAATGGTCGAGTGCGGTGGTTCCGGCGACTCCCTGGACGTGTGCGATCTTCTGTTCCAGCGCATGCGCTTTCAGGGCTTCCGCAGGGGCGCTCGCGACGATGTCCGCGCCGAGCGTCAGCTGTGCGTCGACACGTGCCTGCTGGTCGTACGTCGAGGCGAAGACTCCGAGATTGACGCCGAAGGCAAGCAGCAGCCCGACGAGCAGCAATCCGCGGTTGATCGCAGCGCTGCGGCGACCGGCGCTCGCCAGCAGCAGCCCCGACAAGGTTCGTGCCCGCCCCCCGGTCACCCGACGCGCCACGGTCTCCAGCAGCGCGCCCCGCAGCCGCACGAGCAGCAGGGCGGCACCGAGCCAAAGCAATGCGGGCGCCAGGAACATGTAGATCGAGAGCGACAGGGTCGGATTCGAATCGGGATTGACGACGGCCGAGAAGCCGGTTCGGGCCGTGAGCCAGTAGACGAGACCGCTAACGGCGAGCGCAGCGACGTCCAGGTACAGCTTCTGCCAGAGCGGCCTGCGGGGCCTTTGCGGACGACGTCCTTCCGCAACCTCACCGCGCAGCGCCGCTGCGCCCGCGCCGAGACGCGCCGCCGCGGCACCGAGCACCGCGAGGACGACGCAACCGCCGACGGTCGCGACGACGCGCCAAAGCGTCAGCGGGCCACGGCCGACGTGGACGAGGCGTAACGCGAGCAAGGCGATCCCGCTGCCGAGAATGCCCGCGACGATGCCGACGAAGAGGCTCTCGATTCCCGCAAGGGCCACGAGCCCACGCCTCGAAGCGCCCCGCGCGCGGAGCAGCGACAACTCGCGACGGTCGCGCTCGACGGTCCCGAGCGCGGCGAGGTAAGCCAGGCCGAGCGCGATGAGTGCGCCGGGAAGCGCCAGCATGATGTAGAGCGTCTCCGCGTAGAGCGCGTCGCCCGTCGCCGTGTTGAGACTCTCGGAAAGGTTGTCGACGAAGTTCACCTGTCCGGGCAAGGAGCTCTGGATCCGGTTACGAAGTCCGGTTGCCTGGCGAAGCGCTTGCGCCGGCCCGCCGGTGAGTTGGGCCGGGTCGACTTGCGCCTGCACCTGCCACTGCGTGCCCGGAACCGAGCCTGGGATGCCGGGGAGCCCGCTCGACGACGCGATCGTCGGCAGCTGCGGGGCAAGCTTCTGTGCAAACGTCCCGACCGTCATGACCGCGGTCTCTACGGGCGGTTGCGCGGGCGCCGGACCCAGAAGCGGGTTCAGCGGCTGGAAGAGGATGTCCCCGGCGCTCACCACCGAGATGCCGCTCACGCGGAGCCGCACAGGCCGCCGACCCGCCTTCGCGGTGAAGCTCACGAGGTCGCCCGGCTGAGCCTGCAGCGTGGCCGCGAGCTGCTGGTCGAGCACGACCTGGCCGGGACGGAGGGAGCCGCGGAGGAAGCGGATCGTGTGGATGTTCTGCGTATAGGTCTCCGGCACCGCCAGGATCGAGCCGGACGCCGAGCGGAAGATCCCAGTGCCCGGCTTCACGTGAATCGCTCCTGCAAACGGGGCGGTCGCGACCGGCAACGCATCGAGAACACCGTGTTGCTTCGATACCGCAAGCGCCGCCCGCTCCGCAGCTGGTCGCGAAGCGACAGGCGCCTGCCAGTCGAGCGGGACACTGCGTACCGAGCTCGAGGTCATCGTGCGCAGCGAGTGCCCGATGAAGAGAATCATCGCGCCCACGAGTGCGACGGCAGCCGCGAGAACGACGACGCGCACGATCGTGCGGCCCGGGGTGCGCAACAGGTTGGCGAAGGCCAGCGCGGCGAACGTCACGCGCTCTCCCTCACGACGCGACCTTCTTCCAGCTCGACCACTCGATCGTGCCGAGCCGCAACGTCCTCGTCATGCGTCGCCGTCACGAGAGCAAACCCGAACTCACGCTGAAGCGCATCGATTAGGTCGAGGATGCGTGCGCCGGTGTCGGAATCGAGCTGGCCGGTCGGCTCGTCGCAGAGGAGGAGGCCCGGGTGCTGGCCGAGCGCGCGCGCCAGGGCCACCCGCTGCCGTTCTCCACCCGACATCTCGCCGGGAAGATGCTCTGCCTTTCCGGCCAGGCCCACGAGGCCCAGCAGCATCAACGGGTCAGTGGGCGCGTCCGGGCTCGCTGCGGCCCGGATCGCGAACGCCACGTTCTCGAAGCCGGTGAAGGTCGGCAGCAGATTGGCGCCCTGGAAGACGTAGGCGATCCTCGTGGCCCGCATCCGGCGACGCGCCTCTTCGTCGAGCGTCGCCAGCGGCCTCCCTTCGAGCTCGACCTCCCCGCCGGTCGGCTCCACGAGGCCGCCGAGCGCATGGAGCAGCGTTGTTTTCCCGGACCCCGACCGGCCGCGTAGAGCGAGCCGCTCCCCGGGGGCAACGTCGAGCGACACGTGGTCCAGTGCTCGCACGCGCCCGTCACCGTGGCCGTACTCGACTACGAGCTCGCGGCAGGCCGAGACGCTCGTCAAGCCGCTCTGCCGTCGCGTATCTCGATCACGCGGTCGGCCGTCGAAGCGAGCCTCGGCGAATGTGTGACGGTGACGACGGTGCTACCGAGCTCGTCGCGCAGGCGGCGCAGCTCGTCGAGGATGCGCCGTTCGTTCTGCAGGTCGAGCTCGCCGGTCGGCTCGTCCGCCAGCACGAGCGAAGCGTCACGGGCCAGGGCCGCGGCGACCGCGACGCGCTGTTGCTCGCCACCCGACAGCTGCGCGGGACGGTGGGTCACCCTCGGCGCAAGGTCGACGGTCCCGAGTGCTGTCGTGGCGAGCGACCGCGCGTTCGGTCTGTGGCCCAGCCGCACGGCCGTCGCGACGTTCTCTCGCGCCGTCAGCAGTGGCAGCAGGTTCTCGCTCTGGAAGATGATTGCGATCCGGCGCGCCCTGAAGGCCGCGAGACCTGCTTCGTCGAGCCGGTCGAGCGGCTGTCCGAAGACGCGCACTTCGCCGGCCGAAGGCTGCTCGAGCCCTGCCGCGAGCGACAGAAACGTGCTCTTTCCCGAGCCCGACGGACCCAGGACGGCGACGAATTCGCCGGCCTCGATCCGGAGATCCAAACCGCGCAGAGCAACCGTCTCGGCTGGGCCCGAGCGATAGATCCTAAAGACATCGAGAAACTCGACCGCTGCCGTCGCCCGCTCCTGTTCGCGCGGCGGTTCGCGATAGAGGCTCGTCACTTCCATCGGAAGCTCTGCACCATGAGGCGATAGCCGTCGACGTTGTCGACACCTACCGGTGACCCGAGATCGACGATCGCGCGTTTGCGTCCTTGCGCGAGGTAGTAGCGATCGACCGTGAGCTGTACCTGCTTGTTCGTCACGGGATTGGGAGCGCTCTCGGTCGTGTACACGACCTTGATCGCAGGCCGGCCGCTGATCTGAACGCGCTTGGGCGGCTGGAAGCGGAGCGACGAGGTCGACGCCTTCAAGCCTTTCAACTCCGCCGACACCTGGGCGAGGGTCGGCGCGGTGCCCGGCTGAACGACGGTGCGCACCAGATTGTTCTTGTCGTAGAACGTGACGCGGTTGCCGGACCCGCTCTGCGCCCAACCTTCGGGATACTTGATCGAGTAGCCGGCTCGGGGATCGTTGAAGACGACATAGACCTGGTTGTCGGGGATGTCTCCGGTCGCCGCGGCCTTCGCCTCCCCCTGCAATGCGTTCGGAGACTGTGCGTTCGTCGTGGCCGCAGGCGTTGTCTGTGACGTCGCCGGAGTGGTTGGTGCAGCAGTCTTCGCGCTGCCACACGCAGCGAGGAGGAGGCAGAGCGCGGGAAGCATCAGGAGGGGCTTCACGATCTCAAGGTAGCCCTGGTATCTGAGCGGAAGATGAGAGCCTCTGCGCGGTCTCTCATCCGACTCTCATGGACGGTGGGCAGACTTCAACCATGCGCGTGTTGATCGTCGAGGACGAACTGAAGATGGCCAGCCTCCTCCACCGAGGCCTGGTCGAGGAGGGCCACGCGGCGGACGTCGCCCCGACCGGCGAGGACGCCGTCTGGATGGCGCAATCGCACCCCTACGAGGCGATCGTGCTCGACGTCATGCTCCCGGGGGTCAGCGGTTTCGAGACGTGCCGCCAGCTTCGGAATGCCGGTGTGTGGGCGCCGGTCCTCATGCTGACTGCTCGCGATGGGGTGGAAGACCGCGTCGCCGGCCTCGACGCCGGCGCGGACGACTATCTGACGAAGCCGTTCTCGTTCGCCGAGCTCCTGGCACGGCTCCGCGCCCTCGTCCGGCGCGGCGGCGGAGAGCGGCCGACGGAGCTGGTCGTCGGGACGCTCCGCCTCGATCCGGCCGCGCGACGAGCCTGGCGTGACGGAACCGAGATCAGCCTCTCCCCCAAGGAATTCGCCCTGCTGGAGGCGTTCATGCGCCGCCCTGGACAGGTCCTCACCCGCTTGCAGCTCCTCGAGCATGCCTGGGATTTCGCGTACGAGAACCGTTCGAACGTCATCGACGTCTATGTGCGGTACATCCGCGAGAAGGTGGACCGGCCCTTCGGGACCGAGTCGATCGAGACCGTGCGCGGAGTCGGCTACCGGCTCCGCGGGGATGACGAGGAGTGAGCAGGCTCCCGATCAGGCTCCGGCTGACACTCGTCTTCGCGGTGATCATGGCCGTCGTCCTCCTGCTTGCCGGTTGGCTCGTCTACGCGCGCGTCTCGACCAATCTCGACAACGCCCTGGACGAACAGCTGCGTTCGCGCGCACAGGACGTTTCGGCGCTCGTGCGTCGTGAGGGCTCGCTCAAGTCCACCCACGGGACGCTCATCGAGCGCGGCGAGACGTTTGCCGAGCTGCTGAACATGAACGGCTCGGTGATCGACGCGACGAGCCTCGTTGGACGCAAGCCGCTTCTTCCTCCCGAGCTCGCGCGGACACTCCGCGGCCCTGTCTTCATAAACCGGAGCTCCGTTCCCGGCCTCGACGAGCCTGCGCGCATGCTCGCACTGCCCGTCCAACGCGGGCAGAGCCGGCTCGTGCTGGTGGTCGGGGCGACGCGCGCGAACAGAACGGAGACGCTTCTCAGCTTGCGCAATGCATTCTTGATCGGCGGCCCGCTCGCGCTCATCCTCGCCTCGCTCGCGGTTTACGGGATCGCCGGTGCAGCCTTACGCCCGATCGAGGCGATGCGGCGGAGAGCCGCCGACATCTCGGCGTCGTCGCTCGACGACCGGCTGCCCGTCCCGCCGGGCGGCGACGAGGTGTCGCGGCTGGGAGAGACGCTGAACGAGATGCTGACGCGGATCGGCGACGGACTCGCCCGTGAGCGGCGTTTCGTCGCGGATGCGAGCCACGAGCTGAGGACGCCTCTCGCGTTGCTGAAGACGCAGCTCGAGCTGGCTCTCAGGCATTCACGTTCGACCGAGGAGCTCGAGGCGGCGATTCGCGGCGCCGCCGAGGATACGGAGCGGCTCTCCCGCCTCGCGGACGATCTCCTGTTGCTCGCCAGGGCGGAGCAGGGACGGGTGCCGCTCCGTCGCGAGCCCGTCGATGTCGCCGACGTCCTCGAGACGGTTGCAGGTCGCTTTCAGTCCCGCGCCGTGTCAGAGCGACGCGACCTGTCGGTGACGACGGATGACGATCCGCTCGTGGTGTCGGCCGACCGCCCCCTCCTCGAGCAGGCACTCGCGAACATGGTCGACAACGCCTTCACTCATGGCGCGGGACGCGTGACCCTGACCGCAGAACAGCGCAACGGCTCTGCGGAGCTGCACGTACTCGACGAGGGCGTAGGTTTCCCGGCCGACTTTCTCGCTCACGCGTTCGAGCGCTTCAGCCGCGCGCAGAAGACGACGGCGGAGGGTAGCGGCCTCGGACTGGCAATCGTCGAGACTATCGCCGAGGCCCACGATGGACGAGCAGGCGCTGCGAACGCGCCCGGCGGTGGGACCGACGTCTGGCTCGCTCTGACCGTCGAGCGTTAGCGATCGTCGCCGGGAATGGCGACTGCGGAGTCGTCTCCGACCGCTTCGTCAGTCGAGTCGATCGTATTCGGCGCGGGAGCCTCGACCGGCTCGCCGTCGTACGAATAGGTGCCTGCGGCCTTCGCCGCGGCCGCCGCTGCCTTCTTCTCTTCCTTCAGCTCGCGCTTTTCCTTCACCTTGCGCTCGCGTGTCAGCTTCGCCATCGTCGTCTGTCTTTTAGAGCCCAATGCGACCTTCCTCTCAGTCGATTCGGTGCAGAATAGCCTGAACAAGCCTCCGGACGGCGATTGAGTCAAACGACTTGTCCGAATCGGGGAGAAGGGATTCAATTCGTCCTGTGGTCAGGCCACGCCAAGTGGTCTCCGCTCTCGCCGCCGCGGTTCGTAACGAGAACGTTCGGCGAGTCGAATTCGCGTGGGGCGCTTCGATCGCGGCTGAATGGGCGCACTTCGTCGCCCTCGGCGTTTTTGCCTACCAGCAGGGGGGCACCGCCGCGGTCGGAGTTGCCGGGCTGGTTCGCTTGCTGCCCGCCGGGATCGTCGCCCCGCTCGCAGCTCCACTCGGCGACCGCTTCAGACGCGAGCGCTTCCTCCTAACGATGACGCTCATCGGGGCAGCCGCGCTCGCAGGATCGGCTGTTGCCGCTCTAGCCGACCAGCGAGCACTCGTCTTTGTCCTTGCAGGAGTGGTCGGGCTTTCCTCCACACTCACGAGGCCTGCGCTGCAAGCGCTGCTGCCCTCTCTTGCACGCACGCCGGAGGAATTGATCGCATCGAATGGGGCCACATCCACCATCGAAAGTCTCGGGACTCTCGTTGGGCCGTTGCTCGCAGGCGTGCTCGTCTCCCTTGGAAATGTGTGGCTCGTGTTCGCCGTCGGCGCGGTGACGCTTCTGGGCGGTGCCGCCCTCTTTGCGCGAGTCCGAGTCAACACTCGTATCGACCTTTCAGCGGGGACGCGGGAGAGCGTGAGCCGAATGATCGCGATCGGCCTTCGGACGGTGGTGCGTACGCCCAGGACTCGACTGGTGATCGGTCTGACTTTTGCCCAGACCTTCGTTCGAGGCTGCCTCAACGTTCTCATCGTGGTGGCCGCGTTTCGCATCCTCCACGGCGGCGCAGCGGCTGTCGGTTACCTGACTGCGGCGATCGGCGTCGGCGGGCTCATCGGAGCCATGGGGGCGATGACCCTCGGCGGGAGGCGGCTGGCCGCTCCCTTTGGGCTGTCACTCGTGTTCTGGGGAGTTCCGATCGTGCTCATTGCACCTCGTCCCTACTTCGCGGCGGCGATTCTCTTGCTCGCGATCGTCGGCGCGGCCAACAGCGTCGAGGATGTCGCGGTCTTCACTCTCCTGCAACGAATCATCCCTGACGAGATGCTGACTCGCATACTCGGCCTGGTCTGGGGCCTCGCCATGGGTGGCGTTGCGATCGGCTCGATCGTGGCGCCGGCCGTTGTCAACGCGATCGGACCTCGTCCGGCTTTCGTTCTCGTCGGGTCGATTCTGCCTCTGCTGACGCTTATCGTCTACCGTCGGCTCGTCGAGATAGACAGAGCGGTCCCACCACCCGCCGCGCTCGAGCTCATCGATCGTGTGCCGATGTTCGCACCGCTTTCGATCGCAACGAAGGAACGCATAGCCTCGAATCTCATCTCTGTGCCAGTCCGTGCAGGCGAGGTCGTCATCCAGTCAGGCGATCGCGGCGACCGCTTCTATCTGGTGGGCGCAGGCGAGCTCGACATCGACGCGGACGGCCGTCATTCGACCGCGCGCTCAGCAGACTACTTCGGAGAGATCGCGCTGCTGCGTGACGTTCCGCGAACCGCGACCGTGAAAGCAGCCGTCGACTCCCAGCTGTACGCGCTGCAACGTGACGACTTTCTTGTCGCGGTTACGGGACACTCCGCCGCTCGGGCCGCCGGCGAGGCGGTGGCGGACGCACGACTGGCCGGCCAAGGATCGCAAGAGGCTGATTTGCCGGCGTGACGACCCTGTACGTTGCGTAGGACCGGCGCCATCGTCGAGAGGGCGGACCGATGACCGAACCATTGGGCTGGGGACTGATCGGAACGGGCGGAATCGCGGAGACCTTCGCCGCCGACCTGATGTTCACCGACTCGGGTCGCCCCGTGGCGGTCGGGTCTCGGCACATGAATTCAGCCGACCGGTTCGCCGATCAGTTCGACATCCCCAATCGGCACGCGAGCTACGAGGCGTTGGTGGCAGACCCCGACGTCGATGTCGTGTACGTGGCGACTCCGCACCCGATGCACCACGCCAACGCACTACTCGCGCTGCGCGCCGGTAAGCCGGTGCTCGTGGAGAAGGCGTTCACGATGAACGCCGCCGAGGCCGAAGATCTCGTCGCCACCGCCCGCGCAGAGGGACTCTTCCTAATGGAGGGGATGTGGACGCGCTTTCTTCCCCACATCGCAGAGATCCGCCGCCTGCTCGCCGAGGGAGCGCTTGGCGACATCGTGACGGTCACTGCCGATCATGGCCAGTGGTTCGCGAAAGACCCCGACTTTCGGCTGTTCGCCCCGGAGCTCGGAGGCGGCGCGCTCTTGGACCTTGGCGTCTATCCGGTCTCGTTCGCGTCGATGGTGCTGGGCAAGCCAGACCGGATCGTGACCTTGATCGACCCGGCGTTCACCGGCGTCGACGGGCAAACCTCGATGTTGTTCGGATATGCAAGTGGCGCGCAGGCCGTCTTGACGTGCACGTCGTCGGCCAAGAGCCCCACGCGCGGAGCGATCGTCGGCACCGACGCCTGCATCGAGATCGACGGCGAGTTCTACGCGCCGACGTCGTTCACGCTCATCTCGCGGACGGGAGAGCAGACGTACTTCGACGCGGAGGGCGTGGGTCGTGGTCTCTGGTATGAGGCTGAGGCGGTTGCCGGCTGCCTGCGCGAAGGGCTGCTCGAGAGCCCGTTGATGCCACTGGACGAAACCATCTCGATCATGCAGACGATGGACGCGGTGCTCGCTCCGGGTTAGCACGGCCAACTGCGGCATTCAGTGCCCTACGCTCCGTCGCGCAAGATGCATCATGTACTCGTCGAGGTTGAGCGGATTCGCCGTCGTCCGGCGACGGACCGGCTGGTCGCCGCTCACCGGCTGGTAACCGGTGAAGCTGGAGTCCAGCACGCCCTCGCCGCCCGTCAGGCCCGGCAATTGCCGTCGTAGGTCTTGCGCCCGTGCCGCAGGCAAGACCGCCTCGATGATGGAGAGCTTTCCTCGTGGCGACGGCGTCTCGACGGCAGCACCGAGCCGCGCCATCGCGGCCATGACTGCCCCGATCGTGCCCGTCGGAATCTCGACGCTGGCTCGAACGATCGGCTCACAGACCGCCGCCCTTGCCCTCGTGAGTGCTTGCATGAGGACAAGCGGCGTGAGTTTTCGAAAGTCGGCGGCCGTGCTGAGCGGTCCCCGTCTCGATGGAGGACCGTCAGGCACGCTGTACGTGCACTTGGTCATCGTCACGATGCAGTCTGTGACCTGCCAGCCGAAGACACCCTCCCGCAGCGTTTGGCGGACGTACTGGTCCATGTGCTCCGAGAAGCTTTCGAGCGTCTTGTAGAGGTACAGCGGAACTGTGCGCGGATCGACCTGCAATCGAAAATCGATCCCGGAGCCGGCGGGGGCAGGATCGACGCGCAGCCCGATCGTCGCGAGAAACGGATTCGATTCCGCGTTGAGGATCTCGATCGCCTCGCCGCTGGCGAGGGGGCGCTCGATGTAGATCGGCGTCGTCTCCCGGAACGTGACTTCGAGCCCGAACTCGTTTGCGAGCGTTGCCTGGATGACTTCCTTCTGGACCTCTCCGTAGAGCGAGACCGATAGCTCCTGTCTGGTGTCGTCCTGCCTCACGTTGATCAGCGGGTCCTGCTCCGCGAGCTGCGCGAGTGCGACGCTGAGCCACTCGCGGTCGTCGGGTTTGGCGGCGACCACGACCGACTCGAGTGTCGGCGGGGCGAACTGATGGTCTGATGCGTCGGTTCCCGTCACGCCGATGCGGTCGCCGACCTGGATCTCGCTGAGACCCCAGAGCTTTGCGACGGCGCCTGCAGAGACGGATGAACGTTGTGCGGCGGGCCCGCGCTCGAAGACGGTGATCGCGGTGACCTTGTCCTCGAGGCCGCGGCCGAAGCGCAGTCGCTCGCGCATGTGAATCGTGCCCGAGAACATCCGGACGTATGCGATCTTCTCGCCGTTCGTGCCGCGTTCGATCTTGAAGACCGTCCCCGATAGCGGCCCATCGGGATCGCCTGTCGACGGCGGTAGCAGCTCAGTGATTCCGTTCATCAGTGACTCCACGCCCGCACCTGTGATCGCAGAACCGAAGAAGACAGGGTGCACGAGCGCCCGCTTCGTCTCGGCCGCCAGCGCCTCGCGAAGGAGGTGGTACGGCACATCCGAGTCGTACTCGACGTAGGCCGCCATGATTCCCTCGTCGCGTTCCGCGAGCACCTCCGCCAGCCGGGCCCGGAAAACGGGATCATCCGTGCTCGAGAGAGTGAAGTAGGCGGCGCGCGTGCCGAGCGCGTGCGCGGTTCCCATCGGTACGACCGCCGTCGTCAGGCGCTCCGAGATAGCCTGCACCACATGCTCGGCGCCGGCCCCCGGCCGGTCGATCTTGTTCACGAACACCAGGGTCGGAATGCGCAGCCTCTGCAGCGCACGCATCAAGATGCGTGTCTGTGGTTGCACGCCCTCGACGGCAGAGATCACGAGCACTGCGCCGTCGAGAACGCTCAGTACACGCTCGACCTCCGCAATGAAGTCGGGATGGCCTGGCGTGTCGATCAGATTGACGTGCAGGCCCTCGAGCCCGAAAGACGCGACGGCCGACTTGATCGTGATGCCGCGTTGGCGCTCCAGCTCCAAGGTGTCGGTTTGCGTCGTACCACGATCGACGCTGCCGACCTCGTCGATGACACCGGCGGCGTAAAGGAACTGCTCGGTGAGAGTTGTCTTACCGGCGTCTACATGCGCCAGGATTCCCAAGTTCAGCGTTTTCTGCGACACGCGTCATACCCTCCGAATAGGTCGTGAAGCCCTTTTCGATTGACATGAACGCTGAGCGCATCTCCGCTCCTTGGTCGATCGGCGCCGATGTACTACGTGGGCAGATCATAAAGGCATGCCTGCTCAGACGGACCGAACCAGCTGCCCGGGTGTTGCGAATCAGTCGCGACGCAGATGGCGAGAGCCCGTCTGAATGCCGGAGGGCCTCTTGCAAGCAAGTTGCTATAAGCCCCCGACCGAAGGAGACAGGCGATGACCCGGTGGACGAAAGCGCTTAGCCGCCCAGAGTGGCTCCGGCTCTCCGCATTCGGAGGTGGCGTCTTGTTCCTGCACCTCCTCGGCTGGGGGCTCTTCCTCTATTACGCGAGACACAACCCTGCGCTCGCCGGTCTCGGCTCGCTCGCTTACACGTTCGGGCTCCGGCATGCGTTCGACGCCGATCACATCGCGGCGATCGACAACACGACGCGGAAGCTTCTCCAGGATGGCAAACGCTCAATGGGCGTCGGCTTCTTCTTCTCGCTCGGCCACTCGACGGTTGTCTTCTCGCTCGCAGCCGGCCTGGCGCTGGCTGCAAAGACGGTGAACTCGAGGATCCCGGGATTCCAGAACGTCGGCGGCTATATCGGAGCTTCAGTCTCGGGAACCTTTCTGCTGCTGATCGGGCTGCTCAACCTCGTCGTTCTCCTCGACATCCTCGGTGTCTTCCGGCAGATGAAGCGCGGGGCCTACAACGAGCAGAAGCTCGAAGAGGCGTTGCAAAACCAGGGACTGATGAGCCGGTTCTTCCTCAAGCGCGTCGGCGATCGGATCAACGCGAGCTGGAAGATGTATCCGCTCGGCGTCCTCTTCGGCCTCGGCTTCGACACCGCCACCGAAATCGGTCTACTCGCGATCGCAGCCGGGGTCGCCACCCATAACGTCCCGTTTCTCGCGATCATCTCGCTCCCGATCATCTTCGCCGCCGGAATGAGCCTGATGGACACGGCCGACGGAGCCTTCATGAGCCACGCCTACGGCTGGGCCTTCTCCAACCCGATCCGGAAGGTCTACTACAACATCACCGTCACCAGCCTGTCGGTCGCAGTCGCGCTCATCATCGGCATGATCGAGCTGCTGCAGGTTACGGCCGCGAAGTTTTCCCTCTACGGTGGCTTCTGGGCCTTCCTCGACAACCTCAACTTCGGCAACATCGGCTACGTCGTCGTTGGCCTCTTCGTCGTAACCTGGGCCTTCTCAGTCCTCCTTTGGAAGACTCGCCGAATCGAGGACCGCTGGCGTGCAATGGTCGAGAACGGCTGAGGCAAGGCAGGAGGAACTACCGGATCAAGCGGCCAGTGACTCTGCGAGCGCCGCGCGCCGATTTTCCAAGACGGGATCGCCGTGCGCGGGCAGGACGATCTCCACCGGGAGGTCCAACAGAGGCAGGAGTGCCTGTCGCGTTCGCTCGCGATCCTCAGCGGTCTTGAACCAGGGAGCCAGCCGCAGGCCTCCGCCCTGATCGCCAAGAACCGCGTCGCCGAACACGACCGCTCGCGGTCCTTCGAGCCAGAGGGCGACTTCGTCCCCGCGAGCCGCGGGAAACGCACGCACGCCCGCGGCCTCGCCACCGAGCTTTGCACCGTAGCGCCGCACCATCTCGTCGCGGCTCCGAACGTGGAACTTGATGGTCGTCACGACGAGGACGACCGGAACGACGCTCGCCTTCACTTCAGCGTCGATTGCGGGCCACAGCGAGTCCGGTACGAGCGGGTCGATGAACACCAACGCGTCCAACGAGTTGAAGACGACGCTCGCAACGGGCCGGTACGACTCGTCGAGCTCGTCCTCTTCTGGCTTCCACTCGGGATGTTCGGACACCCAGCGCTTCAGCCCCGGCCGGATCTCCTCGATCACCTGCGCCTCACGCTGTGAAGATACTGATCCAGATTGGCCATGCACAGGTGCTCGGGGCTAGGCCCATGGGAGGCGATCCCAGTACGACGGCCGCTCCCGCCGTGACGGCTCGAACTGTGCGTACGCCTGCCTCGGATCGGACGTCTCCTCGTCCACGCTTGCGCCGTAGCGCGCCGCGAACTCCGACACCGGGTAGTGCACCTGCCAGGGCTCGGACCGCGCACCGGCCATCAGGATCACGCACGGTCCGTCGCCGGCGCCCAGGAAGATGTGCTCGGTGCCGGCCGGACTGTGGAAGAAGTCCCAAGGCCTGAGGACCCGCTCCTCACCCTCGACGAGGAGCGTGCACTCCCCGGAGAGAACCAGAAAATCCTCCTGCTCCGATTCGGAGTGGTAGAGCCCGTTCGGTTCGCCCGGCTCGAGGACGTGGAGTCTGATGCCGAGCTGCGGGAACTCGAACTCCTGGCTCTCGAAGGAACACTCCGA
Organism: Actinomycetota bacterium; assembly: GCA_005883355.1. GTDB lineage: Bacteria > Actinomycetota > Thermoleophilia > Gaiellales > Gaiellaceae > 3-1-20CM-4-69-9. The sequence goes on along the minus strand of VAXG01000114.1, from coordinate 5,018 downwards.
GCCGGACGGCTTCTTTTCGCCGTTCTCGGACGTCAACCACTGCGTGTCGCGCACGTTCACGACGAACCAGCCGTCGCCGGCGGGTGCGAGGCCCGAGCCAGAGTTGTTGAGCGGCGCCCCGGACACGGCGCGAGTATACGGACGCTTCAGGCCACAAAGGTCGATCCCACGCAGCGCTAGAATCGCGGCTCGTGTTCACGGTTGAGCAGCGGGATGCTCTTCGGGAGCATCTGCTGCGGCTCGCGGAGGAAGATGAGCGCGTCGTCGCTGGAGCCGTCGTAGGCTCGCTCGCCGTTGAGGGCGGCGACCGCTTCTCCGACTTGGACCTCACGTTCGGTATCGCTGACCACGTGCCGGCCGCTGAGGTGCTCGACGACTGGACGCGAACGCTGATCGGGGAGCGGGACGCGGTGCACCTTGCCGACCTCGAGCGCGGTCCAACCATCTACCGCGTGTTCCTGTTGCCGGACGCGCTTCAGTTCGACCTCTCGATGACGCCGGCGGCTCAGTTTCGTCCTGCCGGGCCACGATTCCGGCTTCTGTTCGGCGAGACGGCCGCGGGCGAGTCCGAGGTTCGCACACCACCCGTCGCGGGGGACCTCTTCATTCCCACGCCCTCGATCGCCCGCGACGTCTTCGGATGGGGCGTCATCTACGCGCTCCATGCGCGCGCGTGCATCGAGCGTGGGCGTGTCTGGCAAGCCGAGCATTACGTCGGCGCCGTGCGCGACCACGCACTCTCGCTTGCCTGCCTCCGCCAAGGGTTACCCGCGGTGCAGGCGCGCGGCTACGACGACCTTTCGGCTGAGACCCTCGCACGATTCGAGGATGCGCACGTCGGCGCGGCCGAGCCTGTGGCGCTCAGGGCAGCCCTTGCCGCATCCGTTCTTGCGCTCTTGCGCGAGGGCGCTGAGGCGCGTCTACCGCACACTGATGCCGTCGCGCAGCGCCTCGCTGAGCTGCGCTGACGAGTCGCCGGGCCGCCTGTCTTATGGCTCGACCATGACCTTGATTGCTTCCCGCTCGTCCATCGCCCGGTACCCGTTCGGGACCTCGTCGAGACCGACGACGCGGTCGAAGACCCGGCCTGGTTCGATCCGGCCGTCGAGGATGTCCGGGAGCAGTTCTTCGATGTACGCGCGCGCCGGCGCGGGTCCACCGCTGATCGTGATGTTCTCGAAGAACGCCGGTCGCGAGGCAGGAATTGTCTCGCTCTGGGGGACGCCAACTCGGCCGACTGCGCCACCAGGACGAGCGATGCCGATCGCAGTCTCCATGGACTGGTCGAGGCCGACGCACTCCAGGACGGCGTGGACGCCGTAGCCGCCGGTGAGCTCCTTCACCCGCTCTACCGCCTCCGCTCCGCGCTCGCTGACGACATCAGTCGCGCCGAACTCCTTGGCCAAGGTGATCCGGTCGGCGTGCCGGCCCATGATGATGATCTGCTCGGCTCCGAGTCGCTTTGCGGCGATGACGCCGCACAGGCCGACCGCACCGTCTCCCACAACGGCCACCGTCTTGCCTGGACCAACCCTCGCAGCAACGGCGGCGTGATGGCCCGTTCCCATCACGTCGGAGAGCGTGAGCAGGGAGCGCATCAGCGCATCGTCTTTGCCGGCCGGCAGGACGAAGAGCGTGCCGTCCGCCTGCGGGACACGCTGGGCTTCCGCTTGTGCTCCGCCGACGTCGGCATTCCCGAAGAACCCCCCATGGAGACAGGACGTATGCAGGCCCTCATGGCAGAAGACGCATGAGCCGTCGGAATATGCGAAGGGCATGACGACAACGTCACCGATTTTCAACGTGTGGACATCGGCGCCGACCGCTTCGACGACTCCGACGGCCTCGTGTCCCATCGGGCGGCCGATCTCGCTCGGCTCCATCGACTTGTACGGCCAGAGATCGCTCCCGCAGATGCAGGCGTTGGTGACGGTGATTACGGCGTCCGTCGACTCGACAATCTCGGCGTCGGGGACAGTCTCGACCCTGACCTCTCCGGCGCCGTAAAGGAGGGTCGCGCGCATCGCGCTTACCTCCCTTCTCCGTCGAGCGCTGGCGCCGCCCCATACTCCTCGTCGGTCACGTGCTCCTTCCAGGTTGCGGGGTTTCCCTCGTCGTCGACCTCGAGCATTGCGAGGTGCGTCATGAACCGCGTGGGCGCCGCGCCATGCCAGTGATCCTCACTCGGCTCGAAGAAGACGCGGTCACCAGGTCGGATCACCTCGATCGAGCGGCCGCGGCACTGGCACAGGCCGACGCCTTCGGTGACCCAGATCGTCTGCCCTTTCGGATGAGTGTGCCAGGCGGTACGTGCGCGGGGCGTGAAGTGGACGCTACTCGCGCTCAAGCGAGAGCCATCTGACGGTGCCGCAACAGTGTCGACGAACACCGCGCCCGTGAACCACTCGCTGGGCCCCGCAGTTGTATCGATGCTGTTTCTCGTGATCTTCATGCTTGTTCTCCTCACTGTCTCTATCAGAGACCAGAGACCTCGCGTCCAGCCCGGGAGCTGTCTTCGAGCCGGCCCCATGTGCACGGTGCCGTTCCGAGCCCTCAGCGTTTCATGTGTTGCCTGCATCAGCAGTGAGAAACGTCATAGGTAGCGGGGCTCCACGACGTGCGCCGTTGCACGCACTTGAGACCGGCGAGTAGTTCGTCGTTACGGATAGGGCGTTCGAACAGCTCGTAGCCGTGGCGGGCTTTGCCCGTCGCGGCCGGAAAAGGGTCCTCGGCAAAAGACGAACGCCGGGAAATCAATCATGGCCCGCGCGCGGGCCGGATTTCCCGGCGGAGTGGGCGGAACCATACGTTGCGCAAACCACACCATCGCGGTGCCGCCGATTAGCTTGATCTGAAGATGCGCTCCGCCTTCGCACGCGATGGTCCCGTTGGTGCGCACGCGCAGCGCAACTCTGAAGATGTCGGCGATCTGACGGGATTCGCGGGCAGCTCGAGCGACGGGCAGCTCCTCAAGATCGACAACGAACCGAGGAATCGAACGACACACGTCAGAGCCGCCTACGACGGCGACCCGCCGCTGCGCAGCAGCACGCGGACGCGCGGATGGTCGCGGCGAAGCGCGCGATTCCCTAGCTTCAGCCCTGCCGAAGGCACAGGGCGGCGAGGTCGACGCCGGGGTACTCGGGTTGGTGAACCACGCAGCCGAGCCGCTTTGAGACGAGCTCCGGAATCGCCCCGAGGTCGTAGACGGCGAAGAGCGACTCCACTTCGAGCCGTCGGGCGAGTGCCGCCGCCCGCCTCTCACGCTGGGGTGACGCGAGTTGCGCGATCCTCTCGAGCTGCGCGCGGTCGCGAGACGGAAGGACCGCCTCGACCTCCTGTAGGTACGAGACCGGATCGCTCGTCTCAGCGTTGAGACCGCCCCAGACGAGGTCGGAGGCGGCAGCCTTGGCCGCCAGCGAGCCATTGGCGTAGTCATCGTTCGTCATCGTGCGGATCGTCGAGCCGATCCCGATCGCCGCCAGCTGCCGACGCAGGTCGCGCAGGAATCCGGCGTTTTGCGCGTCATTCCACGTGTAGACGACGGCGCGCGCCTGACCGCCGGCGAGCCTGCGGCCGAGGGCCGCGTCCCCGGCGAGCGGGTAAAGCTGGCTCCCGATGTAGTCGTCGACCCTCGGCGAGAGCAAACGTGTCGCGGGGATGGTCGGGCCGCTCGGATCGTCGCGCGCGAGCGTCAGCCGGTCGAGCCCGTATTGGACGGCGCGCCGCATTCGCAGCCTAGCGAAGAGCGGACGTCCCGTATTGAAGGCGAAGAAGAGGACGTGCCCGGTGGAGTCCGGCGTAAGGCGGTAGTGAAACCCCGCCGACCGAGCCGCGGCCGTGCCGGGGCTAAACACCGGGTCGTTCTCGAGGATGTAGTCGAGGGTGCCGTTCGCGATCCGTGCCGCCGCATTCCGCGGGGCTACGTTGAGCTCGAAGACGATCGCGTCGAGACGGTGGGGCCGAGGGCCGGAGTAGTTGGGGTTGCGTTTCAGCACCGCGACCGAGTCCGTCTCGGCGGCGAGGTAGTACGGCCCCGCGGAGGGGATTGGCGCGTCGAGCCCGTGCGCGACGATCGGCGTGCCCGGCGGAACCGCGCAGAACACGTTCAGGGCAAGCAGCCTCGGGAGATCCGGCACCGGCTGAGTGAACCGGAGCACGAGCGTGTTCCCGTCTGCGCTGACGCCGCTGACGTGCGGAGTCTTTCCAGCGTGGTACTCCTCCGCGCCCACGACAACCTTCCAGCGCGGGTCGAGGTAGTCGGGGGAGAACTTCGGCGAGAGGTCGCGCTCGATCGCGTCCCGGAACGACGCCGCGGTCACCGGCGCGTTCGCGGGAGGCGAGAAGCGGTACCGGTCGCGGACAGTGATCGTGACGGTGTGCCCGCCGTCGGACACCTTCGGAGGCCCGGATGCGACCTCCGGGACGACATGCCGACCGGCTGTTCCGGTTATGTCGGGATAGTTGTAGAGCCGAGCGCAGGTCGCGTAGTCGAACTGCAGCAGGTTCTTGTCCCACGGCGCGTACAGCGCCGGATCCGTCGAGGGCAGGTTCGATCCGCCGATCTCGAAGAGCAGCGGCGACTTGAGCCCGACGCGCAGTACCTCGCCATGGAGGCCAGCGGTGATGTCCGTTGCGCTCGGTTGGACTCCTGCGGCGAGCAGGCCGTTCTGGACGTCCGCATCCATGACGTCGTGTCCGACCGGGTATGTCTTCGCGGCGTTCGTCGTCGGGTCGACGCGGACGACCACGCTTCGCTCGCCGACCGAGGCCCAGAGCGCTCCCGCCGCGTACGTCAGGCTCTTTACCGGACCGGGGAGCTCGATCGTCTCGACGAGGCTCCCATCTGGACCAAGCTTCCAGAGGTCGCCGCTGGGATTGAGTGCAGCCCACGCGAAGCCGCCGCCCACGGCGACGCAGCAGAGGTTCGTCTGGGGGCGGAGCTGCTTCGTGAAGGCGATCGTGTTCGTCCGCGGGTCGATCTTCCGGACCTCGCCGGCCGCGTGGCTGCCGACCCA
>VAXG01000113.1 GCA_005883355.1 Actinomycetota bacterium | reverse complement strand
TGGGTGGTTGTTGCCTCGGGCCCGGCAGTCCCAAACACGCACGCTCTCACGGCTCGGCAGGTTCAGTCAACCCTCTAGCGCTATTCCCCGCGAAAAGGCGCCATTTCGTAGCCATGTTCAGCCGGTCAGCCCACTGTGACATGACTGCTTCAACCCGAATAAGCCCGAGGGTGCAGGCGTCAACTACACAATCGTCGCCTTCACCGCGACCGGCCCCGTGTTCGAGCAGACCGATCCCAGTGCACGGAAATCTGCGTTATGTCAAGTTGAGGCGAATCGGCCTATCGACGCCCCGGGCGGTCGACCTTCCCCTCCAGGCCAAGCCCGCATCCGACTAGTCTTCCGCCGTGCGTAACGACCGTCTGCTCGCCGCACTCGCGGCGCTCCTCGGCCTCGTGCTGATTGCCATCGGCGTCACGTACATCGCGCTCACCGAGCACGACATCCCCTCCTTTTTCCCGGGGCACGTGTCGCATGCCTCGGGCCACCATCACGTCAAGCACGGGATAGCGGCGATCTTCCTCGGGCTCGCCTGCTTCGCCTTCGCCTGGTTCCGGACCGGCCCGCGTCAAGCGCGCGTGGCCCCGCCCGGCTAGTGGTCGCGGCCGGCGGCCAGCATCTGATCAGCTACTTCCAGGCGATCGTCATCGGTCTCCTGCAGGGCGTGACCGAGCTGTTCCCGATCTCGAGCCTCGGCCATGCCGTCATCCTGCCGAAGCTCCTCGGCTGGCATCTGGGCCAGGACAAGCCCTACTTCCTCGCCTTCCTCGTGGCCACGCACCTCGCGACGGCGACCGTCCTCTTCGTCTTCTTCTTCCCGGAATGGGCGCGCATCCTCAAGGGGCTCGGCCGCAGCCTGCGAGATCGTCAGATCAGCGACGACGACCCCGACGCACGGCTCGCGTGGCTCCTCATCGTCGGCACGATCCCCGCCGGGCTGATCGGCCTTCTCTTCGAGCACAAGCTGCGATCGCTGTTCGCGAGCCCGACGGCGGCTGCAGCCTTTCTGACGGCCAACGGCGTGATCCTGTTCGCGGCCGAATACCTGCGCCGCCGCGCCCCGGGCGCCGAGGCACGGGCCAGGGAGCTCGAGCGAAGTCCAGGGGCGGAGACGTCCTCAGAGGCCGAGAAGCGACTAGCGACTCTCGGCTTCCGGGAAGCGGTCGGGGTCGGGACCGCGCAGGCGGCCGCCCTCTTCCCCGGGATCAGCCGTGCGGGCGTCACCATCGGTGGCGGGCTCTTCGTCGGGCTCACGCACGAGGACGCGGCGCGGTATGCGTTTCTGCTCGCGACGCCGATCATCGGTGCCGCGGCCCTGCTCAAGCTCCCTGAGCTCGTCGGTCATCACGGCGACGGCGTCCGCGGCCAGGCTCTTGTCGGCGCGCTCTGTGCGGGAGCCGCCGCGTGGTTCGCGATCAAGTTCCTGATGCGCTACTTCCAGACGAACACGCTGACGCCGTTCGCCGTGTACTGCCTCTTCGCAGGTCTCGGCGCACTGCTCGTCTTCGTGTTCTAGACTGGCTTCCACAGGCTTGTCCACATGTTGGAAGATTGACTGTGGAAATGTTGGAAAAGGAAAACTTCGCAAATTGCGGCCATGACCTTTTCCGGCCCCTTGATTCATTTGCTTGACACGTTAGATTCCCATTTGCGCCGAGCACGGAGCGCAAGTAGGTCGAAACCGAGTCCGAAGGCAGTAGCCGGAAGGCGAAAGTCAGCGGAAACGGTGGACGAAAGCGAAACCGGCTCGGCGAATTTTTTTGGTCCAAAGGCGTCGACTCGGCGACGCCGCACTGGAGGCCGCGTGAGCTGCGCTCATGCGGCTGTTTTATAAGGTTTCTTACGGTGCACCTGCGACTTCCCGCTATCGATCCAGGCGTCAAGGCGTTCGTGTGGGCGCTCCTCTCGAGCCTGTACCTCTGGGGCTTCCTGCTTGCGGTCGGGGTACACAAGGGCACGTCGTTGGTGCTCGGACTGATCGCGTTCGGCGCGATCTTCCTCTACGTCCGGGTCTGCGGCGAGAACGACGAGCCGTAGGGGTTAAACGGGGATCGGGCGCGGGCGGCGAGGCCTGAGCGCGCCTACGAGCATGCGCGCGAGCTCGCCTCCGACCGCCTGCTCCAGGCGCCGGAAAGCGGGAGGTCGGGAGTCGTCGACCTCGATCAGGGCAGCGCGGAGGAGTTCGTACCCTCTCTCGCCCTGCGGTAGCGAGCTGTACGTCATGGCCCTTCCAGTATCGGCGCCGCAGGGCCGGCTGTTCATCCCTGAGGCAGGTCTAAAGCCGCCCCTCGGCCATGCCGAGGGGCGGCCTCGAGCGAGTTATCGGACCGTCTCGCGGTCCGCGGTGCGGTCGTTCGACGGCGTGGTCGCCCGTCGCTCGGCGGTCATCGGCTCGTCCGCCGCACGCCCGCTGACGGGTGCAACGCTACGGTCGCGATCGACGTCGCGGTCGCGTACGACCGGGCCGGTGGTGTCGAACGAGAACCCGAAGACGAGCCCCGTTCCGAACGCCAGCACCGGGATGTAGTAGAGGAAGTCCGTCACCACGCCGCTGACGTGGATGTCGCGGGTCCAGGCCATCACGTGGTTGTGGAACCAACCGCTCCCCGGCTCGCCGGCCAGGATGATCCACAACGACACGATCGCCACGGGAACGAAGGCGGTGACCAACACCGGAATCGAGAGCCGCGGCCAGCCCCACTTCGTCCAACCTCCGAGCAGCTGGGACACCGCCATCAGGAGACCCGCTCCGGCAACGAGGCCGACTCGAGCCCAGTACCCCCCGATGTGGTCGTTGCTGATCTGCGTCGCGAACCAGATCAACAGACCTGCGACGGCCGAGAACACCAGCGTCGTCGTCGCTCGTGTGAGTCCATACATTCGATCACCTCGCTAGTCGGTACCCGGGTGATACCCGGTCCCGCCGGAGACGAATCCGGTTCACACCGAGGACGAATCCGGGCTTCACACCGATGAGCGCGTGCAGGGCCTCACTCGAGGACTCTTCGTACGACGGCCGCACGGGCACAGCCCCGCACGGCCTCTTTGCGGCGCCGCCGAGTCGGCCCTTACGACGGCCGCACGGGCACAGCCCGCACGGCCTCTTTGCGGCGCCGCCGAGTCGGCCCTTACGACGGCCGCACGGGCACAGCCCGCACGGCCTCTTTGCGGCGCCGCCGAGTCGGCGCCTTGGCTAGAGCGCCAGCCGGCGGGTGTCGAACGAGGCGGAGTAGAGCTCGGCGCGGAATTCCTCCAGTGCGCCGGCGACGTCGTCGTTGAAGACGTGTTCCACCACTCCGACCTTCTGGTCGTTGTGGAAGGGAAGGTCGACGTGCTCGTGGGAGACGAGGTTGACCGACGTGCGCTGGCACGCCGGGCAGCGAACGGCGAGCCCGAGCGAGCCGTCTCCGGGCGCGAGGAGGAAGAACGACGAAGGAAAGACCGGCCGGGGCCGATCCTCGGGATAGCAGAAGAAGCTCCATGGCCACTCCCCCGCTTCGATCCTGCGCGCCGCCGCGTCGGAGAGCTCGGCGACAACGCTGTCGAGCTGCGCGGTCATGACGTTGTAGAACGCGCCGCTCCGCAAACCGAGCGGCCCCCAGTCGAGGTCGTCGTGGGTGACAAGCCCTTCGTGCTCCTCCCCGCACCCGCAGGCGAAGAGCACCTGGAAGACCGAGGGATGCGCCGCGCCCGGCAAGCGCTCGAGCTGGCGGAAGTCCGAAAGGGTGACGCGCGCTTCCCCCCGTGCCGGGCACGGGAAGGTGAAGCGCCCCGTCAACGCGTCGTACATGGTGCCTTTCTAATCGGCAACCCGGACGTCAAACCTGACCCGTCGGGGCGATTAGTACTCGATCAGGGCGTGCAAGTCGTACTTGGACAGGCGCTCGCGGCCCTTCAGGAAGCCCAGCTCGATGATGAAGCAGCACCCGACGACGACCCCGCCCAGGCGCTCCACGAGCTGCTCGGCGATCGCCTCGACGGTGCCGCCCGTAGCGAGGACGTCGTCGTGGATCAGGACGCGCGCCCCGTGCGGGACCATGTCCGGGTGCAGCTCGAGCGCGTTCTGTCCGTATTCGAGCGCGTAGGTGGCGCTGATCGTCTCGGGGGGAAGCTTGCCCGGTCGTCGTGCAGGCACGAATCCGCAACCGATCTGCTTCGCGATCGCAGCTCCGAGGATGAAGCCACGAGCCTCGGCGCCGACGATCAGGTCGGGTTGCTTCTGCGCCCCCCACTCCGCGAGCTGCTCGATCGAGTACGCGAGTGCCTCGGGATCTGCGAGCAGCGGCGTGACGTCCTTGAACCCGACGCCCGGCTGTGGCCAGTCCGGGACCTCTCGGACCTTCTCGGCGAGATTCACCGGATCATGTTGACGCAAGCCGGCGCAGCGCGCGCCAGAACAGCAGCTGACCGAGGCCCTGGGCGAGCTCGCCGAGCGACTCCAGGTCCTCCATCCCTGCCCGTCGCCGCTCCGGATTGCGCGCTCGAAGGGCCGGGCCGACGACCTGCTCGATCAGCGCGGCTTCGCGGTCGGCCGCCGTGCGGAACCCGCGAAGGTGCCGGGGCGCGATTCCAAACTGCGCCAGTCGCCCGCAGGCAAGCGCGATGTCCGCGTCCAGATCCCGGTAGCGCTTCTCGCCGGACTCGGTGCGGGGGGCCAGCAATCCGAACTCCTCGAGCTCCCGCGCGAGGCGGGCGTCGATCCCCGCCCGTTCGCACAGCTCTTCGAGGTCGAGCTCTCGCTCGGCCTCCACCAGACCGGCGCGCCGCCGCTTACGGTCGCGGGCGCCGGAAGAGGCAAGCTCCTGGCGGATGACGCGCAGCGGCAGGAACTCGTCGCGCTGCAGCCGCAGGATCCTCTCGAGGCGCTCGACGTCATCCTCGCTGAAGAGCCGATACCCGCCCTCCGTTCGCCGGGGGGCCAGCAGCCCTTGATCCTCCAGGTAGCGAATCTTCGAGATCGAGATGTCCGGGAACTCGTCCTTGAGCATCCCGCAGAGGGCTCCGATCGTCAGCAGACGCGATCTCGAAGCGGTCGCCGTCACCGATTGAGGAATGTCAGTCGATATTTGCCGATCTGCAGCTCGTCGCCGTCTTCGAGCTGTGCGGACTCGACCCGCTTCCGGTTCACGAACGTGCCGTTGAGGCTGCCCTGATCCTCGACGAAATAGCCGTCGTCACGCGCCACGAGGACCGCGTGCTTGCGCGAGACCGTGACGTCGTCGAGGAAGATCCCGCAGTCGGGCGAGCGACCGATCGACGTCTCGCCTTCCGGATGGAACGTCTCCCCCGCCCTGCCGCCACCCGACCTGACGACGAGCGCAGGCCCCGTGATTCCGAGATCCTCGAGCGCTTCGGCGGCCGTATCTTCCCCGTCGTCAGGCGTGAATGTCTGCGTCGCCTCGGTGCCGCCCTCGTCCCTGACGAGCAGCGCGCCGCAACGTGCGCAGTAGTTCGCAGCTTCGGGGTTCTGGAAGCCGCACTCCTGACAGTAGATATGGCCCACTACGGTTGTTGTGGAGCGGCCCTCGAGGTGAGGATCTCGGTCAGGTGATCGACGTCCACCTGGTCGAGGACGCTCGTCCCTCCCGTCGTCTGCAGCCGCGCGACCAGCTCAGCGCGCAGGATGTCGATCTTTCCGTGCAGCAGGCGCCGTTGGTAGGAGACCTCGTTTTCCTCCTGCGTCAGACCGGCGATGAGCTTTTTGAGGTCGGCGTCGGACAGCGTTGCGAGATCGGGCAGAGGTTCCACGGGCCGCCTTTCCTGGTCGAGGGCTCGTCAGCAGTAAAGCAGCGAACCTGCAAAGGGTCAACCTGAGCTTGAGAGTTTAGCTCGCGGTCGCCACACCTTCGGTCTGCATGATCTCTTCCACCATCCCGCGAAACTCCGCCTCGAGGGCCTTCGAGTCCTCCTCGGTTCGCCCCTCGGCGTAGATGTGCATGAGGGGCTCGTCGGGGTCGGGAAGGATCTGTGCCCACCCTCGCTCGTCGAAGACCTTGATGCCGTCCATCAGAGCGAGCTCGCGATCGCGGAGGCGTTCGGTCAACACCCGCATCACGACGCCCTTGAGAGCCCAGGGACAGGGAAGTTGCCGGTGGACGAGGGTCGGTGCAGGAAGGTCGGCCACGAGCTCCGACAACGGCCGGCGGACAGGCGCGAGCAGCTCGAGCAGCTTGCAGAGGCTTGCGGTGGCATCGTAGGCGGGGAGGAACTCCGGGAAGACGTAGCCGCCGCCCACTGCGCCGGCGAAGATGACTCCGTCCTCCGCCGCGGCCTTCGTGAGGTCGCCGAGCGACGCAGGCGTTCGCACCACCTCGAGGCCACTTCCCTCAAGCAGGCGCTCCACCTGGCTCGTGACCGTGATCGGGAACGCGAGCTTCCCGCGCCGGCCGTTGCTTCCGATCAGCCGCAGGAAGAGGAGGAGGCTCTGCTCGACCGGAACCTCGCGGCCGCGCTCGTCGACCAGATAGAGACGCTCCGCTGCACGGTCGAGCACCACGCCGAGGTCGGCGCCGACTGCCGGGACGAGCTGTTTCACCTGCCCGATCGCCTCTCGCAGCAAAGCCGAACCGCTGTCGGACCGGTCCGTCGTGAAACCGTGCGCGGACACGGCCTCGACTCCGAGCGGCCCAAGCAGCAGGGGCAGCACGTACGACGCCGCCGAGAAACCGTAGTCGACGACGATGCGAAAGCCGTGCTTGCGGATCGCTTCAGCGTCGAGCCCGTCCAGCAGATCCTGAGCGTACGACTCCCGGACGCGTGCGGGGTAGCTGATCGTGCCGATGTCGCTGAAGCTGGCGCGGCGCAATTCGCCACGCGTGAAGTTCTTCTCGATCTCCTTCTGCTTCGCCGACGACAGCTGGATGCCCGGCTGCTCGAAGAACTTGATCTGCACGACTTCGGGATCCGACTGGCTCGTGCCGACGTGGAACCCGGCTTCGTAGCCCTCGCTCTTCAGGAGATGCCGCGCGACCGCGGCGGGCAGGACACGCAGGTCGGCGACGTCGAGCCCAGAGGACGTGAGGCCCGTGATCATCGCCCGCTTGATCATGCGGCACGCCGGCGCCGACTCACGGCTCGCAGCAACCCGCGCGCCACGTTTGAGCGTCGTGCCGAGCGCGGACGCGATTCGCACCGCTACCTCCGGAGTGAGATCGACGTTGACAAGGCCCGCGACGCCGTCCCTCCCGAAGAGCCGCGTCGACGCGCGGGACTCCCAGATCAGGCTTTCCGTGATGTGCGAGCCGGACTCGACCTCCTTGTAGGGGTAGATCCGGACGCCCGGCATGATCACCGTCTCCGAGCCGATCGTCACCTCGTCGCCAATGGCGACGCCTTCGTGGATCCGGACATGTGCGCGGATGTCGCACGAACGGCCGATGACGGCGCCTTCGATCAACGAGCTGCGGCCGATGTGCGTCGACGCGTCGATGACCGAGCGCGTCGTCCGCGTGCGCTCGCGCAAGGTGACGCTGTTCGATAGGACCGAGTGCGCCCCGACCGTCGCACCGGAGGCGATGCGGCAGTAGTTGCCGATGTAGGCCGGCCCTTCGATCTGCTCGAGGTCGGGGATGTCGACGCCCTCCCCGAGCCAGACGTTCCCGCGGATCCGGATGCCCGGGATGTTCAGGCGCACGTTTTCTTCGAGAGCGTCGAAGTTCGCCTGCCGGAACTGGTCGAGATTCCCGATGTCCTGCCAGTAGCCGTCCATGACGTGGCCGTAGAGCGGACGTCCCATCTCGAGCAGATACGGAAAGAGCTCTTTCGAGAAGTCGTAGGGCCGGTCGGCCGGCACGTGCTTCAGCACCTCCGGCTCCATCACGTAGATCCCGGTATTGATCGTGTCGGAGAAGACCTGGCCCCACGACGGCTTTTCGAGGAAGCGTTCGATCCGTCCCTCCTCGTCCGTGACGACGATGCCGAACTCGAGCGGGTTCTCGACCGATTTGAGCCCGATCGTCACCGCTGCTCCCTTGTCCTTGTGGAAGGCGATGAGCGCGCTCAGGTCCACGTCGCACAGCGCGTCCCCGGAGATGACGAGGAAGGTCTCCTCGAGCTGTTTCGCTGTGAGACGCACGGAGCCGGCCGTGCCGAGCGGCGATTCTTCGACCGAGTAGCCGATCTGCATGCCGAGCGTCTCGCCTTCTCCGAAGTAGCTGCGGATCGCCTGTGGCAGGAACGCGACGGTGACGATCACCTCGTTCAGCCCGTGCTCGCGCAGCAACTCGAGGATGTGCTCCATGCACGGCTTGCCGACGACCGGCACCATGGGCTTCGGCTGGTTGGACGTGAGTGGGCGCAGGCGGTTGCCCTCTCCTCCGGCCATCATCACGGCTTTCATCGCTTTCTCTCTCTCCAGGCCGCGGCCGCGTACACCGCGCCTGCGCCGACCGCGAGCACTAGACCGGTCCAGAAGATCCAGTACGGCCACTCGGTCGACCGGTGCGTGACGATCAGGCAGCCGATCCCGAGGTAGAGGAGCCAGGTCGCCGCCTTGCCGAGACGGTTCACGTTGAGCTCGTAACCCTGCGGCGCGATCGTCTTGTAACCGGCCAGCAGCAGGAGGTCGCGCCCGAGGATCACGACCAGACCTGCCCATGGCATGTGGTCCTGGACGGCAAGGAGGATCACCGCGGCGTCGATCATCAGCCGGTCGGCCAGCGGGTCGAAGATGCGGCCGAAATCCGATTCCACCTGCCAGCGACGCGCAAGGAAGCCGTCGATCTGGTCGGTGACGCCGGCGATCCCGAACACGATGCCGGCCGGCCAGCTGTGGCCGCCGTCCGCGGTGAGCATGAACGTGACGAAGACCGGGATCAGTGCCAGCCGCGCGATGGTGAGCGCGTTCGGAAGCTGTTGCAGGGTCGCAGGGACGGCGCGGGTCGCCATGAGTGTGGAAAGGATACGCCCGTGGCCGAAAGCCTCAGCCTGCCCGGCTTCGTGGATGCCCACAGCCACGGCTTCCAGCGCGCGTTGCGCGGCCGGGCCGGAGGCACCGACTTCTGGGAGTGGCGTGAACTGATGCTCGCCGAGGCGGAGCGCCAGACGCCCGCGCTCGTCCGCCGAGAGTACGTACAGGTCTATCGGGAGCTCCGGGCTGCCGGCTATACGGCGGTCGGCGAGTTCCACTACCTCGGCTTCGACGAAGCGCTAGCCGCGGTCGACGCTGCAGCGGAGGCCGGCATCCGCATCGTGATCCTGCTCGCGGCGTACGGACGGGGCGGCCTGCCGCGCTTCCGTCAGGAGTCCGTCAACGAGTATCTGAAGCAGGTCGAGGATCTGCGCGGCCGCGGGATTCTCGTCGGGGTCGCCCCCCACTCCGTGCGTGCCTGCCCCGCGGACTGGCTCGAGGAGATCGGCCGCTACGCCGCTGCGGAACGGCTGCCTCTGCACGTGCACGCGGACGAGCAGCCGCGCGAGATCGAGGAGTGTCTCGGCGAGTACGGCATCCGGCCGATCGAGCTGCTCGATCGGACCGGCTGCCTCAGCGAGCGCACGACCGTGGTGCACGCGACACATGCGGACGGTGCCGAGCTCGACCTCGTCGCCCGGGCCGGTGCGCGTGTCTGTGCCTGCCCGACGACGGAGGCGAATCTCGGAGACGGCTTCCTGCCCGTCGAGCGCGTGTGTACGCGCGGCATTGGGATCTGCATCGGCTCAGACTCCAATGTCCGCATCGATCCGCTCGAAGAGTTGCGCGAGCTCGAGGGAATCGCGCGGCGTCAGGCGGGCCGCCGCAACGTCATCTCGACGGAGACGCTGCTCTGCTTCGGCGCAGACGAGGGTGCGGGCTCGCTCGGCCTCGAACAGTGGGACGACGTCGAGGTCGATCTCTCCCACACCTCGTTGCGCGGAGTCGAGGACGTGTTCGAAGCGCTCGTGTCCGGGTGCGGCGCGGATGTCTTTCTAGAAGCGTGACGTCCAGTACGCGGTGCGATTGATGTACGCGCGCTGCGCGGCGCGACCGTGCAGCCCGTACGTCCCGTCGTAGCTTTCGTAGCGCCCACCGTGCCCCGCGGGCTCGATCTGCGTTCCCTCGCTCCACTCGTTGTAGGACGTGATCGTCACCATGTCGGCGCCCGCGCGCATCGCAGCGCCCCACATCGAGTCATACGTCGCGCCGTCGAGCCGCGGCTTCACGCGTGAGTCCCCGGTCGCCTCGGTCGCGTCGTAGCCAGGACCGACAGACGGCGCGCAGAGAATCCCAAGGACGCGTGCCTGCGCGCAGAAGCGATCGAACTTCGCGGCGTCGTAGAGAAGGATGTCGTACGTGTAGAAGCCGGCGAACCCCGCGCGGGCCGCGAAGCCCACCTGACTCGTCTGCGCGAAGAGCCGCAGTCCCATCGGCTGCAGCGTGACGCGACGCCAATCGTCAGCCTCGAAGTCCCTGGTGCTGTAGATGTACACGTCGCGTAGGCCGAGCGTGCGCAGGTACACGAGATCGGACGCGATGGAGTCCAACGTCCGTCCCTCGTACGGCTCCAGCTGCACCGCCACTTGGAGGCCGCGAGCGTTGGCCGCGCGCCGCACAGCCAGTAGACGTTGGTCTTCCGGGGATCCTCTTCCCCACCACGAGCTGACGACCTCGTCGACGCCGGCGGCCGCGATGTCTCTCATCTGGGCGCCGAGCACGCGTGGATCGCTGCTCGAGTAGGTGCCGCGCATCGGAAAGAAGGCAGAGCCGATGTCAAAAGGCGGCGTATGCCCACCCTGGAGCCAGTGGACGTACTGGCCGTCGTGGCGCAGGTTGGAGTACCAGGGGTAGAAGAAGATCGCGCTTCGCGGGGAAGTCTGGGCGGCAGCCGTGGATGCAGGCATGGCGAGGAGAAGCATCAAGGCCAGGAGGGGACGCCGCATCGCGCCAAGCTTCTCACTCGGGTCGGATCCCCAAGACGAGGCATACGGGAGCGGCGCGGCCACGCCGATCCTTCGGGATATGGCTTCCTCTGGCTGGTTCGACCGCATTCGATCCCACTACCGACGCGAAAGCGCTCAGACGATGGCCGAGTACGCGGTCATCCTCGGCGTCATCACTCCGGCGATCATCATCGCCCTCACGCTGTTGTCGGACAAGGTCGCTCTGCTCATCGACAGCGTCCGCGCACTCCTTTAGACCGCGACCGCGTCGCTGGCGAAACAACGCCGCCGTTACAGGCGGGTTGTGAAGTCGGGGCGCCGAGATTTGAACTCGGGACCTCTAGTCCAGCACACGGACGCTTTCAACGCGCGATACAGCGCGGCACTTGGACGCGGCGGAGATGGCCGCTCGCGAGATGGGAACCGTAAGCCTGGGCGATGCCCTCACCCTGGCTCTCCTGATTGCCGAACAGGCTCCGCAGAAGTGGCCTCAGGCCGCCGATCGATGGCATGCACGCTTTGTGCTCGCCGCTAAGGGGATTGGTGTGGAGGACTCGGCCCCTTGCCCTTCATCTCGTCAAGGCGCTCGGGAGGGAAGATGTTGAAGGCGCATGGCAGACGCTTCGCGGCCTTGCACGAAATTATGGCTTGAACCTCTAATGGTCTTAGGATGCCGCCGTGCTGGCCGCCCTCGTAGCCGAGTAGAGCCACTGGAAGCCAGTCATCAAAAAATACAAAGAGACCTGCAAATCCCTGCAAATCACTGGTGATTTGGGAGTGGTCCTCTTCGGGGCGCTTCGCCGTTCCCCGACCCGGGTATGGCGAATTGCACAACACATGCCCAGGGGCTCCCTCGGTCGGACCTTAGCTCTCCCCGGGGAACGGCCGAGCTGCGGCGTGAGCCATAGGCGCCGCCCCTGGGCGCCTTCTCCACAGCGCAAGCCTCGAACTTGAGCGGCATCTAGTTTGGTGGAGCCCCGGGCCTGTTCGCGCTAGGGGCTGACGGCCTCCTACGGGGAGAGGGCGGCCGGCTCGGGCTCCAGTAGCCCGACGATGCGGAGCGCGCGCTCGGGGCCCGCGATCGTAGACATCAGCTCCGGATCGGGCTCGATGCCGACGCGGCCAAGGTCGAGACGGTCCGCGTCCCAACAGCAACCGATCGTCGGATTGGTAGTCGTCAGTCCGCGGTCTGATCGGCGAGAGCTTCGCCGAGCTCGCGGCGCCTCTCTTCGCCGACCGGCTCGACGAGGCCAGGAAGGCAGGGATGCGGACCGTCCCGCTGTTCGCGTCAGCGCGGGCGGTGTTCGAGGCGCGTGCCGATCGGCGGTGGATGCCTCACGTCTGGTTGCAGAACGCTGAGGAATGGGTCTTCCCCAACTCGATTGGCGGCCCCATCGAACCGTCGAACTGGGCACGGCGCGAATGGCGGCCGGCGCTCGAGGCCGCGGGTATCGAGGATCTCCACTTCCACGATCTGCGGCACTTCGCAGCGTCAGCGTTGCGGGATGCCGGCATGGACAACAAGATGCGCTCGGTTGTCATCGGACACGCGGACGAACGGATCACGGATGGTGTCTACACGCCAGCGAGGAGCAAGTGGCGAAGGCGGCGAAAAACTTTGACCCGCTTAAGGGTGTGGGTTCTCAAGTGGAAACCGCCGCCTGAAGATCCTTCATCAACATTATGAGGTGCAATGGATCCGTGGGCGATTCCTCGAACTCAAACTGCATGTACCAAGCCTTCGCTTCTTCGTGTTTCGCATGGACAAGCAAGACTCGTATGCCGACGTTCTCAGCTGCGGCGAGACATCTAAGCATCGCGTCCTTTACGAGTCCCTTCCCCACTCCCCCACGCTTATGTTCGTCAGCGACGGCAAGTCGCGCTAGAAGGATCGCTGGCACAGGACGATGCTTTGCCTGTCCCTTAAGACTGCGAGGTGTTGGGTCGGCGGGTTCGACCTGGGCTGCGGCTAGAGCGTAATACGCAATGACGACCTGATCGTCTGTTTCCGTGGCTACGAAGACCCTTGCTGATCGAGAAGCCTGTGCGGTTCGCGCGTGCCTCTTGAGCCATTCATCCAAGGCTGGCTCACCACAGTCGAAGTCATCAAGCAGATGATCATCGTTCAGGGGTTCGGGTGGCTTGTAGGCCACTCGTATTAGTGATTATTCGAAGACGCTCGGCTCGGCGAGAAGTTTCGTGAGTGCAGGCTTCCGCTGCACCGGTCTATCGAGGACTTCGGTGAATGCTCGCCAGTCAGACGCGTCCAAGACGAACCGAGTTCGATCGGCAACGATGCGCTCGGCTTCGATCATCGCAGCCTTCAGAACGAACGCCGTCAGGCTGCTCTCTGAGAGGTCGGCAGCTTTCCGCACGAGATCGTTGGTGTCGGGCTCGACGCGGAAATCCCACCTGTTCTTGGTCTTCACGTTAGCCATGTCCGGAGAATGTACACACATTGTACGGATAGCGCAACCCCCTTTGGGTGACTTAGCGAGCGCAACGCCCTGCAAAGACCCGCCAAAGAGAAAACCCCGCCATGCGCGGGGCTTTCGAGAGTCGGGGCGCCGAGATTTGAACTCGGGACCTCTAGTCCCCCAGACTAGCGCGCTAACCAGGCTGCGCCACGCCCCGTGGCGGGGGCATCGTACCCGCTACGCGCTGTAACGCCTGTACAGCTTGTCGATCAGATCCGGCATGCGTTCGAGGCGGTCGGTGATCACACGCAAACGGTATTCGCGGAAGTGCTCGGCCTCGACGCCTAGCGCGCGCGCGAGTGTCTTGATCACGTCGTCCGACGGAACCGGGCGGTTGCCGTGGACAAGGTGGTTGAGGTAGCCGGCCGAGAGCTTCGTCTTCTCCGCGAGAGAGCGGTAGGTAAGACCGGCCTCCCCCATCAGCCGCTCGATGGTTGGGCCGAACGAGTCCTCGCTGAAGCGCCGCTTTCGCGCCATCAGCCGAGCTTCTCGCGCACTCTAGAGACGAGCTCACCCACGCTCACCGCGTTGTCTTCCCCCTTTGCGCGCTCGCGAAGGTCCACCGTACCGTCTTCGGCAGCCTTTCGCCCGACCGTCACGCGCAGCGGGCAGCCAATCAGATCGGCGTCTGCGAACTTCTCGCCCGCACGCGCATCTCGGTCGTCGACGAGCACGTCGAGCCCCGCTGCGGAGAGCGCGTCTGCAACCGACTGCGCATGCTCCTCCATCCCGGGGATGACGACCACGTGGACGTCGTACGGCGCGACGGAGGCCGGCCACTGGATGCCTTTGTCGTCGTGATGCTGCTCGATGATCGCCGCCATCGTGCGCGCGGGACCGATCCCGTAGCTGCCCATCACAAGCAGCTTCTCCTGTCCGTCCTCGTCGAGGTACGTCGCCCCGAACGGCTCCGAGTAGAACGTCCCGAGCTTGAAGATGTGGCCGAGTTCGATCGCGGTCTCCGCAATCAGCCTCCCGCCACACTTGGGACAACGATCTCCCGCATTCGTTTGCCGGATGTCCGCGAAGCGCGGCTCGTAGTCGCGGCCGGCCTCAACACCGCGCAGATGCCAGCCGTCGCGATTCGCTCCTGCGACGAACTGGCCGTCCTTCAGCGCATTGTCCGCAATCACGTCGACCTCGACGCCCACGGGGCCGAGCGAACCGCCACCGGCCGCGAAGGTCGAGCGGATCTCGCCGTCAGTCGCAGGCCGGAAAGCGCTCCCCAGGATTGTCGTGAGCTTCTCCTCGCTGAGCCGGTCGTCGCCACGTACGAGGGCAAGAACGACACGCTCTCCAACGACGACCGGCATCGCCTTCGATGTCGCCGCGGTGTCGATTTTCAGGAGCTCCGCGAGTGCTTCGATGGTCGTGACGTCGGGCGTCTCGACTTCCTCGGGGGCGCCGAGCACCGGCGGGGACTCCGGGGGACGAGGGATTCCCTCCGCCGCTTCGATGTCTGCGGCGTAGTCGCCGTTCTCACAGCGCACGAGCTCGTTCTCGCCGGACTCCGCAGGCGCAAGGTAGTCCCAGGACTCCCTGCCCCCCATGATCCCCGACTCGGCCTCCACCTCGTAGGCCTCGAGCCCGCAGCGCTCGAAGATCGCCTTGTAGGCCCGCTCGTGGAGCTGAAAGCTTTCGTCAAGCCCGGCCGCGTCTCGATCGAACGAGTACGCGTCCTTCATGATGAACTCGCGCACCCTCAGCAGCCCGGCGCGCGGACGCGGTTCGTCGCGCTCCTTCGTGCTGAAGTGATACCACCGCTGCGGCAGTTGCTTGTACGACTGGATCTCCCGGGCGTGGAAGGTCATCGTCTCCTCGTGCGAGAGCGGCAGGACGAAGGCACGGCCGTTCCGGTCCTTCAGCTTGAAGACCTCCGGGATGTCGATTCGGCCGCTCAACTCCCAAAGCTCCGCAGGGGTCAAGACCGGGCAGAGCACCTCCTGGTCGCCGATCGCGTCCATCTCCTCGCGGATGATCTGGACGATCTTCTGGTGGACGCGCCAGCCGAGCGGCAGAAACGTCCACAGGCCCGCACCCACCTGCCGGATGAAGCCCCCGCGCACGAGCAGCTTGTGGCTGGCGGCCTCGGCGTCCGCAGGCGGCTCGCGCAGGGTCGGTAGAAACAGCTCTGAGGCCCGGGCAACCATGTTGTCCGGGCAGACTACTCGCCGAGCGGAATCAGCGACGCTTCAGCCATCGCAAGCGCGGCGGGCTTCGCCATCTTCAGACGCTTGGGACGTTGCATGCCTTCTTCGATCCATCTGTCGATCTCGTGGAACAACTCGTCGATGAGGATGTCAGAGGAAACCTTCTTCAGCACGCGCCCGTGCGCGTACACGAAGCCCGTGTCGCGTCCCCCGGCGATGCCGAAGTCCGCATCGCCTGCTTCGCCCGGCCCGTTCACTGCGCAGCCGAGCACCGCAACCTCGAAATGCTGCGGATATTCGTGCAGCCGCTCCTCCACCCTCTCCGCGAGAGCCTGCACGCCCACGTTGTCCCGACCGCATGACGGACACGCGATCATGATCGGGCCGCGTTCACGCAGCCCGAGCGATTTCAGGATCTCCCACGCCACGCGCACTTCCTCCACCGGGTCTGCCGTCAGCGAGACGCGCATCGTGTCCCCGATGCCGTCGACGAGCAGCGCACCCGTGCCGACCGCGCTCTTGATCGAGCCTGCAAAAGGCGTTCCGGCCTCGGTGACCCCGAGATGCAGCGGGTACGGGACCTTCGAGGCGAGCAGCCGATAGGCGCGAATCATCGTCGGCACATGGCTCGACTTCACCGAGATCTTGAAGTCCCTGAAGTCGAGGCTCTCGAGCAGCCGCACCTCCTCGAGCGCCGCCTCCACGAGCGCCTCGGCCTGATTGTGCTGCGCAAGCTCGTTGAGGTGCTTCGGCAGGGACCCGGAGTTCGCGCCGATGCGCATCGGCATCCCCGCGGCCTGCGCGGCGCGCACGACCTGGGCGACCTTGTCGGAGCCCCCGATGTTGCCCGGGTTGATCCGCACGGCCGCAACGCCGGCGTTGATCGCCTTGAGGGCGAGACTCGCGTTGAAGTGGATGTCCGCGATGACCGGAAGCGGCGAGAAGCGGACGATTCTGCCGAGCGCCTCGGCGTCCTCCGTCTTCGGCACGGCGACGCGGACGATCTCGCAGCCCGCTGAAGCGAGGGCGGCGATCTGGGCGGTGGTGGCCTCGACGTCATGCGTCTTCGTCAGCGTCATCGACTGGACGACGACAGGGGCGCCCCCGCCGATCTTCACGCCGCCGACGCTGATCTGACGCTCGGAAGCCATCGATTTCAGTGTATAGCGGGCTTCCAGGGTGTCAGACACCCAGCCGTGAGTGTCACCAAGTCGTCACGAAACTCAGCGATCCCGCTCGTGGAGCGGCATCCTGGGAGCCACGACTCGGAGGCTGGTGTCAGACACCGTGACGGGAATGTGACGATCGCGCTACCCGCCGCCGAGGTGGTTGATGTCGTTCGACAGGCCTATGAACATCAGGACCAGGAAGAGCGCGATTCCGATCGCCGACACACGCTCGTAGACCTCGCGCCCGACTGCCCGGCCGCGCAGGCCTTCGATTATCGAGAACAGGATGTGGCCGCCGTCGAGCGGTAACAGCGGCAGCAGGTTCAGGATGGCGAGCGAAATGCTGATCAGCCCGAGGATCTGCAGGTACAGCGTGAACGTGAGCGCGACCGCCTGGCTCGAAACGTCCACGATCCCGACTGGGCTCGAGACCTGCTTCCTCCCGGACCCCGTCGCCAAGCGGGGTAAGAACGTGATCGTTGCCTTGGTCGCCGACCAGATCGTGTTGACGCTGTGGGTCAGCGCCGAAACCGGACCGTAGGTGACGTTCTTCCAGCCGGGCTGGAACCCGAGCGCCCAACGACTGCCGATCTTCTTCGTCCTGACGGGGCCCAGCGTCACCGGCCGACCGCTGCGCAGAATCGTGACCGTGATGGGCTTGCCCTTCGACCCGCGGATGAGCCGGGAGACCGTGTCGAAGTTCGGGGTCTGGCGGCCGTTCACGGCGACGATCGTGTCGCCTGTTCGGAGCCCGACCGATGCCGCCGGCGTGTTGGCCTTGACGCTCTTGACCGTCCGGTCCGGATCTCCTGGGACGCCGAAGAGGTATCCCAGCCCGACGAGCAGGATCGCGACGACGATGTTCACGCCGGGGCCGGCGAAGATGACGACGATGCGCTTCCAGGTCCGCTGGCGCCAGTAGGCTTCGGGGCTCAGCCCGTCGCGAAGCTCATCCACGGAGCGCCGCGCAGCCTTTCCGGCAGCCGGGCTGAGAGTCGACTCTTCGACCCCGCGCACGAGCTCCGGAAGCGCGTCCCGGGCGGCGTCGAGATCTCCCGCTTCGAGCGCGCGTTTCACGCGCGCGACTTTCGGAAACAGGCTCGGATCTTCGGCGAGCGCCGGCGCAAGCTGCACGTCCAGGTCGGACGCAGCTGGGCGGTGCATGCCCGGGATCTTCACGTAACCGCCGAGCGGGATCGCCCCGATCCCGTACTCGATCCCGTTCCGCACCACTTTCACGAGCGCCGGCGGGAAGCCGATGTAAAAACGGCGCGGCCTCATTCCCACGGCGCGAGCGACGAAGAAATGTCCTGCCTCGTGGAGAAGGATCAGAAGCGCGAGGCCGAGGATGGCGATGAGGATGCTCATGCGACCTTCAGCGTTTCCTCGACATGGCGGCGCGCTTCTTCGTCTGCCGCGACCAGGTCGTCGAGATCGCGTGCGGCAGAGCCGTCGGCGGCGGCAAGCGCTTCGGCGACCACGTCCGCGATGCCGAGGAACGGCAGCCGTCCCGCGAGGAACGCCGCGACGGCGACTTCGTTCGCCGCGTTGAAAGCACAGGGGTACGTTCCTCCCCGCTCTCCGGCGGATCGCGCGTACGCGAGCAACGGGAACGTCTCCACGTCGGGCGGCCCGAACTCGAGCGTCATGCCGCCGGCGAGATCCAGCGGCCGAATCGGCGTGACACTGCGCTCGGGATACGTGAGTGCGTAGGAGATGGGCACGCGCATGTCGGGATAGCCGAGATGTGCCAGCGTCGCACCGTCGCGGAACCGAACGAGAGCGTGCACGACCGAGGTCGGGTGCACGACGACCTCGATCTGCTCGTACGGGAGGCTGAAGAGGAAGTGCGCCTCGATCAGCTCCAGTCCCTTGTTTGCGAGCGTCGCAGAGTCGACGGTGATCTTCGGTCCCATGTTCCAGGTCGGATGGGCGAGCGCCGCGGACGGCGTGACGTCCTCGAGCTCCTCACGTACCCGCCCGCGGAACGGTCCACCGGAGGCCGTGAGCACGAGAGAGTGGACCTGGGCGGCCGGGCGGCCCTCAAGGCACTGAAGGGCACCCGAGTGCTCACTGTCGACTGGGATGAGCCGTCCTCCCCCGCGACGTTGGGCGGCGAGAGCGAGCTCCCCTGCGGCAACGAGGCTCTCCTTGTTCGCGAGTGCAAGATCGACGCCGCGCTCGAGCGCCCAGAGCGTCGCCGGCAATCCCGCGAATCCGATAACCGCATTCAGCACGAGGTCCGGCTCGGCTCGCTCGAGCAGCTCGGTGAGATCGCCCCCAGCCTGCGTGATGGGCGCCAGCCCGTCGATCGGCTGCGACCCGGATGCGGCTGCGCAAAGCTCGAGCGCCGGGTGTGCCTCGATGATCTCCAACGCCTGGCGCCCGATCGAGCCTGTGGCGCCCAAAAGCGCGATCCTCTTCACGCTGGGAAGTGTAGGTTCGGCGCGGTGATCCGCCCCGGGACAGCCGACGACGCCGCAGGAGTCGCACGGGTCCAGGTCGAGACGTGGCAGGCCGCCTACGCGCACGCGCTCCCGGCCGAGCAGCTGGAGGCGCTGTCCGTGCAAGAAGCCGCCGAAAGGCACCGGCGGTGGCCGCCGACGTTCGTTGCAGAAGATGGAAGCCAGATCGTGGGCTTCGTCGGCGTGGGCTCGAGCAGAGATCCCGGAACCGACGGCGAGCTGTTTGCGATCTATGTCCTCCCCGAGTACTGGGGAACCGGCGTCGGGCGCGAGCTCATCAAGGCGGGCGAAGAGGAGCTGCGCCGACTCGGGCACCGCGACGCGATCCTCTGGGTCCTCGACGACAACCCGAGGGCGAGGCGTTTTTACGAGATCGCGGGCTGGTTGCCCGACGGCAGCGCCCGCCAGATTCGCCTCTTCGGCTTCGACATCGCGGAGGTCCGTTACGCGAAACGGCTTTAGGCCGCGTCAAGAGCGCGTAACAGGTAGTACGACGCCACAACGGCGAAGAGCAGAGAGTCGATCCGGTCGAGCACACCGCCGTGTGCCGCCAGCAGGCGCCCGCTGTCCTTGACCTGCATGTCCCGCTTTAAAGCGGATTCGAAGAGGTCGCCGAGCGGCGCTGCGATCGCGATCGCGGCGCCGAGCACGACCGACTGCCAGATCGACAGGTAGTGCTGCTTGTAGAGGGCAACGAACGCAACGAAGATCGTTGCCGCGGTTCCGAAGAGGAAGCCCTCCCAGGTCTTCCCGGGTGACAGTGCGGGTGCGAGCTTGTGCCGGCCGATCAGCCGGCCCGCAAAGAACGCACCGATGTCTCCCGCCCAGACCGCCAGGAGAACCGTGAACGTCGCGAGCTCTCCCTGGCTCGGAATCTGGCGTAGCAGCAACAGGTGCGCGAGCCCGAGCCCGATCCAGCCCGCGCCGAGCACGGTCGATGCGATCGCAACGGTGGCCGACTGGCGCGTTGTGGCGATCCAGTGCAATAGAAATGCGAACACCATCGTGCTGAGAAAGCCCGCTGTCGTCCATTGCAGGCCGCCCACGTGCGCTCCGAGGAGCGACAGCAGCGCTCCCGCGTATGCCGCAAGGATGACCGGACGCAGCGAGCGGATCATGAGTGCGTACTCGTGGAGCGCGAGAACCGCCGCAACTCCGGCCAGCGCGAACAGCCACCAGCCGCCTGCCCAGACGACGAGCAGCACCAGCGGCAGGCCGACGAGCGTGACCAGCACGCGCGAGACGAGCGGCACTAGCGTGCGCCGAAGCGGCGCCTGCGGCTGGCGTAGTCGTCGAGAGCGGCGCGGAGCTGGTCCAAGCCGAAGTCGGGCCAGAGCGTGTCGACGAAGACGAGCTCCGCGTAGGCGAGTTGCCACAAGAGGAAGTTCGAGATCCTCAGCTCGCCGGACGTTCGGATCAGGAGGTCGGGGTCGGGCATCTCAGGCGCATTGAGGTAGGTCGCGAACGTCTCCTCGTCCACTTCCTTGCCGCCTGACACGGCGCGGTTCGCCGCATCCACGATCTCGGCTCTACCGCCGTAGTCGAACGCGATCCAGAGATTGAGTGTGCGATTGCTTTCCGTCTCGGCTTCGAGCGCGGCCATCCGCTGCTGGAGTGCGGCCGGCGCGCGGTCGCGGCGGCCGATGAAGCGCGTCCGCACTCCCTGACGTACGAGGTCGGGCAACTCGCGCTCGATCGTTTCGGTGAAGATCTCCATCAGGAGCTCCACCTCGTCCGGAGGCCGATTCCAGTTCTCCGTCGAGAACGCGTAGACCGCGAGCGAGTCGACGCCGAGATCGATCGCCGCCTCGACGGTACGACGCAGCGCTTTCGTCCCGGCCCGGTGTCCGGCCGCGATCGGAAGTCCACGCTTGCGCGCCCAGCGCGCGTTTCCGTCCATGATGATCGCCACCGCGTGCGCGACGTCCGGCAGGTCAGGCTCGTCCGCCGGACGCACGTGCCGCAGAGTCTTGATCTTCGTGAGGAGGTTCATGGTCTTTTCTTCTTCACCGAGCGAAGCGAAGGTCTTTCCCACACCCGCGGAAAGTGCGAAGCACTTTTCGCGGATTAAACTTCCATGATCTCGGCTTCTTTGTGCTTGAGCAGCTCGTCGATCGTCTTCGTGTGCTCGTCGGTCAATTTCTGCACGCGTTCCTCTGCGCGGTGCTCGTCGTCCTGGCCGACCTCACCCTTGGCCAGGTCCTTCAGATGCTGGACGGCGTCCCGGCGAACGTTGCGAACGGCGATCCGTCCTTCCTCGGCGATCTTGCGCACGACCTTCACCAACTCCTTGCGCCGCTCCTCGGTCGGCTGAGGCATCGGGAGCCTGATCATCTTGCCGTCGTTCGACGGCGTCAGGCCGAGGTCCGACTCCTGGAGCGCTTTCTCGATCGCCTTGATCGAGCTCGGATCGAACGGTTGGATCGTCAGCATCCGCGGTTCGGGCACGTTGATCGTCGCCAGCTGTTTGAGGGGCGTCTGCTGGCCGTAGTAGTCGATCTGCACGCGGTCGAGGAGTGCGGCCGACGCGCGGCCCGTCCGCACGGTGTTGAACTCGGTCTTCGTGTGCTCGACGCTCGCGTCCATGCGCTTCTGTGCGTCCTGGATCAACTGATCGGGAGTGGCCATCAGCGCTCCTCCTTCGCGGGCGTCGAGATGATCGTGCCGATGCGCTCGCCGGTGATCACGCGGCGAATGTTTCCGTCGGCAAGGGCGAAGACGTAGATCGGCAGATTGTTGTCCATACAGAGCGAGAGCGCCGTGGTGTCCATCACCTTGAGGCCGCGCTCGATTGCTTCGCGGTGCGTGAGCTCGGGGAGAAATTCGGCGTCTGGGTCGACCCGGGGGTCGTTTCCGTAGACCCCCGCCGTCCCGTGCTTGGCCATGAGAATTGCGTCCGCATTGATCTCGAGGGCTCGGAGAGCCGCGGCGGTGTCGGTGGTGAAGAACGGATTGCCGGTGCCGGCCGCGAAGATCACGATGCGGCCTTTCTCGAGATGCCGAATCGCGCGGCGCCGGATGTACGGCTCGGCGACTTCCTTCACCTCCAGCGCGGACAGCACTCGCGTGTCGGCGCCTCGGTCCTCGAGCGCGTCCTGGAGCGCCAACGAGTTCAGCACCGTTGCGAGCATCCCGGAGTAGTCCGCAGTCGCCCGGTCCATTCCCTCGGCCGCAGCCGACATGCCCCGGTAGATGTTGCCGGCTCCGACCACGATTCCCGTCTCGACTCCGGAGGCCTGAACGTCGACGATCTCTTCGGCGATCGCGTCGATGGTCGCGCGGTCCATACCGTACTCCTGGTCGCCCATGAGCGATTCCCCGGAGAGCTTGAGCAGAATTCGCCGGAAGACCGGGCTTCCCGACCTCTTGGCTTCCGCGACGACTTCCTCTGGCTGAACGGTCATCCCGTCAGGGCGAACCGCTCGAACTCCAGCACCTCGGCGCCTTCCTCGGAGAGTGCCTGGCCCACCGTCTTTCCGGTGTCGTGGATCCAGGTTTGTTCGGTCAGCACCCGATCGGCGAAGAACCGCTTGTTGACCATTCCCTCGACGATCTTCTCGCGGGCCTGATCGGGCTTCGACAGGACTTCGTCCGAGTTCGCGAAGATCTCGCGCTCCGACTTCACGACGTCCTCGGGCACATCGTCCCTGCCGACCCACTGCGGGGCCGAGGCCGCGATGTGCATCGCAATCTTGCGTGCGATGTCTCCAGAGCCGCCTCGAACCTGCACCAGCACGCCGAGCTTGTTCGCCGGCGGGTGCGCGTAGCCTTCGATGAGACCGCCGTCCACAGCCTCGAAGCGTGCCGTACCTGCGACGACGATGTTCTCGCCCAGCTTCCCCGAAAGCTCCTTCCGCTCCTCGTCGAGGCTCTCGGCCGCGCCCGGACCTTCTGCTTCGACCGCTTCGAGGACCTTCTTCGCGAACGCGAGGAACTCGTCGTTGTTAGAGACCGGCTCGGTCTCGCAGCCGACAGCGACCATCGTCCCGCGCTTGCCCTCGTCGGCAACGCGGTAGCCGACCTTCCCTTCCGTCGTGACGCGGCCGGCGCGCTTCCCGGCGCTCGCCATGCCACGCTCGCGCAGCAAGCGCTTTGCGGCCTCGATGTCGCCGTTCGTGTCCTGCAACGCACGCTTGACGTCCATCATCGGAGCTTGTGTCTGGGCCCGAAGCTCCTTGACGAGTGCAGCGCTGATGACCGTCATTCGGCGGGCACCTCCTCCTGGGCAGTCGCAGCCTCCGCGACGGGCTCTTCCTTCGGAGACTCTTGCTCGGAGTCGTCTTCCAGGGCCGGCGCCTGCTGCTCCTCCGCCGGCGCTCCGTTCTTCGCGCCGGTGAAGTCGGCCGGCGTCGCCTTTTGCTGTCCGGCCGCGATGCCGTCTGCGATCACGCGCACGACCAGGTCGCAGGACCGGATCGCGTCGTCGTTGCCGGGAATGACGTAGTCGGCCTCGTCGGGGTCGCAGTTCGTGTCGACGAGCGCGACGACCGGCAGGCCGAGCCGGCGGGCCTCACGCACGGCGAGCTGCTCTTTCTTCAGGTCGACGATGAAGACCGCGTCGGGCTGGCGCTTCATGTCGGCCACACCGCCGAGGTTCTCGTCGAGCTTCTCCAGCTCGTTGAGCATGGAGATGCGCTCCTTCGCGGGCAGCAGGTCGAGCTGGCCCTCGTCCTTCAGGCGCCGCAGCTCGTGCAGGCGATCGATGCGGTCGGAGATCGTGCGCCAGTTCGTCAGCAAGCCGCCGAGCCAGCGATGGTTCACGTACGGCATGTTGACCCGCTTGGCCTGGTCTTCAACGGCGCCCTGGCTCTGCTTCTTCGTGCCCACGAAGAGGATCGAGCCGCCTCGCTCGGCGACGTTCCGGGCGAAGGCGTTCGCCTCCTCGAGCAGCTGCAGGGTCTGCTGCAGATCGATGATGTAGATGCCACCGCGCTCCGTGAAGATGAAGCGGCGCATCTTGGGATTCCAGCGTCGCGTCTGGTGGCCGAAGTGGACTCCAGCCTCTAAGAGCTCGCGCATAGAGACGACGGACATCGGGATCAGGTCCCCTTTCTGGTTGATGAGATTGCTGCCGGTGGGACCTGGCTGGAACCGGCATCCGTCGAACGCCGGCACCGCCACCCAGGCTGACCCGCCGGGTTGGGTGCGAAAAACCGCTGCATTCTAGCGACTAGCTCTGGTGTCTGGCGCGCTCGAGGGCGGCGCCGAGATCGGCGGGCAGCGGCGACTCCACGTCGACTCGTTCCGCCGTGAACGGATGTGGGAAAGCGAGGCGTCCCGCGTGCAGGAACTGGCGTTCGAGATCGAGCTCGCGGGGCCGGCCGTAGACCGTGTCGCCCGCCACGGGCAGGTCGACCGCAGCAAGGTGCACGCGGATCTGGTGCGTGCGGCCCGTCTCGAGCCTTACGTCGAGAAGCGTGTGACGGGGCAGGAGCTCCCTCACCTCGAAGTGCGTGATCGCCTCGCGTGGCTTGTCGGTGTCGAGCGAGTGGCGCAGCGGGTCGCGACGGTCGCGCCCGATCGGCGCTTCGATCCGGCCAGCGCGTGAGCGCGGCTTCCCCACGACCAGGGCGGCGTAGTGCCGCTCGATGGCGCGGTTCCGAACCAGAGCCTGCAGCCGGGCATGGGCCTCGTTCGAGCGCGCGACGACCATGAGCCCGGACGTGTCGCGGTCGAGGCGGTGGACGATGCCGGGTCGAGCCGCGTCTCCTCCCGCGGCGTCGTGCTCGAGCAAGCCCTGGACGAGCGTCCCTGTCGCGTGGCCGGACCCCGGGTGGACGACGAGGCCGGCGGGTTTGTCCACGACCAGCAGGTACTCGTCCTCGTAGACGATGCGGAGGTCCATCTGCTCAGGCTCGAGCTCCGCCGACTCCTTTGTCGGCGGCTCGAACTCCAGCTCCTCCCCGCCGGTGAGTCGCCGGCTCTTGTCCAGCGGCCGGCCGTCGACGAGCACCTTCCCCGACTCGAGCAGCCGCTGCGCGACGCCGCGCGAGCCGACCTCCGGGAGGGAAGCAAGGAAGCGGTCGAGCCGCTCGCCCGCCGCCTCGTCAGGGACGCGTTGCTTCACGCTCGCGCACGGGCCGGGACGAGTGGTGGTCCGAGGCCACGAGCGCCAGCAGCAGAGCCGCTACGCCTACGACGATGAAGGTGTCGGCGAGGTTGAAGGCCGGCCAGTACTTGAAGTCGAGGAAGTCCGTGACGTGCCCGAGCCGGACCCGGTCGGTCAGGTTCGAGACGCTGCCCCCGATCACGAGCCCGAGTGCGACCGGCAAAACGGGATGCCGCGATCCCGAGCGGGCGAAGAAGTAGAGCATCCAGGCGACGGCAAGACCGGTCAGCAGGATGACGATGGATGTCGCGCTCGCGAAGAGCCCGAACGCGATCCCGGAGTTCGTGACGTGGTGGATGGAGAACGGTCCGACGACATGCACCTGGTCGTTGAGATCGAGGCGGCTCGTCACGATCGACTTCGTCAGCTGGTCGGCAGCGATGCCGGCGAGCGCGACCGACCCGAGACTCAGCCATTGCGGCCAGCTGGCGCCGAGCCGTCGCTCTGCGACAGAGATCGGTGTCAGGCCGTCCGTCGTCGAGCCGACCCGGATGTCCGCCGCCCGTGTCGTCAGCCTCTCGGTCAACGACGCTCCCCATCGCGCTTGCAGTCGATGCACAGCGTCGCCCAAGGGCGCGCCTCGAGGCGCTCTACTGCGATCGGCTTGCCGCAATTCGTGCAGATCCCGTAGGTGCCTTCCTCGATCCGTTTCAGGGCGGCATGTATGTCGGCGAGAACATGCTCCGAGTTCTCCTCGAGCGTGTAGTCGAGCTCGCGGTCATACGTCTCGGTTGCCGTGTCGGCCAGATGGTTGTCGTACGCCGTCTCTTCGCCTGCGTCCTCGGCCAGCGAGCCGGGATTCTCGTCGTGGAGGTTCTGAATCGCCGCCTCGACACGCCTGCGCTCCTCGAGCAGAGCCGCGCGGAACCGGTCGGTGTCCATGACGCTCACGATTCGACGGGCTCCTTTCCGGCCGCCGATTGGAGGCGCCGCTCGATCTGAGTCTGGTCGAGACCGTCCAGCCGGACGACCTTGTCCCGCGCGCCGTGACCCGAAACGAGCGTTACCGCGCCACGCGGAAGCGAGAGTGCCTCTGCGAGCAACCGGACGACCGCCTCGTTCGCGCGACCTCCTTCGGGCGGAGCTGCGACGCGGACCTTCCAGGCCTGACCGTGCCGGCCGACGACACGAGCGTTCCTCGCGCCGGGGGACACACGCAGGCGCAGGCGCGTGGAAAGCCCTTCCATGCAGGGGAGTCTAGCTTCGTGCTCCGGTCAGGCCGCCTCTGCCTCGGCGGTCTTGCGGGGCGGCTCTTCGTCGACGAGCGCGAGCGCCGAGTGCAGTAGGGACCTCATTCGCCGGACCTCGGTCACGAGCCGGTCGTGGTCCGCGCGCGCTGTCCGCGTGATTGCACGGGCCTCGGAGCGCGCCTCCTCGACGATCAGGTCAGCCTCTCGCCCGGCCTGCTCCTTGAGCGTGACGGCGGACTTCTCGGCCGACACCAGAGTCGTCCGCAGGAGCGACTCGAGCTCGCGGTAGCGGACGAGATCCGCCTCGAGCTGCTCGACCTTGTCGGCGAGATCTGCGCGTTCGCGCCAGACGTCTTCGAAGCTCGCCACGATCTCGTCCATCAGCGCGTCGACGGCGATCCTCTTGTAACCACCGACGATGCTTCGCGCAGGTTTGAGATGTCTGATTTCAACGGGAGTGAGCGTCATGGTCTCCCCCTTTCAGTGCAAGCGGTTGAGGATGCTCAGGATGACCCTCAGCATGATGTAGAGAAAGACGACGCCGACAACGGGTGAGAGGTCGAGCGGCCCGAAGGTCGGCAGGATGCGACGCCACAGCCGGAGATACGGGTCGCAGACGTCGTAGAGGAACCGCTGGATCCTGTTCAGCCACGTCGAGTAAGGAAGCCGCACCCACGAGGTGATGATGTAGGCGAGGATCAGCAGCGAGTAGACGGTGACAAAAACTCGCACGAAACCGGCGACGTTGTCGACAGCGTCGTAGAGCAAGCCGAGCATGGCACGATCGGCCATCACACCCAGTTCGCCGTAAAGGCTCGTCTTCCTTGCTCAGGCCTGGTTGAAGAACCCGCCGCGCTCGAGCAGGCGCGCGCGCTCCTCGGCCGACACCTCGACGTTACGAGGCGTCAGCAGGAAGACCTTGTCGGCCACGCGCTGCATACCGCCGTCGAGGGCGTACGTCAGCCCGCTGGCGAAGTCGATCAGCCGCTTCGAGAGGTCCTGGTCGGAGCTCTGCAGGTTCAGGATGACGGGGATCGACTCCTTGAACTTGTCCGCAATCTGCTGCGCGTCGTTGAAGCTGCGGGGAACGACCAGGTGCACCCGGACGGACGCCGGCGACGGTACCGCGGCGACACGTGGGCGCAGGACCGTGGTCCTGTCGTTGCCGGGCTCGGGCTCGGTCCAGTCGTCGAACTCCCGCTCGCGCCGGCGCGGCGCGAGGCGGCGCACGTTCGGCCTTTCGGCATAGCTCCGCTGCAGATCCTCGTCGGTGACGTAGGCCTCCTCGTCCCAGTCCTCCTCCTCGGCTATGCCGAAGTAGACGAGAGTCTTGTTCCACACGTCTGCAAAGCCCATCTCGCGCGAAATGTTACTCCCCGTACAGGATCGACCCCACGCGTACGAAGGTCGCTCCCTCCTCCGCGGCGACTCTGTAGTCCTGGCTGGTCCCCATCGAGAGCTCTTTCAGGCCGTGCTGCTCGGCCAACTCCCTCAGCCGTCTGAAGTACGGTCGCGACGCCTCCGGGTCATCGGTCTCAGGGGGCATCGTCATCAGCCCGCGCACGTCCCCGTAGAGCCCGAGGAACCGCGACAGGTCTTCGGGAGCGACCCCGGACTTCGAAGACTCACCGGCAAGGTTCACCTCGACGAGGGCCGGAACGGTGAGCCGGCCCGCCGCCGACTGCGAGTCGAGCGAGTGCACGAGCTCGCAGATGCGATTCACGACCTTGACCTTGTTCGACTGCAGATGCCCGATGAAGTGCCAGCGGAACGTGTCGCCGTACTCCGCGTGCTTGCGTTCGAGCTCCTGAGCGCGATTCTCGCCCACGACCCCGACGCCGGCGTCGGCGAGCACACGCATGTCTGCGCGCGCGACGTACTTGGTCGCCGCGACGAGTGT
>VAXG01000019.1 GCA_005883355.1 Actinomycetota bacterium | reverse complement strand
CACCGCCGGAGCGCAGAGGCAGGTGCTGCGCACGCACGCCGCGCAGATGCCCGCTCGCGTCGATGAAGACGGTCTCGAAGTCGGTCGGCTCCCCCCGCTCTACGGCTCGGCGAAACTGCGCCGAGACACTCTTGCGCGCTTCCGGGGGCAACGAATCGGTGAAATGGCCGCCGACCACCTCGGCGTTCGACTTCCCTGAGGCTCGTTCCGCCGCTGCGTTCATGTGCACGAACCGGCCATTGACGTCGTGCAGGCTCGCGGGAACCACAAGGCTGTCGACCAGCCACAGATCGGCGTCCTTCAGAGGGTCGGACATCGCGCCTCTATGGTGGACCAGCCGTTCACCGGGCGTCAACCAGGCGTTCCCTAGGATTGCCGGGAATGCCCGCGCTCGAACAGCGCCCTGACGTCGGCGAAAACGTTGTCGCGCTCACCTTCGACGACGGTCCCTCTCCCTGGACCGGGTCGATTCTCGACCTGCTGGCGGAGCACAAGAGTCAGGCGACCTTCTTCGCCCTCGGCTGTCTGGCTGCCGCGGACGGCGGCGGCGAGACCTTGCGCCGCATCGTCGAGGCAGGCTCGGAGATCGGGAACCACACGTTCTCGCACCCATCGCTTCCCACGCTCGACGACGGTGCGATCCGCGAGGAGCTCGCGCGGGCCGGCCCGGTCATTGAGAAGGCTTCGGGCAGGACGCTCCGCTACTGGCGCCCGCCGTACTTCCACGTCGACGCGCGCGTGCGGGAAGCCGTCTCACCGCTTGGCCTGCAGGAAGTCGGCTGCTCGATGATGCCGTGGGACTGGGAGTGGGATGCCGACCGGAGCGCGGCGTTCGTTCTCGAGAGGTTGCAGCGCGGCTCGATCGTGTGCATGCACGACGGCCGGCCACCGGACGAGCCCGCCGACCTGAGCGCGCCGACCAGGGAAGCCAGCGTCGAGGCGGTCGGCATGATCCTCGAGGCGATGAGCCACCGGGGGCTGCGCTCGGTCACGATCTCCGAGCTGCTCCACTCCGAGTAGCCGGCTGCCGCGCCCCGGCACGAGCCGTGGCGCGGCAGCCGAACCTCCCCCTAACCGGTGACTGGCGGCGTGAACACGCCGAGCACACCGATGCGCTGAGTCCGGCAGGTCGCGTGCGACGGAACGCGGATCTGCAGGATGCCGGGACTCCTGCCCATGATCACGAACCGCGCCAGGCCGCCGGCGTTCGTGTTCGTTCGTTTCGTCACTCCACGGCCGGTGATGATCACGCGGACGCCCTTCACCGGCTTGCCGGCCTCACGGACGACCACACGCACGATCGTGCTCCTGCCGACCGTAAGCGTTCGAGGCGTCACCGTCAGCGCGTAGCAGACGCTCGGCGGGACGAATGCGCCCTGCACGAGGGTCGTGGCCGATGCCGTGTTGTTGGACGGGTCGTGCTCATGTTCCCTGCCGGTGACGACCGCGGTATTCGTGATCGTGCCGGGATTGGAGGGTCGCACGACGATCATGATGCTCACCAGCTCGTTGAACGCAACGGTTCCGATGTTGCAGCTGATGGGATTGGTCCCGGTGCAGCTTCCCTTCGTCGAGGACACGGAGACGAATGTCACAGCCGACGGCAGCGAGTCGGTCACGACGACGTTGTTCGCCGTGTCGCCCTTCGTGTTCGTGACCGTCAGCGTGTAGGTCAGAAGCGCTCCGACCGATACCGGGTCCGGACTGTCCGTCTTCGTGATCGCGAGATCGATCTCGGGCGCACCCCCAGGCGGCGGAGGCGGTGGCGGAGCCGCGACGTCGTCGTTCGTAACCGTGCACGTCGCCGTGTCGCCGAAGTGGGCGAGCGAGCCGGCGCAGCCGGCCGACTTGCTTGTCGAATAGCCGCTCACCGCCGCCTCGTTGACCGCATACGGGCCCGGCTGGAGCGTGACGACCGTTCCCGCCTCACTCCCCGCGAACGAAGCCGGGGTCGGGCTCGAGCCCGTCACGGTGAGGGTGAAGTTTCCGGCGTTCTGTGTCCCACCGTTGTCGTTGACCACGTGCTTGATCACGGTCAGCTTCGGGGCCGCCTTGAGCGTGTTCGTGATCGTGCATCGCGCCGAGTCGCCGAAGTGGGCGAGCGTGCCCGAACAGCCTTCGCTGAACGTGGTCGTGTAGTTCGCGAGATCGCTCGTGCCGGCCGCACCTTCGGTGATGGTGTAGGCAACTCCGGCCGTGACCGTCACGTCGGTATGGTCATTCGCATCTTCGCCGCAGTCGAGCGGCGTGCCGACGTTGGTGCCGTTGCGCTTCACCTGGAAGAGGTCGCCCTGGTTTGCCTTGCCGTTCGGGCAGAGCTTGGTGACGCTCACCTTGGGCGCCGACTTCAGCGTGTTCGTGATCGTGCAGGTCGCAGTGTCACCGAAGTTCGCAAGCGTGCCGGAGCAGCCTTCGCTCAGGGTCGACGTGTAGTTCGCGAGGTCGGTCGTCCCTGCCGCACCCTCGGTGATCGCGTAGGCGGAGCCCGCGGTCACGGCGACGTCGAGGCTCCCGCCGCAGTCGAGCGGGCTTTGGCCGACGTTGGAGTCGTTCAGCTTGACCTGGAAGCGGTCGCCTGAGCCCGCCTTGATCTGGCAGACCTTGTTCACGGTCACCGTCGGCGCCGCCTTGAGGGTGTTCGTGATCGTGCAGGTCCCGGTCTCGCCGCGCTGGAGGCCGTCGGCGTCCGTGCAGCCCGCCGAGCGGCTCTCGGTGTAGTTGGTGAGATCGGTGGTGCCGTTACCCGCCACTTCGTTGATGTCGAACGATGCGCCTCGCTGCAAGGTCAGAAGGAGCGTGCCCTCGCAAGCAATGGGTTCGCCGGTGCTGCCGGCGTTGTTCGTGATCTGGAACCGGTCGCTCGCGTCCGCCCCGCCGTTCGGTACGCAGTCCTTCGTCACCGTCACCGTCGGGGCGGCCTTGAGGGTGTTCGTGATCGTGCAAGTTCCGGTCTCGCCGCGCTGGAGGCCGTCGCTGTCCGTGCAACCGCCGGAGCGAGTCTTGGTGTAGTCGGCCAGGGTCGTCGTGCCGTTGCCAGCCACCTCGTCGAAGTTGAAGGCTGCTCCCGGCTGCAGCGTGATCGTCCGCGACCCCTCGCAGGCAACCGGATCGGCGGCGACGTTGTTGCCGTTGTTCGTGAACTGGAAGCGGTCGTCGGCATCCGCACCGGCGTTCGGATCGCAGTCCTTCGTCACGGTCACGGTCGGAAGCGCCTTGAGCGTGTTCGTGATCGTGCACGTGTTGGTGCCGCCGAAGTTGAGCGTGCCCGCGCAGCCGCCGCTCGATGAGCTGGTGTAGTCGCCGAGGTTGGTGGTGCCGTTCCCGGCCACTTCGGTGATCGTGTACGCCTGCCCCGCGGTCGGGTTGACGTCGACCGTGCCGCCGCAGGCCAGCGCGGTGCCGGCATTCGAGCCGTTCAGCTGGATCTGGAAGCGGTCGTCCGCGTCGGCGGCTCCCTGCGGGCAGGACTTCGTGACGGTGACCTTGGGCGGCGCGGTCAACTTGTTCTTGAACGTGCACGTCGCGTTCGTCGCCGTCGTGCCCTGCGCGACGGTCGCGGTTGCCGTGCCTTGGCTGAACGTGCAGTTCGTGCCGGTCCCGGAGTCGAAGGTGTAACCGGACTGCGCGAGATTGGCGCTCTCCGTGATGGTGTGCGCCCCATCGGTCACCTTGGCGAAGACAACCTGCCCACTCGAGTCGATCGGAGTGCAAGTGCC
The DNA here is from genome assembly GCA_005883355.1 of Actinomycetota bacterium. Classification (GTDB taxonomy): domain Bacteria; phylum Actinomycetota; class Thermoleophilia; order Gaiellales; family Gaiellaceae; genus 3-1-20CM-4-69-9. The sequence continues at coordinate 5,447 of VAXG01000019.1, read as the reverse complement.
GCCGTCCAGCGTGAAGCAGTACTCACCTGCGCTTGCAGCCACGAAGCCCGCGCCGTCAGCGCGATCGACGAGCTTCGCCACGGTGATGCTCGGCAGCTCAATGATCTGGTTCGCCGGGACCGGGACGTTCTGCTGGCCGGTCTGCGACACGCCGGTCCCCGGACTGAGGCGGCTGTGCTGCGACGAGCCGTTGCAGTCTCCGGCCTGGTTCGAGAGCTTGAGCTGGTAGTTGACGATGGCCTCGCCGGCGGCGGCGAAGTCGATGTTGAGCGTCACCACCCACTCGCCGGAGTCGGCGGTGGGACCGGTCGCGACAGCGACCGTCGGCGACGCGCCGCTGACGTTCTCGGTCGCTCCGAGGACGAAGTAGTTGTCGAAGAAGAGGCAGGTTCCGTCGTTCTCGGTGAAACGCACCTGCAGTTGACCGGTGGAAGTATCGGTCGCGGTGAGGTCGAAGCGGAAGTTGATCGTGTCGCCTTCCTTGTACGTCGTGATGTTCCCCGACGTGTAGCTGAGATCTGGGAACTGCTGACCTTCGTGCTGCTTTGCCGTGATCACAGGCGCCGCCGTGAAGTGCCGCGGCGAGCTGGTCACGAAGCGCATCGCCGACGAAGAGCCGGCACCGATCGCCATCAGAACGAGCACCGCGACGACCGACACCGCCCACCTCGCGCGGACCGCGCTGGGCCCTGATTGACCGGTTCTCTTCTTGCCTCTCACTCGACCCTTCCCCCTCGTTTTCGATTGCACCGACGGCTGGCGCGCCCAAAGGCGCAATCTCCCCCGACGGGTGATAGCCCGCTTTACGGACGCGAGGGACTGGCGAGAGGGCTAGTTGATCTAGCCCTTTGGCGAAACACCGTTCCTGAGGGCCTCGCTCTGCAAAAGGCGGCGATCACTCGAACGAGGTACGCCAGCCCGGGCCGGGCCGTCCGATTGAAGAAGCGACGGATCTCTGTCGCAGGCCGCTCAGTCGGAGGTTTCCTTGCCCAGGCTGCTTCTCCGAGCCCTAGCAGCAACGCTCGCTCTCGTTTCGATCAGCTTTTCCATTCCCGGCAGGGCTCAGGCTGCCTGCGGCTCGAGTGGGTACGCGTATGCCGGCCTCGGGGCGAGCCATCGTGCGTACGGCGTGGCGACGTGGCTCCAGTCGGTCGCGGCCCCCGAGGTGCTCAGCGGACACGTCGCCGGCTGGGTGGGGGTCGGAGGACCGGGCGCAGGTCCCAACGGAACCGACGAATGGATCCAGGTCGGATTCAGCGCGTTCCCCGGCGGCTCGACGAGCCTGTACTACGAAGTCGCCCTACCCCATCAGGCGCCTCAGTACCACGAGATCGCCGCCGGTCTCCCTGCTGGATCGACGCACAAGGTCGCGGTCGTCGAGCTTCGTAGCCGGCGGAGCTGGTGGAGTGTCGTCGTGGACGATCGGGCGGTTGGGGACCCCGTGCACCTCCCGGGAAGCCACGGTGCCTGGCGCCCCCTGGCCACCACCGAAACCTGGGGAGCGGGATCGTTCGTCTGCAATCGATTCAGCTACAGGTTCGGTTCGGTGAGCGTGGCCACGCGTCCCGGTGGCGGATGGCAGCGGCTGAGGAGCCACTACACATTTCAGAACCACGGCTACCGCATCAAGAGTCTCGGCGCAGCGACGTTTCTCGCCGGCGCTCTCTAGGACGGCTAGCGCGCGACGATCGAGATCGGCGTCCCGACCGGCGCTAGATGCTCGAGCGCGAGCGCGGTCCGATTCGAAACGCGAACGCAGCCGTGCGACACGGCCTGACCGAGGAGCCACGGTTCGCTGGTTCCGTGGATGCCGACCTTCCCGCCACCCGGCCACTCGGTCAGCCGCGAATACGCGCTCGTCTCCAGCGCGAAGGCTCCGAGAAACGGATCGTCCGGGACGAAGCGTGCTGTCACGTAGAACTCGCCGAGCGGAGTCTCACGACCGGGCGCTCCGACGGCCACCTTGGCGTAGAGCAACCGCTTGCCACCCCGGAACAGCTCGATCCGCCGGAGACCGCGGTGCACGACGATGCGACTTTGCGTCGGCCTGAGCGTCGCGCTCGCGGCGGGAATCCAGCCGACCGTCCCGTTCGGTCGCATCGGCAGGTTGAGCTTGAACCAGGCGGTCCCGTCGGGCCCGTTCGCCTGACCGACTGCGAGCACGATCTGGAGCCGGTAGTCGGTCCGGAATTGCTGCAGTAGACGGATGACCTTCGCACTTCGGTCCGGACCGGTCCTCACGGCGACACGCGTGGCGACGAGCTCACCCGCGGCGGGATACGAGGCCGGAAGCGCCGGCGCAACCGCCGAGGCCCCGGGGACGAAAGTCGTCGCAAGCACGAGCACGGCGAGCGCGTACATCGCGAAGGAGCGCGTTGTCATCATCCGGCTCAATATAGAACGAGGATCAGAGATCCACGCTCTGGCCGCGCTCGACTAGCGACCGACGGAAAGAATCCGTGCGCGCCAGGCGCCGCTCGGTGCCTGGATCTCGACTTCGTCGCTCACCTTGCGCCCCATGAGCGCGCGCCCGACCGGCGAATCCGGCGACACGCCGCCCACGCTCGAGATCTCGACCTGCATCCGCTCGCCCTGCTCGTCTTCGATCTCGACCTTCGTCCCGACACCGATCGTGTCTCCGTCGACGGCGTTCTCGTCGATGATCACCGATCGCTCGAGGCGGTCGCGTAGCATCGTGATGCGCCGCTCGAGGAGGCCCTGCTCGTTCTTCGCGGCGTGGTATTCGAAGTTCTCCGACAGGTCGCCGAAGCTCCGTGCCGTTGCGATCGCCTGGACTGCTTCGGCCCGACGTGGGCCCTCGAGCTCCGCGAGCTCGGCCTCGAGCTGAGCCTTCTGGGCCGGGGTCAACGCATCGGACTTCTCGCCTGCCACAGCGGGAGCGTAGCTGCCCCAGCGCAGGAATAACTGCTACCTTGATCCAACGAGTGGCAATCGCTACTCGGTGAGATGAGCTTCTCGTTCCTCCTTCGGGTGTTTCGAGGTAGGCAAGTCTCGAACCCATAGAAGGAGTCGAACAACTTATGCAGCAATCATTTCGCGAGCTTGGCGTGTCGCCGACTATCGTCGAGGCGCTCGCCGCTCGCTCCATCCACGACCCTTTCCGGATTCAGGCGCTCGTCCTGCCGGATGCCCTCGCAGGCCTCGACGTGCTCGCAAAATCCCCGACCGGATCCGGCAAGACACTCGCGTTCGCCCTGCCGATCGTCGAGCGCACCACAACCGCCGACGCCCGTCCGTCGGCACTCGTTCTCGTCCCGACCCGCGAGCTCGCTGCGCAGGTGAGCGCGGAGCTCGAGTCGCTGGTGCCGGCGAAGGGCCTCAAGGTCGCCGCCGTCTACGGCGGCGTGCCGCTCAACGCCCAGGCGAAGCGCGCGAAAAACGCACACGTCCTCGTCGCAACGCCCGGACGCCTGCAGGATCTCGCCGAGCGTCGTCTCGTCGACCTATCGAACATCCGCATACTCGTCCTCGACGAAGCCGACCGAATGCTCGACATGGGCTTTCAGCCGCAGGTCGACCGCATCGTGCACCGGCTGCCGCGCAATCGTCAGACCATGTTCTTCTCGGCCACGCTCGACGGCCCGGTCGGCGAGCTGGCCCGGAACTACACGAACAGCCCCTCCCGCTTCGAGGCGGCGTTGGCTGAAGAGCAGGAGCCCGGAGAGATCGAGCACCGCTTCGTTCCCGTTACGGCCGACACCAAGGTCGAGACGCTTGTGAAGCACATCAACTCTTCGGACGGACTGACTCTGGTCTTCGTCCGGACGAAGCGCGGCGCCGACAAGCTCGTGCAGAAGCTCGCCCGTCACGACGTGCGTGCTGTCGCGATGCACGGCGACATGTCACAGGGGGCACGCGAGCGCGCGCTCGCACGTTTCGAGAGCGGCGAGGTGACGACGCTCGTCGCCACCGACGTCGCGGCGCGCGGCCTGGATCTGGACGACGTCACGCACGTGATCAACTTCGATCCACCGGGCGAGGACAAGGACTACGTGCACCGCACCGGCCGCACCGGCCGTGCCGGACGGAGCGGCAAGGCGATCACTTTCGTCCTGCCGGAGCAGCAGGCAGAGACGAGTCACGTCGCGCGCCGGCTCGGCCACCGCGCCCAGTTCGAGGAAGCTGGTCTCCAGACGGCGCGGGCGAAGCTCATGTACACGAGCCGCCGCGGCCGGCGCTCGAAGTGGTAGCGCGCTAGAGGATCTGTCAGACCGCCGCGAGCCCGCGCGCTTTGCGGGACGAGGCGGTCTGCCGCTTCTGGCCCGACAGCTGCACCTTCCGCAGACGTACGAAGCCTGGCGTGACTTCGACACATTCGTCGTCGCCGAGGAACTCGAGCGCCTGTTCCAGCGAGAGCAGGCGCGGCGGGATCAGCCTGACGAGCTCGTCCGCAGTCGACGAGCGCATGTTGGTGAGCTTCTTCTCCTTGGTCGCGTTGACGTCGAGATCCTCGGCGCGCGCGTTCTCTCCCACGACCATGCCCTCGTAGACCTCGGTGCCGGGCGCGATGAACAACTGTCCGCGTTCCTGCAGGTTGAGCAGGGCGAACGGGGTGGCAGGGCCGCGGCGATCGGCGACAAGGCTGCCGGTCGGCCGCATGCGCAGCTCGCCCTGCCAGGGCTCGTAGGCGTGGAAGACGTGATGGAGGATGCCCGTGCCTCGCGTCTCCGTCAGGAACTCGGTTCGAAACCCGATCAGGCCTCTCGCGGGAACGACGTACTCCATCCGCACCCAGCCCGTGCCGTGGTTGACCATCTGCTCGAGGCGCCCCTTTCGGAGTGCGAGTAGCTGTGTGATCACGCCCACGTAGTCTTCTGGTGCGTCGATCGCGAGCCGTTCCATCGGCTCGTGCAGCTTCCCGTCCACCTCTCGCGTGACGACCTGGGGCTTGCCGACCGTCAACTCGAAGCCTTCGCGGCGCATCAGCTCGACGAGGATCGCAAGCTGCAGCTCGCCGCGCCCTTGCACCTCCCACGCGTCGGGTCGCTCCGTCGGTAGCACGCGCAGGGAGACGTTCCCGACGAGCTCCTGCTCGAGTCGCGCGAGCACCATGCTGGCGGTGAGTCGGGTTCCGTCCAGGCCGGCCAACGGCGAGGCGTTGACGCCGATCGTCATCGCGAGGCTCGGCTCGTCCACACCGATGACAGGCAGCGGGCGCGGATCGTCCGGATCGGCAAGCGTCTCCCCGATCGTGACTTCCGGGATGCCGGCGACCGCGATCAGCTCGCCGGGGCCGGCCTCCTCGGCCTCGACGCGGTCGAGCGCTTCGGTCACGTAGAGCTCGGTCACCTTGACGCGCGTGATCTCTCCGTCGGCGCGGCACCACGCAACCTGCTGGCCCTTGCGAATCGTTCCTTCGCGGATGCGGCACAGCGCGAGCCGTCCGAGATAGGGCGAGGCGTCGAGGTTCGTGACGTGCGCCTGCA
>VAXG01000018.1 GCA_005883355.1 Actinomycetota bacterium | reverse complement strand
TGCGGTGACGGTGACCGTGCACAATTCACCGGCCGCAAAGTCCGTACCTGGATCGAGCAGATAGCTCTGTGGTCCTCCGGTGACGGAGGCCGTGTGGTCTCCGCTCGAGGCGCAGGAGAGCGCATACCACGAACCCGTCGCGTCAACGGCCTCGCTGAAGGTGATGGTCACGTTGGCATCCGTCGCGACGTCGGTGGCGTCGGACAGAGGAACCGTGTCGGTCACGCTCGGCCCCACGTCCGTTGCGGCCGGGACCACGTTCACCGAATACGACGTCGAGGCGGAGCGGCTTTCGGCGTCGAAGACGCCGCAATCGCCGAGGCGAGTGCCCGGCTTCGTCCCTGACGGAATCGTGGCCTGAACGGTGAACGTGAGGTCGCCTGCCGTCGGATCGCCGTTCGTCCCGTCGTCGAACAGAGGCGCCGATGGCCCGAGGCCGAGCCAGCTCAGATCGCAGTTCACGTACAGCCCGGTGCTCGTTGGATTCGTTCCGGGCGTGACGGCGACCGAGAAGGTCAGCAACGTGCCGGGACTGGGATCGAGCGGCGCCGTCATGACCACCGCGCTCGGAGGCGCGTCGATCGCCAGGTTCGGGCTCGTCTCGGCTGAAGCCTGCTGGGTCCCTCCGGCGAGAACGGCGACGAGCGCGAGGACCAGGCACGCGCCCGGGCGGAAACGGGCGGCTCTCACTGACTTTGGGCTCAACCGAACATCACGAACCGTACGTTCGCCAACTGCAGTGCCAAGCCTCCTAGCTCTTTGCCTCACTCCAGTCGTCGCCGACGCCTATTTCGACCGCCAGTGGCGGGTCGAGCGGATAGGCGCGGCACATCTCCTCCCGGACCAGCTCTCGCACGGGTCCGATCTCGGCCTCGGGCACCTCGAGCAGGAGCTCGTCGTGGACCTGGAGGACGAGGCGTGCGCCGCGGCCCTCGTCACGGAGGCGGCGATGGATGGCGATCATCGCCTTTTTGATGATGTCGGCGTTCGAGCCCTGCATGACGAAGTTCACGGCGAGCCGCTCACCCAGCGAGCGCGTCGCCCGGTTGGAGGCGCGGATCTCCGGCGTGGGCCGGCGCCGCCCCAGCAGGCTCGTCGCATAGCCGTCGCGCTTCGCCTGCTCGATCGTGCGCTGGATGAGGTCCTGGACGAGGGGGAAGCGCGCAAGGTACGCGTCGATGTACGCCTGTGCCTCCTCGCGAGGGATCTCGAGATTCTCCGAGAGACCGAACGCGGAGATGCCGTAGACGATTCCGAAGTTGATCATCTTCGCGATCGAACGGTCCCCTGACGTCAACTCCGATGGTTCTTTGCCGAGCACCTCGACGGCAGTCGCCGTGTGGATGTCGTCACCGCGCGCGAACGCCTCACGTAGTTTCGGCTCGCCGGAGACGTGCGCGAGAATGCGCAGCTCGATCTGCGAGTAGTCCGCCGACAGGAGCCGAGAGCCCGACTCGGGAACGAACGCGGAGCGGATCTCCTTGCCGAGCTCCGTTCGAATCGGAATCGCCTGCAGGTTCGGGTTCGTCGTCGAAAGCCGGCCAGTCGACGCAACCGTCTGGTTGAAGGTCGTGTGCAGGCGAGCGTCGGTCTCGGAAAGCAGCGACGGCAGCGGGCCGAGGTAGGTGTTGAGCAGCTTCGAGTACTCGCGCCATTCCTCGATGACGGGCACGATCGCGTGCTCGCCGCGAATCGAACGGAGTACGCGCGTGTCAGTCGAGTAGCCCGTCTTGCCCTTCCGTCCCGGTGTCAGCTGCAGTTTCTCGAACAGGATGCGTGCGACCTGCTGCGTCGAGCCGATCATGAACTCCTCGCCGGCGAGCTCGTACGCCTTCGCCTCGAGCTCCTCGACGCGATCGGCGAGCCGGGCGGTGATCTCACCCATGCGGTACGTGTCGATCTTGACACCCGCGTCTTCCATCGCGGCGAGCACCGCCGTCAGGGGGAGCTCGATGTCGCGATAGAGATCCTCCGCGCCTCGCTCGCGAACGCGCTCGAGCATCGTCGGCGCGAGCCTTCGGGGAATCTCCGCATGGCGCACGAGCGCGGCCGTCTCGTCGTCTACCGCCGGCGTAGGAATCGGCTCGACGCCGTACTCCTGTGCAAGGTCGTCGAGCTCGTAACCGGCCCGCCCGGGCTCGATCAGATACGCGAGCAGCATCGTGTCCTCGGCCGGCTCCATCGTGAGTCGGGGCAACGCCTTGAAGTCATGCGCAATCAGGTCGGCCGCGTCGAGCCGGCGCTCGAGGCCCGCCTCCCAGTCGCCGACGATGACGCCGTCGTCCTGCGCGAGCGCGAAGCGACCGTCGCGGATCGCGAGGGACGCGCGTCCGCGCACCTCGGGCAACTCCCCTTCGCGCCACGCCACCTGCGTTCCCTGGACGCGCATCGGCTGCGCCGGCACGGCTTCGTCGAGGATGTCGACCCGCCCGAGCAGGTTGCGGAACTCGAAGCGCCTGAACATCTCGCGCAGCTCGGAGCGATCGGGCGGCAGCAGCACGAGCTCCGCCGGATCGCATTCGAGCTCGAGGTTGCGCCGCATCGTCGCCAACTTCTTGGACTGCCGCGCTTGTTCGGCGAGCTCGGTGATGTTCTTGCGCCGCGCGGGTGACAGCTCATCGGCGTGCTCGATTACTTCTTCGAGCGAGCCGTACTGCGCAATCAGCTGTCCCGCGGTCTTGTCGCCGATGCCGGGGATCCCGGGAATGTTGTCCGACGTGTCGCCCTTGAGCCCGATGAAGTCCGGAATCTGGTCGGGGCGGATGCCGTACCGCGCCTCGACGCGGTCCGGCGTGTAGACCTGGACGTCGGAGACGCCGCGCGGGGTCATCATCAGACTGACGTTGTCGGAGACGAGCTGAAACGCATCGCGGTCGGTGGAGACGATGGCCGTCCTGATCCCGGCTTCGTCGGCGAGCGTCGCCAGCGTCGCGATGACGTCGTCGGCCTCCCAACCCTCGAACTCGAGGTTGCGGTAGCCGAACGCCTCCACGATCGGGCGGAAGAATGGGAACTGCTCGGAGAGAAGGTCGGGCGTGGGGCGCCGGTCGGCCTTGTAGTCGGAGGCCACCTCCAACCGCTCGGCCGGACGGGTGTCCCATGCGACCGCGACCCCTTTCGGCTTGTAGTCCGAGAGAAGCTTGAAGAGCATGTTCGTGAACCCGAGAAGCGCATTCGTGGGAAAGCCCTCGGTCGTCGCCAGTTCTTCGGGGAGGGCGAAGAAGGCTCGGTAGGCGAGGTTGTTGCCGTCCACCAGGAACAGCTCGGCGTCGCGAACAGGAGCGTCGTCGAGCTGGAGCTCAGCGCCTGTAAGGGTCTTCGGCATCGGCACCAACGCTATCGTCCGGCGCCGATGCGAGCGCTTCCGATTCACCCATTTTCCGAGCCTGATCTGAGTCGATCGCCGCCGTGAAGCGGGTCCCGCTGCTCTCCGGCTCGCGGCTCGTGGTCGTGACGACTGACGAAGATGCGATCGTCCTGCAACCCCCTCCGCCGGGAGACTCGGTCGCAGACGTCGGCGCGGCTGTTCGCGACGCCCTGCGCTTCCCGCTCGCCGGCGATCCGCTCGAGGCTCTCGTCTCGCGCGGATCACGTGCGACGATCGTCGTCGAGCCGCCACATCTACCGCTACCGGGCTCGGAGCGCGACCCGCGTCAAGCTGCGGTCGCCGCGGCCGTGGCAGAGCTGGAGCGCCTCGGCATTCCGACCGGATACCAGACGCTACTGGTGGCGGGTGGCCTCAGCCGCCGCGCAGGGAACGACCAGCTCGAGACACTCGTCTCGCCGGAGTTCGCGCGTCACTTCCACGGTCACGTCGAGGTGCACGACGTCGAGCGCGAAGACCTCGTCGAACTGGGCACCGTCGGCTCGATCCCGCTTCGGGTCCATCCCGCGCTTGTGCGCACCGACGTCGTCGTCGTCGTCACCGCCGCCGAAACCGTCCTGCACGGGGGACCCGCTGCCCTGTTGGGAGCCGCGGGGACCGAGGTCCTGCGCGCAGCAGGCGCCTACTCCCTGCTCGAAACGTCCGCCTCGCAGGGCTGGCGGCTCGGACTCGAGCTCGAGCGTGAGTTGGCGCGCCGGGTCCCGATGATCGGCGCGTCGCTGGTTCTCAACCATCCGCGCTTCGGCGGCACGCTCGGCGGCTACCCGTACGAGGAGCAGGCGCTCGAGCGCGTGGTGCGCTCGCCCTTCCGTCAACTCTTCCGGACGCTGCCCGAGGCGGCGCGTGCCTACGTCTTGCGTTCGGTCCCCCTGGAGCGCACGATCGCCGCCGCTTTCGCAGGCCCGCCGTCCGTCGCCCACACCGAGGCGCTCTTACGCGGCGTCGAGCTGCGAGGCATCACGCTCGACCACCAGCTCGACGCCATCTGCATCGCCGTGCCACCCACGACCCCGTATCTGCCACGCGAACGCCCGAACCCGCTCCTCGGGGCGTACCTCGGGCTCGGACTCGCACTCAGACTCTGGCGCGACTCGTTTCCGCTTGCCGAAGGCGGTACCGCGATCCTCTTCAACCGCTTCCAACGTCACTTCACGCATCCGACGCAACAGCCGTACCGAGCTTTCTTCGCGGCGACGCGCGCCACGGGTCCCGACAACGCTGCCCTCGCGGAAGCCGAAGGTCTCGCCGCTGCCGATCCTCGCGCGCTCGAGGCCTACCGCGCCGGGCGATCGGTCCATCCGCTGCTGCCCTTCGTGGACTGGGACGGTTGCCGGCCGGCGCTCGGCCGGCTTGGCCACGTGATCATCGCCGGGGCTCGCGATCACGGCGCCGCCCGACAGCTGGGCTTCGTCCCGACGCACGGCGTCGGACCGGCGCTGACGATGGCACGTGGCTGGACGGAGCGTCCGCCGCGCGTCGGTTTTCTGCTCTCACCGCCGTACTTCCCACTTCGGGTCGTTAGCTCATAGGGAGGCGACCCTTCAGCGCGCGTTCAGACGGATGCGTGGGCAAAGCCAACGCATCCTCTCCGTGGCGCCGCCGCGTCAGCGCCTTCGCCCTGCGGGTGACTACCGCTCCGGTTAGAGGATCTTCGACAGGAACTGCTTGGTGCGTTCTTCTCGCGGGGAGTCGAAGAACTGCGCAGGGGGCGCCTCCTCGATGATCCTGCCATCGTCCATCATCACCATCCGATCGGCGGCTTCGCGAGCGAAGCCCATCTCGTGCGTGACGACGATCATGGTCGTGCCCATGTCGATCGCGAGGCTCTTCATCACGTCGAGCACTTCGCCGATCACCTCAGGATCGAGCGCGCTCGTCGGCTCGTCGAAGAGCATCAGTGCAGGATTCATGGCGAGCGCCCGGGCGATCGCGACTCGCTGCTGCTGTCCACCGGAGAGCTTGCCGGGGTAGGTGTCGAACTTGTCGGCGAGCCCGACGCGCTCGAGCAGCGCCTTGCCTTGCCTCGCGGCCTGGTCCTTCGTGACGCCCCGTACGTGCGTTGGCGCCTCGATGACGTTCTCGAGCGCCGTCTTGTGCGGGAAGAGATTGAAGCGTTGGAAGACCATCCCGATCTCGGCGCGCTGCCTGGCGATGTTGCGCTCGGTGTCCTCGACGAGCTTCCCGTTCCGCTCGCGGTAACCGATCAGGTGGCCGTTCACCTCGATCCGGCCGGCGTCGATCTTCTCGAGGTGGTTGATGCAGCGGATGAACGTCGTCTTGCCCGACCCGGACGGGCCGATGACGCAGACGACCTCGCGAGGCTTCACCTCGAGGGAAACGCCCTTCAGCACCTCGAGCCGGCCGAAGCGCTTGACGACGCCCTCGGCGTGCAGCACGGGTCTGTTGGTACTCAGGGCGTACCCCTGATCCGCATCGCCGCCGGCAGCCAGGCTGCCGCCACCCGTTCGCGGAAGCTGAGCTCGTCGCCTCGCTCGCTCACGGCGAGCTTCCGTTCGATCTGAGCCTGGATCAGGCTCCACACCGTCGTCAGCACGAGGTACCAGAATGCAACCGCGAGGAAGTACTCCACCGGCTTGAACGACGTCGAATAGCGTATCTCCGCGTCACCGAACAGCTCGGTGACACCGATGAAGAAGATGAGCGACGAGTTCTTCATCATGCTGTTGAACTCGTTTCCGAGCGGGGGGATGATGAAGCGCGTCGCCTGCGGCAGGACGATCCGGCGCATCGCCATTGGATACGGCATCCCGAGCGACTTGGCCGCTTCCATCTGCCCCCTGTCGACGGCGTCGATTCCCGCGCGGATGATCTCGCGCATGTACGCACCCTCGTTGAGTCCCAATGCGACGATGCCTGCAAACGCCGCGCCGTCCATCTGGAACAGGCCGAAGTCGACCGTCCGCGGAATGAGCGTGAACCCGAACAGGAGATTGGCACCGAAATAGACGAAGAAGATCTGGACGATCAGCGGGGTGCCGCGGAAGATGAGCACGTACGCGCCCGAGAGAAGCCGCAGCGGGAAGAACCGCGACATGCGCATGAGCGCGCCGATCAGCCCGAGCAGGACCCCCAGCGCTTGCGCGCAGACCGAGATGTAGATCGTCCTCCACAGAGCGAGGACGAAGACGTGGTCAGGGTGGAAGATCCTCTGCCAGAGGATGTGCCAGTCGACGGCGGCAAGCATTCGAGCTCACTCTCGGTTCACGGACCGACCTTGCCGACTGCCTTGCTCAGGAGCCACCTGACGAGGATCGTATTCATCGTCCCATCGGCATACATCGCGGCGACCGCCTTCTTCACGGCGCTCTGGAGCTCCGTATCGGACTTGCGGATCGCGATCCCGATCGGGATCGGATTGACCGGGGTCCCGCCGATTGAGAACGACTTCGGATTCTTTTCGATGTAGTACGCGACGACGGGCGCGTCGCCGAAGTAGGCGTCGACCTTGTCGGTCTTCAGGGCGTTCGCCGCATCGGTGTCCTTCGGGAAGGTGACGACCTTGATCGGCTTCTTGCCCTGGCTCTGGAGCTTTTTGCTCTGCGCATCGAGGTAGTCCTTGTTCGTTGTCCCCGTCTCGACTGAGGCGGACTTTCCGGCAAGGCTGGCAATTCCGGTGATGTGAGCCGGATTGCCGGCCCGGACCATGAACGACTGCCCGACCTTGAGGTAGTCGACGAAGGCGACCTGCTTCCGCCGCTCGGGCGTGTCGTTCATCCCCGAGATGACGGCGTCGCACTTCTTGGCGAGCAGGGCCGCGATGATCCCGTCGAAACCAGTGTTGTCGAACCGTGCCTTCACGCCCATGCGGCGGGCGATGTCGGCACCGATGTCGATATCCGAGCCCTCGGGCGTCGTAGTCCCAGGCTTGTACGACTCTTCGGGCGGGTAGGTGATGTCGCTGCAGAAGACAAGCGTGCCCGCGCCCTTGATCGAGGCCGGGGCCTGGATCGAGGAACCGCCCGCGGAAGTCGTGGTCGCGGTCGTTGCAGCGCTCTTCTTACCGCCGCCGCAACCCGCGGCCAGAAGGGCGACCAGGAGGATGACGGCGCCTGCCAACGCAGTCAGCTTCGAACGGGACACGGTGGGGCTCCTTTCGTTAATCAGTTTCCCCAAGATACGTCTTTCGGACCTGCTCGTTGCGAAGTAGCGCCTTCGCGTCATCGGCGAGAGCCACCGTCCCGGTCTCGAGCACGTAACCCCGGCTTGCCACCTCGAGCGCCATCATCGCGTTCTGCTCCACCAGCAGGATCGTCGTGCCCTGCTGATTGATCTCCACGATTGTCTCGAACACGCGCTCGACGAAGATCGGTGCGAGCCCCATCGAGGGCTCGTCGAGGAGGAGGAGCATGGGATGGGCCATCAGTGCGCGCCCGATCGCGACCATCTGTTGCTCCCCGCCGGACAGAGTTCCGGCGCGCTGCCGCTTCCGTTCGGAGAGCCTCGGGAAGAGCGAATAAACGCGGTCGAGGTCGTTCTTCAACTCCGAGCGGTCGCGTCGCTGGAAGGCGCCCATCTCGAGGTTCTCGAGCACCGACATGCGCGGGAAGAGTTTGCGCCCCTCCGGCGACTGAGAGATGCCCATCCGCACGATGTCGTGCGGCGGCTCATGCGTGATGTTCTTCCCGGCGAAACGAATCGAGCCGTGTCGCGGATGGTTGAGTCCGTTGATCGAGCGCAGCGTCGTCGTCTTCCCCGCGCCGTTCGAGCCGATCAGGGTGACGATTTCCTGATGGCGCACCTCCAGCGAGATCCCCTTCAGCACCTCGATCGTGCCGTAGAACGTGTGGATCCCTTCGACCTGCAGAACGGCCTCGTTAGCCACTCACGACCGCTCTTGTCCCGAGGTACGCCTCGACCACGCGCGGGTCCTTCTGGACCTCACTCGGCGGCCCCTCGGCGATCCTCGCCCCGTAGTCGAGCACCGTCACCCGGTCCGAGACGCCCATGACAACGCGCATGTCGTGTTCGATCAGTAGCACCGTCAGGCCCCGGTCCTCGCGCAGACTGTGGACGAACCCGATGAAGTCGAGCGTCTCCTGGGGGTTCATGCCGGCGGTCGGCTCGTCGAGGAGCAAGAGCTTGGGCTGCGTGGCCAACGCTCGGGCCACCTCGAGCCGCCGTTGATCTCCGTAAGGCAAGTTGCGCGCGTAGACCTCGCCACGTCCAGCGAGCCCACAATATGCAAGCAGCTCTCGCGCCGTGATCCGCGCCTGCTCCTCCTCGCGTCTGATCCGCGGTGTGCGGACTACGCTGGCGAAAATGCCGCCCCTGAGCCGCGCATGCATTCCAACGAGCACGTTCTCGAGAGCCGACATCTGCTGGAAGAGGCGGATGTTCTGAAACGTGCGGCCGATGCCGCGCTCGGTGATCGCATGTGGAGGCCGACCGGTGATGTCCTCGCCGTCGAACTCGACCAGCCCGCTCGTCGGTTTGTACACGCCGGTGAGCATGTTGAAGAACGTCGTCTTGCCGGCGCCGTTCGGACCGATCAGGCTCACCGTCGAATCGCGGGGGATCGTGAAGTCGACGTGGTCGACGGCGAGTAGCCCCCCGAACTCCTTGTGCAGCGAGCGCGTGGTGAGGATGTCGGCCGTCACGCGGTCTCGTCCTGGATCGGCGTGTCGTGGACACCGGTCTCGAACTCGAGCTTCCGCCTTTGCTCGGGAAAGAGACCTTGCGGCCTGAGCAACATCACCAGCACGATGATCACTCCGTAAATTCCGAATGTCACCAGAGGCGCGTTGAGGCACCCGCCGCTGATGACCGACGACGGGTCCTGTTTGCTCGGGTCGCACACGAAAACGTGATCGTTCATCCAGCCGTTGAAGTTGGCGATCCCCTCGAGGTTGAGGTACTCGAGGAAGGCTGCGCCGGCCACAACCCCCCAGACGTTGCCCATCCCGCCGAGGATGACCATGCAGAGAATCAGCACCGAGATGTTGAAGAAGAAGTCATCCGGGAAGACGCCCGTCTTGATGCTGGCGAACCAGGCTCCGGCGATCCCGCCGAAGAAGGCGCCCGAGGCATAGGCCCAGGTCTTCGTGCGCATCAGCGGAATCCCCATCGCCGCCGCGGCGGTCTCGTCTTCGCGAATTGCGATCCAGGCCCGGCCCAGACGTGAGTCGCGCAGGCGGACGCTGCAGAACACCGTAATCAGCAGGAGCCCCAGCGCGCTCCAGAACATGAGGGTGAGGAAATTCACGTAGATGCCCTGCTCGCTGAGGTAGCTGGCAGGCAGCCCCGCATGGCTCGACAGCCAGTTGCCAAAGCCCGGCGGGTCGATCGGGTTGATTCCGGGGGGGCCGTTCGTCAGGTTGAAGCCGAGCCCGTCCGTGTCCCCGTTGCGCGCGACCTGGGGCAGAATCTCTCCGAAGCCGAGCGTGACGATCGCCAGGTAGTCCCCGCGAAGGCGCAACGTGGGAAGCCCGATGATTACGCCGACTAACGCGGTCAGCAGGCCGGCCGCTATCAGGACGAGCCAGATCGACAGGTGGATGCCCCCCACCCGCAGGATGGCCGGCTCGGCAACCGATCCGAAGTCGAAGCTGATTCCGTACGCGGCGAAGTGAGGGGATGCCAGCCACGCTGCCGTGTATGCGCCAATCGCGTAAAAGGCCACGTAGCCGAGGTCGAGCAGGCCTGCATATCCGACGACCATGTTCAGCCCGATCGCCATCATCGCGAAGATGATCATCGAGACCATCGTGTCCATGCTCGGAAACGTGTTGAAGATCGGAAGGTTGAACAGGAATCTCTGGTAGTTCGTCTGCTGGATGAAGAAGGGGTAAGCGACGACGAGAGCAAGCACGGTCGCGGGCACGGCGAAATGGCGCAACCGTGACGGCAGCAAGTAGAGCGCGTACGTGATCAGGAGCAGGACGATCAGAGAGAGGTCCGGCGCAAGTCCGGCTGCCCAGGCAGCAAGAATCACGACGCCCGAAATGCCCACCGGCGGCACCGCCCGCTGCAGGAAAGGCGACCGCGCTTGCCAGCGGCCCCGCGCGTTCCTCACCCCCACGCGCTCGAGGCCGAACCACAACCCCGTGTACGCATACTTCGCCATGAACAGGACGAGTACGGCGGCGACCAGGGTATACACCTCGGTGCTCCGCTGGAACTTGCCCGACCAGGCCAGACCGAGCACGACGCCCGCGATCAGCAGCGCCGGCACCGCACGTCGCACGATTGGATGCAGACGTCCCCGGGGCAGCTGGGCAGTCCTTCGGGCCACCTCAAGCCCCCTCGGGCGTCCGCTCGCCGAGCAGTCCCTGCGGACGGAAGACGAGAATCAGGATCAGGATGGCGAAGACCAGCGACTCGGTCCACTTCGAGCCGGGGGCATACCAGCTTAGGCCCTCGTTGAAGTTCTGGATCAGACCGATCAGGAGCGCACCCAACACCGCGCCGGGCAGATTGCCGATACCTCCGAGGACCGCGGCGGTGAACGCAAACAGACCCAGGGTGAAGCCCGTCCCAAAACTGATCTCTGTCGAGTAGAACGCGAAGATAACGCCCCCCGCGCCCGCGAGCGCGCCGGCGACGAGAAACGTGACGGAGATCGTCCGGTCGACGTCGATGCCCATCATCGCGGCGGCATCCTTGTCCTGAGCCGTCGCCCGCATGGCCTTGCCCTGGCGCGTGAACTTGACGAGCCAGATCAGCCCGATCAGCACCGGAACGGTGATCAGAATGACGAACAGCCTGTCGGACGTGTAGACGACCTGCCCGATGCTGAAGATCTTGCGGCCGTTCCCGGCGGAAAAGTCGCTCACTGGCACGCTCACGGGCCGCGTTCCCTTCCAGATGATCGCCACGTTCTCGAGGATGAACGAGACGCCGATTGCCGTGATCAGCGGTGCGAGGCGCGGTGCGCTACGGAGGGGCTTGTACGCGATCCTCTCGATGGCCGCGTTGAGCACCGCACAGCCGACGATCGCTGCCGCCAGCGAAACGAGCAGGGCTGCGATGAGGCTGCCTAGAGCAGGATTCTCTCCTAGCGCGAAGACCTGGGCGACGAGCGTCGCCGTGATCATCCCGCCGAGCATGAAGACGTCGCCGTGAGCGAAGTTGATCAGCTCGAGGATGCCGTAGACGAGCGTGTAGCCGAGCGCGACGAGGGCGTAGAGAGCGCCCTGGGAGACGCCGATCAGGAGGACCCGGCCGAAATTATCTGGGGCTCTGACGAGATTGACGCCGAGCCAGGCGAGGACGACGAGGACCAACAGGAACCCGATGGCCTGGCTGGCTCTCGCGCCGAGATCCCGCCTGGCTTT
Source organism: Actinomycetota bacterium (assembly GCA_005883355.1). GTDB lineage: Bacteria > Actinomycetota > Thermoleophilia > Gaiellales > Gaiellaceae > 3-1-20CM-4-69-9. Next base: position 575 of record VAXG01000018.1, on the reverse strand, counting down.
GACAGGGCGAACGTGAGCCTCGGTGACCAGATCCGCCTCCTTCAATACGGCTGGGGAAGGACCGGAAGCCCTCCCCCAGCCGGATGCCTTTCCTGCGGGCTAGCCCAGGATCACGCCTTGACCTTGAGGATGACTGCAAACACGGGGACGCCCTTGTCGCCGCGCAGCTGGTCGAAGCTGATCGCTTTGGTGGGCACGATGTCGCCATTCTTGTCGAAGTGGAACGTGCCCATGATCCCGTTGACCACGCGTGTCTTGAACAGCTGGCTCGTGACCGATGCGCGCGTACCGTTCGAGCGCTTGATGGCCTCGAGCATGATCTGTGCGCCTTGTGCCTGGTAGACGGCGTACGGAGGCGGAAGCTCACCCTTCTTCAAGCGGAGGTATTTGCTGAAGGCCTTGATGAACTTCTTCCCGGACGGGCCGAGCTTCTCGAGCGGCAGGCCTGCGTAGCTGACGTACATGTTCTGTGCCGCCGAGCCAGCCGCCAGGGTCGCGGAATAGGGCGTCCAACCGTCGGGGCCCACGAACACCGGGCCCGACCCGAGAACTGCGCGGAGGTCCTTGAGCAGCTT
>VAXG01000017.1 GCA_005883355.1 Actinomycetota bacterium | reverse complement strand
GAGATCAGCGAACAGCGGGAGCGAGCCGAGGCGGTCGCGCACTACTCACCTAGTCCAGGCAGGCCGAGTCCTCCGAGCGCACCGCCCGCGAGGCCGCCGAGCTTGGACTCCATCAGGTTCTGAGCTGCACGAATCGCCTCGTTCACGGCGGCAATGATCATGTCCTCGAGCATCTCGGGGTCGTTCGGGTCGATCGCCTTCGGGTCGATCTTGATCTCTCTGATCTCGCCTGCGCCGTTCGCGACGACGGTGACCATCCCGCCGCCCGCCGTTGCCTCGACCGTCTCGTTCGCAAGCTCGGCCTGAGCCTTCTGCATCTCCTCCTGCATCTGGCCGACCTGTTGAAACAGCTGGTTCATGTCCATGCCCATCGCTAGTCCTCTCGTTCGTGGGCGTCCAGGGTCTCTTTCACGAGCTCGAGAATCTTCTCCTCGCCCGCGGGCTCGTCGTCCTCGACCGCATCGGCCCGAGCCTCGCCCTCGGCGAACGCGAGCCCGAGGTGGCGCCCGGTTACCTCGTAGAGCGCATCGGCGCGCAGCGTGGCGTTCTTCGGCTCCTCAGCCAGTTGCCGGTGGAAAGCGGCGCTTGCGGGAAACTCGACGGTGAGCGTGTCGCCGGCGAGCTCTGCAGGATGCGCCTCTCGCAAGACGGATGCCGCCGGGATCGAGCGTTCCTCCACGGCCGGCACGATCGTGCGTTGCCAGGCTTCCTGGAGCTGCTCGAGCTCGAGGGAAGGCGGAGCGGCCGTCGCCACCGCTTCCACGGGTGCCTGTTCCGCGCTCGTTTCAGGGACAGGCCCTGGGACGGGAGCACTTGGAACATGTCCGCGGGTCTCGAGCTGTTCGAGCCGGTACGAGAGGGATTCCCTCGACAAGTCGGCGCCCGGGCGCGTCACCTTCACGAGCGCGAGCTCGAGCGGCAGGCGCGGATCGCCGCCCTGGCGCATGTCCTCGACGGCAACGGCCAACAGGTCGACGAGACGGATGACGGTCGCTTCGCCGAGCTGGTTCGCCTGTGCCCGAAGCCGTTCGCGGGTTTCCTCCGTGACCGGAAGCGTGTCGGGTACCTCGCCCATGTGCTGGACGAGCATCAGGTGACGCAGGTGCTCCAGCAGATCGACCACGAGTCGCCCCAAATCCTGTCCCTGTTCCGACAACTCCTCGACGAAGGTCAGTGCGCCGGCCGTGTCGCGATCGACGACGAGGTCGCAGAGCCGGAACAACGCTTCCTCCTCGACGGCGCCGAGCAACTGCAGCACGGACTGCACCGTGATCTCGTTCTCCGTTGCCGATGCAAGCTGGTCGAGCGTCGAGACTGCATCGCGGAACGAGCCACGGGCTCCGCGCGCGACGAGCGCGAGCGCCTGGTCCGGAACCTGGATGTCCTCACCGTCTGCGACGCGCCGCAGCAAGCGCACGAGCTCTGGCAGTCGCGGACGTGCGAAGACGAACGTCTGGCAGCGCGAGCGCACGGTCGGCAGCACCTTGGAGAGGTCGGTCGTGCAAAAGACGAAGACGAGGTGGGGAGGGGGCTCCTCGATCAACTTGAGGAGCGCGTTCCAGGCGGCGTCCGTGAGCTGGTGCGCCTCGTCGAGGATGTAGACCTTGTAGCGCCCTTCCGCTGGCTGGAGCACGACGCGCTCGCGGATCTCGCGAATGTCGTCGATCCCCCGTTGCGAGGCGGCGTCCATCTCGATCACGTCGAGCGAGGTGCCGTTGGCGATCGTGACGCACGGGTTGCAGACCTTGTCCGGAGTGGGCGTCGGCCCCTGGACGCAGTTGAGCCCTTTCGCGAGGATCCGAGCGAGCGAGGTCTTGCCGGTACCGCGCGGGCCGGCGAAGAGATAGGCCTGACGCACCTGCCCGGACGTGATCGCGTTCTTCAGTGTCCGGACGATTGCTTCCTGGCCAACGACCTCGTCGAAGTCCTGCGGACGGTACTTCCGGTAGAGCGCGGCCACCAGGCGATCTTAGCGGGGCTGGTTTTGGGAGCCGGTTGGGCCGTTGCTACCATCGGCCAGCCGCGGCAGTAGGAGTGTGTGAACCGCGTCAGGGCCGGGAGGCAGCAGCGCTAAGCATTCCTTCTACGTGCCGCGGTTTACCTCGAAAAGTCCGCCTCGCTTCGCGAGGCATGATGACTTTTCGAGGCGAACTCGATCACAGCGATTGGTAGCCACCGCCGGCGAAGCCGGCAGTGGCGGCGGATGTCGTGGGCTATTCTCGGTTGGCTCTTGGGCGCATAGCTCAGCGGGAGAGCGCCCGCTTCACACGCGGGAGGTCCCTGGTTCGATCCCAGGTGCGCCCACTGAATTTGGCAATGCGTACACCGCGGGTGTGAGGGCGCGGCCGGTAGGTGAGGAGCTCCGCGTTTTGCTCTGGCGCTCCGCGCCACGCGAAGCGCCAGAGCTTGCGATGCTCGTTTAGGGCTCGATCCGCAGCACCTCGCCCGTGCCGATCGAGATGCTCTGATTCGAGACGTAGAGCGCGCCGTCCGGACCGACCGCGACTGATCCGGGTCGGGTTAGCCCGTCGATGACCGTGGTTCGCGTTCCATCCGGCGCCACCTTGAGCAACCTTCCCGGTAGGGCGAAGAAGAGTGGGCCCGTGGAGTGTTCGAGGACGTACAGGCTCCCATCCGGGCCGAACGCGAGATCGATCACCGTCGTGAAGCCACTCCACGCAACCGTCGGGGCATGGCCGGGCACCACCCGGTAGATGTTGGCGAAGCCCATGGCAAACGGCACGCCTGTCAACTCGCTGACGTAATAAGCGCCGTCAGGGCCGACGGCGACCGCGGTCGGCACCGAGTCGACGAACGGCGGCCCAATCGGCGTCGGGTTCGGCCGTGCAGGGAACACGGCCGGTGTCGAGACCGTCCCGTTCGCCGCGACGCGGAGCAGCGCGTTCGCGCCGGCGTCGGCGACCACCCGGCTTCCCGGCTCGGCGAGAAGGCCGTAGGGATTGCTGTCGAGTGGGCCGCCACCCGGATTCGCTGCGAACTCGTAAGCAGCGATGTCGGCGACTGGGCGCCAGCCGCCGCTAGCTGGCAGGTGGACGAGCCAGCCGAACTGATCGCCTACCCCGGCGAGTGCGGACCGCGGTTGTCCCTCGAAGCCCAGCCCGATCGTCACGTAGGCGCCCCCTCGGCCAAGGAACGAGATGTCGTGGGGTCCGGTCGTCGAGGCAGCGCTCCCGTAGGAGGGCAGGCCGGTAGCCACGCGCTCCTGCTTACCTCGCCAGAGGCGGCTCACGGCCCCCGTCGGCCCGTAGCACTGAGGCGCACCACGAAGAACGATGCACGGTCCCGAGCCGCCGCGCCCTGCCTCGGCGACGTAGAGGGCGCCCTCGGGCCCAAAGGCGAGACCGCGCGGGTTATCGAGCCCGCTCATAACGACACTCGTCGTCGTCGCCCCGACGCCGCTTGCGCCTGTAAGTGCAACGGCGAGCGTAACGACGAGGGCCGGAATCAAACGCCTGCTCATGACTCTCCCCTTTTTGAGGCCGCAGTACCACGCGATCCTATCCCCTCCGGGCCGCTCCACCACTGCCACATCAGCCGATCTCGAGAACCGGAGCGGCTAGCAGACGTTGGTTTGCGCACTGACATGTTCCGCCCATTCTTAACGTGCGCATCGCCACGACCTTGAACTCGAGCGCGGCTTTTGCGAAGGTCCGGCCTGACTTCATCGCAATCCGAAATGGGGCGGCGCTTGTTCCAGGCGGTTTCGAAGTCAGTCATGGTTGTTCTGGTCGCCGGCGCGGTTCTCGTCGCCACGGGTTGCGGCGGTTCCAAGCACGCGGCGCAGACGTTCAACGTTCTCGTCGATGGACACAACACGTCGGCCAATGAGTCCTTCCTCGCGTACTTCCCGAGCGTCGTCCACGTTCATGCAGGGGATTCGGTCGTGTTCGACCAAGTAGGCGTTGGAGAGCCGCACACGGTCACGCTCGGCACACTCACCGACAACGTCCTGAGCGCGTTCGAGAAGCTACCGCCGAAGCAGCAGCAAAATCCCCCGAAGTCGCTGCTTGCAGCCGACGCGAAGCTTCCATCCCTCTTGCCGCGCGGTCCGGGTGATGCAATCCAATCAGCAGCGAACCCGTGCTATCTCGACACCGGCGTGCCCGGGAAGAAGCAGTGCGCGAAGAACGCGCAGCCGGCTTTTACCGGCAAGCAGTCGTTCTACAACAGCGGCTGGCTCGACCGAAACCAGAAGTTCACGCTGCAGATCGCCAAGGGTACGGCGCCGGGCACCTACCACTTCTTCTGCCTGCTGCACCGCGAGGGGATGACCGGAAAGATCGTCGTCGCACCATCGAAAACGGCCGTGCCGAGCCCTAGTGCGCAAACAGCTTTGGGTAACCGCCAGCTTGCTTCCGTAGAAACGAAGCTTCAGCCGGCTGTCCTGGCGTTGCGGAAGGGACGAGCACCGATTCCGGGCGTCAAGATTCCCGGCGCACATCCGGTTCTCGCGGGCTCCGGATCGCCTGCCGTCCAGGAGGCTGAGGTCGACGAGTTCGGACCGAAGACGGTTCACATCCCCGTCGGCGGCTCGGTCACGTGGTACCTACTCGGTGTCCATACGATCACGTTCAACTCGACGCCCTCGAACAACGACATTCGCAAGGTGGCGCCCGACGGCACCGTGCATCTCAACCCGCCGGCACTGACGCCTGCGGGTGGCCCCGGTGAGGGAAAACCCCCCAAGCCGAAGGGCAAGTCTCCGATCAACTTCGTGGTTGTCGCGAATGCGACCTGGAACGGGAAGGGCTTCTTCAACTCCGGTGCTTTCGCGAACTCGAATCCGCCTTCGCTGATCGAGGGCTACAAGCTGACGTTCAGGGGTGCGGGAACCTACAAGTACATCTGTACGGTGCACGACGACATGAAAGGGACGATCGTCGTCGGCTGAGGCTCGCAGGCTCGCCGGCGCTTTCCTTCTCGCGACCCTCGCGGCGGGGTGCGGTGGTCACGTTGTGCACGCCTCGGCCGGCGGAGGCCGCCTACACGGGCTCGTTCCGCAGCCGCTCCCACGCAAGCCGGATTTCGTGCTGACTGACACGTCGGGACACCTGTTCTCCTTCACAAAGCGCACGGGTAACAAGTTGACCTACCTCTACTTCGGTTACACGCACTGCCCGCACGTGTGTCTGAGTACGTTTTTTGACCTGGCCGCCGCGCTCAGAACCCAAACGAGATCTGTGCGTCGCCGGGTCGAAGTCGTCTTCGTAACCGTAGATCCAGGGCGGGACACGCCACGCGTCATGCGAGCGTGGCTCGATCACTTCAACCACACGTTTGTCGGCCTAACCGGCAGCCTGCGCTCGATCAGGGCCGCCCAACAATCGGTAGGAGTGCCGCCGGCCTCCATCCAAAAGCGGAAGAAGGCCTACTCGGTGGCGCACAGCAGCCTGCTGTTCGCATTCAGCCCCGACAACCTTTCGCATGTCGTGTACGTTCAGGGCTTCAAGACCCCCGACTACGCGGACGACATGCCAGTTCTGCTCCGGTACGGAAAGTGCTCTCGGCTTGCTGGGAACCGCGCTAGAAAGTCCTGCCCGGCATGACGCGGCCCCGCGAAGGTCTCTCCCGACTTGGTGAGAGACTCCCATAACGTCGCGCGGCCGAACTGTCACAGCCGCGGAAGGAAGAGCGGCGCCACGAAGCCCGTGAGCCGTGGCGGCAGAACCCTCGACGAGTTCCGTACGGCCCTCGACAACATTCGCCTCTTGTAGAAGAATCAATCGACACATAGTCCGCTCGGGGGCGCAGCGGCGGCTCCCTCTGCGCCCTCGAAGGAGGGAAAGGGGGAGAAGTGAAATCGAAATGGGTCTGGGTTCTTCTCGTTGGTCTCCTGGGTGCCGCCGTATACGGCGGAACTGTCCTGGCTACGCCGCCGTCAGGGCTGACGAATGTCCCCTTGGCGCGAGGGACAGACCTGTCAAACGGGACGATCCCGCTTCAAGCCGGAACGGACGTAGCCATGGCACAGATCACGGTCGTCCCGGGCGGCTCCTCCGGCTGGCACTCCCATCCGGGAGGAGCGATCATCATCGTCAAGCAGGGCGCGCTCACCGTTTACCGAGCCATCGGTAGCCAGTGCCAGACCGCCACGTACAGCGCGGGGCAGGCATTCATCGAGCGACCCGGCGAAGTGGACCAGGTCGTCAACACGGGCACCGTCCCATACGTCCTTCTCGTCACCTTCCCGCGTGTGCCTCAGGGCGACTCCGCGAGAATTGACCAACCGGACCCCGGCACCTGCCCGGGTCTCTGACGACCTGACCAAGCGCGACGGTCCTCTGCGACAGGGACCGTCGCGCTACACCTCAAGTGCGGGCGGCCTACCGGCGGGCCAGAGAGCGCCCGGACACTTGGCGCGTCTACCTGGCCTGGTTGGACGAGCCGCACGTCTTCTGCGCCGAGTGCGCGGCGTGGGAATCGGCGGCGGGTTTCAGGGCTCGCCGCCGCTCAAGCGGCTGCCGTCTTCACACGAGGCTCAGCGGGTCCGCCTCAAGGCTCGGCTGGTTTGCGCACTGCCAAGTTCCGCCCATCTTCCTAGCGCAGCGCGTCAATCGACGCGATCGCGACGATCCCTTCGACGCTTCGCGCCAGTTCCGCGTCCAGGGTTACGAACGCGTCTGCCTGCAGCTGAGTGAGTGCGACGTACTCGGCGTTGTAGGTCGACGCCCACCCGAGTTGATCCGCCAGCTCCCAGGCCCGACGCTGGAGCACGGCGTCGCCGAGGAGCCTGATCCGTAGCCGCCGGATGCGGGTGAGGCGGTCGCGCGCGACGTCGGCCGGGATCTCGCCCCGCTGGACTGCCTCGTGCAGAGCCGACAGTGTTTGGGAACGAAGAAGCGTCGGCGCGAGGAGCGTGTGCGCGTCTGGGACATCGGCTCCCTCTGTCGCCAGGTGGAGGACGGCGCTGGTGTCGACGACAAACCTAGTCATGTCGCGGGTGTGTCGTGCACGGCGGCATGCTAAACGTTGCGCGCCGAGCGACAGTTACGGCAGTCTTCGAGTTCGTGGTTCCCGAGTCGAAGCTGGAGAAGACCGAGCACGGGCTCGTCCCGGAGGGCGAGGGATGGTTCGTCCTCAACATGCGCGACGCCGAGTGGCGTCACGTCGACGGCCGCGGCGCCGTCTGCATCGTCGGCGACGATTTCGAAGGCGAGCGGCGATTCGAACAGCTCGGCGTCAATCCGTTCGTGCTCAGGCCGGGCGAACCGATGGCCATGTACCACTGGGAGGCCGACCAGGAGGCCTTCCTCGTCGTTTCGGGCGAGGCAGTTCTGGTCATCGAAGGCGAGGAGAGACAACTGCGCGCGTGGGACTTCGTCCATTGCCCGCCGAAAACGAAGCACGTGATCATCGGTGCGGGAAGCGGTCCGTGCCTCGTGATCGCAATCGGCGCACGCGAACACGACTCGCTCGGCTTCACCGTCGACGACGTGGCGACGCGCCACGGTGCGAGCGTCGAGGAGGACACCACGGATGGGGGAGTCGCGTACGCCGCGCTGCCGCGCCGCGAGCCGACCGCGTACCGCGACGGCTGGCTTCCCGAGTAGCGGGCACCCGGATTCGATCCTCGCGCGCGCGCCTTCCCGTCAGTGTCTCGCGATGTAGGCGACGAGGAGCAACCCGAGCGGTAGCGCCAACAGCAGCAGCCGCGCGATCCGATAGGGGAGGCGTCGGCTCCTACGCAGTCGAACTTGGTAGTGCCGGAGCATTGATGTGGGCATGTGCCTCTGGCCTCGGGGAAATCGCACGACGCAATGGTGGTGCGGGTGGCGTGTGACTGTTGGCACGGTTGGCGCCAACTGGCTCTCGCGCGCCCGCACCACCACCGATTATTCGCTCGCCGGGACCCGCTAGACAAGGCCCACAGCGCGTTGGTTTTTCTCAACGACCAGAGGTGTGGCCGACCGAGCTCAAGCCATGTGACGACTTCGCCTCGACCTCGACGGGATGCTGCTCCTCGACGTCTTTCGCCGCGCGAGTCGGCGGCAGCGTCGCCCAACCTTCTCTCTCGTAAAACTCGCCAATCTGCAGGCCGATCTTTCCGAGGACCCGCGCCAACGCGAGCCCAACGAGGAAGGCTAGGCCGAGGAACGAGCCCATTCCGATCGCGATCCAAATCCACATCGGCATCTCCACTTCGGATGCCGCAGCACGGTGTCCTTCTTTCCTCAACGGCGGGCTAGCCACGAAGCGCCTTCCTAGGTCCACCGTTCCCCTGTCGTAATAGCCTAGGCGAGCCGCGACCGAAGCCTCACAGGGTGATGACGACTTTTCCTTGGGGGTGTCCCGTTTCGACATGGCGGATCGCCTCTGGCGCCTCGCTCAGCGGGTATGTCTTGTCGATGACCGGAGTGACCTTTCCGGTTTCGATCAGCTCCTTCAGGACGATCAGGTCGTCGTTGGCGAAGTTCGCGAGAAACGGAAGCATCTTCCGGCTCCCGATGCGCGAGAGCAGGACCGCTGTCACCAGACGAGCCACAGGTGCGAGCCACTGACCGTCCGGTGCGCCGACCACCACGAGAGTCCCGTTGGAGTCGAGGACGCGCCGGCAATCCGACAACGAGCGGTTCGCCGCGACATCGAGTATCAGGTCATACCGCTGCCCGTTTCGCGTGAAGTCCTCTCGGGTGTAGTCGATGACCCGATCGGCACCGATCGATCGGATCATGTCCACGTTCCTCGTATTGCAGACCCCGGTTACGTTTGCCCCGAACGCCTTGGCGATCTGCACCGAAAATGTGCCCACCCCTCCGGCCGCACCATTGATCAGGACCCGCTGCCCTGCCTGAACGTGGCCCTTGTCGCGAAGAGCCTGCAGGGCCGTGAATCCCGCCATGGGTACAGCGGCAGCTTGCTCGAACGTCAGGTTGGCCGGCTTCAGCGCGAAGTTGTTCTCTTTGCCGTGCACGTACTCGGCAAAGGCGCCGCCGCGCTCGCCGAACACCTCATCACCCGGCTGAAACCGCGTTACGTCCTTCCCAACCGCCTCGACATGCCCCGCCACGTCGACGCCGGCAACAGTCCTCTTTGGCTTCCGCAGCCCTTCTGAAGTGCGGACGAGGTAGGGGAGGCCTCGCATGATGTGCCAGTCAAAGGCATTGACGGACGCCGCCCGCACCCGCACGAGCACGCCGTCGTCGTTGACCGCCGGCTTGTCGATGTCCTCGAGCTCGAGAACGTCCGCTGACCCGTATTTGTGGTGGACGATGGCTTTCACGGTTTCCTCCCGATCCGGTGGATCCATACATACGGTGTAAGCAAAACTGGCGTGAGCCTAGACGTACACCGTAAGCTTGTCAACGGCATGGGAACGAAACGCCGAGCACCCTTGACCAGGGACCGGGTCCTGGAGACCGCCATACGCCTTGCGGATGAGGGCGGGATCGAGTCGGTTTCGATGCGCAAACTCGGCCGCGCGCTCGGCGTCGAGGCCATGTCCCTCTACAACCACGTAGCGAACAAAGACGACATGCTCGACGGCATCGTCGATCTC